>NZ_JAVREK010000001.1:0-409145 GCF_031845375.1 Streptomonospora wellingtoniae
CCCGGGGCCGGGGCCCTGGTGGAGCGGTTGGAGCCGTCCAAGGGCAAGCGGGGCGCCTACCGGGTACTCAAACGCCATCTGATCGATGTGATCTACCGGGCCATGGTCCGGGACCGGGCGGGGTGGGACCATGCCGCGATCGAGCATCATCTCGCCGCTTGACATAGAAGGGTCAACGGCGATGTGCCGCCCTCTGCGGGTTCTCCACCCCGGGCTGGGGTGCCGCGGGCGCCCCCGCGGCACCGCGGTCCTCCGCGCCCCCGGGGGGCCCCGCCTCGCCCGTCCGGCCGGACTCGGCGACCCACACGTTGGACATCGCGTCGCGCTGGATGCGCCGGATGTCCGCGGGCAGGCCGATCCGATACAGCGCGTCGGGCAGCCGCGTGTCGTGGGTGAAAACCACCAGTTGGCGGTGGCGGCCCACCTCGGCCAGGACGTCGGCCAGCCCTTCGACCGTCTCGGTGTCCATCGCCTGCACCGGGTCGTCCAGCAGCAGGAAGCCGAAGGGGTTGTCGGGCACCGTCGTCCGCGGCAGGCAGATCGACAGCGCGAGCGCCTGGAACTCCCCCTGGCTGAGCAGCCCGGGCGCGTTGCCGTCGTTCTCGGTGCCGTCCACGGCCACGTCAACCGCGACGCGGCGCCGCGCCCCCCGGCCCACCAGGCGCAGCGCCTCCAGGTCGATGCGGCGCTCCTGGCGCAGCCGGTGCCACACCTGCTCGGCGTGCGAGGCCAGCGGACGCAGCCGCTCGGCGCGAATCTCGCGGGCGATCGCGGTCAGCCACTCCAGGCCGCGCTCGGCCGGGCCCAGGGTCTCCGCCGCACCGGCCGCGGCCCGGGCGTCGGCGACCCACGCGCCCAGCTGGTCGGCCAGTTCCGCCCACCCGTCGGTGGGATCGTCCAGCTGCTCCCCTGCGGCCTTGCGCGCGGCGACGGCGGTCGAGCGCAGCCGGCGGCCCACGGTCTCGATGTGCTCGGCGAGCTGGGTCAGGTCGCTTATCTGCGCACCGGCCTCCCATTCCTCCCACACCCGGCCGAGCTCGCTGTCGGGCGGCAGCCACGAGGGCATCGGGGCCATCAGGAACCGGGCCTGGTCGCGGGCGCTCTCGGCACGCTCGTAGGCCGCCGAGGCGTTCGCCGCGATCGGTTCCAGGCGCCTGATCTCCGCGCGGGCGCGCTGCTCCCACTCGGGGCCGAACGCGCCGCCGGTCCCGCATGTGGGGCAGTCGTCCTCGGAGGGATGGCGTTCGCGGTGCTCCATGGCGCGGCGAAGCAGGTCCACGACGCCGCGCGCGTGGTCGCCCTTGGTGCCGGCGGCCATCGCCAGCTCCATGGCGGCGCCCCGCAGCTCGTTGACGACGTCGGTGAGCAGGCCGCGCTCGGGCACCGACAGCCGGCGCAGGCGGCGCAGCACCACGTGCTGCCGGCGGTCGGCCGGGCCGTCGTCGGCCGCGATGGACGCGAGCCGGTCGAGATCGATCTTCTCGGCGCCGAGCAGCTCCGCGGCCGTGCGGGCGCGCCGGTCGTCGCTGGCGTGCAACCGCTGCACGAGGTAGCCGTGCTCGTGGCCCGGGCGGTCGCGCTGCTTGGCGAGGCGGTCGCAGGACTTGGCCAGGCGGCGCTCGGCCGCGGTCAGGTCGGTCAGGCCCAGCAGGGCCGTCAGCGTGTCGTAGAGCTCGGCGGCGCGGCCGGTGACGGCCCGGCCGAGTTCGTCGTAGGACAGGAACGGCCGGTAGCGGGAGAGTTCGGGGTCCCAACCCAGGCTGCGCAGCGGGGCGGTGGTGCCGTCGGGCGAGACCACCTCGCCCCGCGCCGAGCGCACGCTCTCGCCGGTCCAGGCGCGCGTCACGCGCGTGGGCCCCGGATCGGCGGGCGACTGCAGCTCGACGGTGATCTCGGTGCGCTCGTCGAAGTGCAGATTGCGCCAGCCGTCGCGCCAGTCGGCCGGCATGGCGTCCCAGCGCAGGTTGCGGCCGGTCAGCGCGGCCTCGGCGGCCTCGGCGAAGCTGGACTTGCCCGAGCCGTTGCGGCCCACGATGACCGTCAGGCCGGGCCCCGGCGGGAACTCCAGCGCGCTGGGGCTGCCGATGCCCCGGAACCCCTGGACCTCGATCCGGCGCAGGAAGCTGCGGCCGCCGCGGGCAGCAGCGCCGCCGGGAACCGGCTCGGCGCCCTCTCCCGGCGGTTCGGGCACCTCTTCGCCGCGGGCGCAGGCGGCCACCGCCTCGTCGCCCTGCAGGGCCGCCCACACCCACCGTCGCGCGGCGGGATCGAGGCCGGACTCGGCCAGGCGGTCCAGGAGGGAACGCGCGGCGTCCGCGCTGCTGTCGTACCGGCGCGGGGCAGCGCCGGTGGAGGTCCCAGGACCCGTCGTCACTGTCCTCACCACACCCGCTCAGTTGTTGGCCACGCACAGCAGACTAGGACAGGACGGGTCAAAGCAGTAGCGCGGCCCGTGAACGGCGCAGGTGCAGCGCTGTACCCGCCGATCCGCAGCGGTCATGGGAGCCGCGCGCGGGCACCGGTGACCGGGCGGCCCGGCCGGCACGCGCACCCTCACACCCCCACGAGCCTGCGCCTGCTGCCGTCCCAGGTGAAGTGGAGGGTGGCGATCCCCGGCACGGCCGGATCGCGCAGGCACTCGTAGATGTGCAGGCTCGGCACGCTCTCGAAGCACCCCCAGACGCGCTCGGAGGTGAGCACGAAGTCCAGGTCGAGCTCGACCAGCAGTCCCAGCAGGCGCCCGTGCGTGGGCTCGTCCACCTTGGCGAAGGCGTCGTCGAGCAGGATCAGCCGCGGCGCCACCGGGGCCTGGGCGGCGAGCGAGCCGAACTGCGCCGCCGCGGCCGCGAACAGCACCAGGTAGGCCACGACGCGCTGCTCGCCCTGGCTGAGGGCGGTGCGGTGGCTCAGCCGCCGCTCGCGGCCAGGGTGGGCGGCGTCGGTCACGTAGACGGTGAAGGCGAACCAGGACCGGTAGTCCAGGGCGGCGCGCAGCTGGGCGCCGCCGGTGGCGGTGGGGTCGAGGCGGCGGATCGCCTCGATGCAGCGCCGCAGTGCGTCGCGCAACCGCGTGGTCTCGACGCGGGTGCGCTGCTCGGGCGGGCGGGCCAGCAGCGGGACGACCGCCTGGATGTCCTCGTCGGCGTCGGGGGCCAGCTGCCAGTCCAGGCGCACACCCAAGCCCTGGGAGGTGGTGGTGTCGCCCAGGACGTCGTTCATGGTCGAGATGAGCGCGCGGGCCTCCTCGATCTGCCGGCGCAGGTGGCCGGCCAGCTCGCCGAGCAGGTGGCGCTCGAAGGCCTCCTCCTCGCGCAGCAGCGCGTCCTCCTCCGCCGCGGCGACCGCCTCGTCCAGGTGCCCGGCGTAGCCGGTGATGTCGTGGCTGCCGTCGTCGCAGTGGACGGTGAGCCGTTTCAGCCCGGCGGGCTCGGTCAGCTCGGTCCAGGCGCCCACGGCCTCGCTGGCGGCGAGCATGCCGTGCAGCTCCTCGCGGCGGCGCAGGATGCCGCTGTCGTCGAGCTCTCCGTCGGCCGCGGGCTCGGGGTCGAGATTCTCCTTCAGCGAGGCCAGCAGCGCGTCGAGGGCGGCGACCCGCGCGGCGAGCGCGTCGTGGTCGGCCTCGGCCGCGGCCTCGGCGGGGTCGCCGGCCGCCTGCGGCTCCCCTTCCTTCCCGTGCTCCTCCTCGGCTTGTGCGGCGCGGTCGGGCTGCGGTTCCGCTTCGGCTTCCGGCCGCTCGGACGGTTCGCTCACGGCGTCTGCCACCGCGGCCTCCGGGGCAAGATGCCCGGCCACGGCTTCGAGCCCGGCGGCGGCCAGCAGCGCGGGGTCGGGGCCGCCGTCGTCGCGGGCGAGCATCGAGCGCAGTACGCGGCCGGAGTCGAGAGCGCGGCGGGCCTGCTCGGCGCGTTCGAGCACCGCGGTGTCCAGCCGGGTCTCCGCGCCTACGCGGTCGTCGCGGGCGCGCTGGGCCTCGCGCTCGACCCCGGGCAGCCGGTCGGCGGCGTCGTCCATCCGCTCGCGCACTTGGCCCACCGCACCGGAGATCTGGTCGGGAGCGGCTGCGCGGGCCCTGTCGGTGAGCTCGATCTCGCGCCGCACGGTGATCATGTCGGTGATGGCGGCGGTGCGGGCGTCCTCGGCGAGGATGCGCCCGGAGCGGGCGTCCTCCCAGGCGGCGCTGTGGCCGCGGTAGTCCTCCAGCAGCACCGCGAGCTCGTCGAGGTCGCTGTGGGCGGCGGCCAGTTCGGTGCGCAGCCGCTCCAGCGCGGTGCGCGTGGCGGCGAGCTCCGCGGGGCCGGTGGACAGGCCGCGGCGGTCGGCGGGGTCGGCCAGCTCGGCGCGGCGGCTCAATGTGGTCTCGCGTGCCTGGGCGAGCTCGTCGCACGAGGCGTTGTGGGCACGCTGGGTGCCGGCCAGCCAGGCGCGCGCGTTGTCGAGGGCGGACCAGGCCGCGAGCACACCCGAGGGGTCGGGCAGCGCCCTGTCGGTCTCGACGAGGGCTGCGTGCATCCGCTCGATGTCGCCGCGGCGTTCCCCGGCCTCGGCGAGCAGGGCCTCGGCTATGGCGATGCGGCGGTCGATGTTGGCGAGGGTGCGGTCGCCCGTCTCGGCGCGGGCCTGCTTGCCGATGTACTCGGCGCCGGACTTGCTGTGGGCGCCGGAGGCGGCGCCCAGGCGCCACCGGCCGTCCAGCGACACGGCGCTGGCCGCGGGCGGCGGGCTGTCGCGCCGGTGGCGGGGCTCGGGCTCCTCCTCGCCGGGCGGCGGCAGCAGCCCGACGGAGTCGAGCAGCGCCGAGACCGCCCCGCTGGTGACACCGCCGGGGACGGGGTCGACGGGCACGAGTACGTCGCGCAGGCTGCGGCCCTTGACCGGACGGCCCGGGGCCAGCAGCAGGTCGCGGCTGGTGCCGTCGGTCAGCGAGCCGTCGGCGGCGATCCACCCGGACAGCACGCCGGAGGCCTCCAGCGCCGCCTCCAGCCCGGCGCGGTCCTCGTGGGAGAGATCGGAGGCGAAGTCGACGGCGAGGTAGAAGGGGGCGCCCGCGGCGTCGTCGCGGCCCGCGGTGGCCCAGGCGGGGCGATCGGGTGCGATGTGTCCGGAGGCCGCGCTGCGGCGCTCGGAGAGCTCGTCCAGCTCGGTCGAGAGCTCCCGCTCCTCGCCGACGGCGGTGTCGCGGCGGGTGCGCAGCTCGCGCAGCAGCGGGTCGACGATGCCGTGGGCGTGGCGGGCGACGCGTTCGGGCACGTCGGCGTCGAGGACGCGCAGGCTGTCCTCCAGCGGCAGCTCGACCAGCGACTCCAGCTCCGCCAGCTGCGCGCCCAGGTCGGCGTCGGGTGCGGTCTCGCGCAGCCCGGCGCACCAGCCGCGGACCCGATCGGCGTAGTCGGCGCTGGCGGCGCGGACCGCGTCGATGTCGGTCTGCTCGCGCTCACGGGCGCGCTCCAGGGCGGCCTCGGCGGCCTCGGCCTCGCCGGCGAGCGCGGCCTCGCGCTGCTCAGCAGCGGTGCGGCGCTCGGCGCGTTCGGCGAGGTCGGCGACCGCGGCCTCGCGCTCGGCGGCGCTCTGGTCGGCAGCGGACAACCGGTCGTGCAGCTCGGCCAAGCGCGAACGCAGGTCGTCCGCGTCGACACCGGTGACCGGTTCGCGCTCGACGGCCTGCTCCAGGCCCTCCAGGTTCACGCGGGTGACGCTCTCCCGCGGTGCGAGCGTGGTCGGTACGGGGTCCGGCACCTGGCCGAGGCAGCGGGGGTCGACTCCGGCGGTCTGGGCGGTGGTGCGCAGCCGCTCGTGGAGGCCGCCGAGCGCGTCCAGGGCGCGTCCGATCGCCGCGATGTCGGCGCCGACGCGGTGCTTGGCCTGCTCCTCGTTGGTGTTGGCGTAGCCCGCGGCGGCCGACGCGGCCTCGGCGGCGCGGATGTAGGCGGAGACCGCGGCGTCGCGAGCCTGCTGTTCGAAGTCGGACGCATGCTCGGGGGCGTCGCCGCTCCTGGAGAGGGTGGCGGCGTCGGAGGCGGCGGTGTCACGGGTGCGGCGCAGCCGGTCGCGCTCCTCCTGCACGGTGCCCTCGGCCGTGACAAGCTCCTCCAGCTCGCCGGTGAGCCGCTCGACCTCGGAGTCGCGACGGCGGTAGGCCTCGACCTGCTCCCGGACGGCCCCGGACTGGATCCGCAAGGCGCGGTGCAGGTAACCGCGGTAGTCGCCGAGGAATCCGGCGACCTGCTCGCGCGCCGTGCGCAGGGCCTCCAGCCGCGTGCGGGCCTGCTCCAGGTCGGTGATGTTGCGCGCCATCTCGTCCAGGACGGTCTCGTCCATGGGCGGCAGGGCCTCGGCGAGCACGGACACGAGCTCGCCCGCCTCCAGGCGCTCGCCGATGGTGGGCCGGCGCAGCCGGTAGAGCAGGTGGATCAGGTTGCGGTAGCGCACCGGGTCGTCGATGCCGAACAGCTCCCGCATGACGCGCGCCCGGTAGTCGACGGGGGTGTCGTAGCAGTTGCCCGGGCCGACCTCGGTGCGCAGCCGGTCGATGGGCATCGGGCGGCCGTCGGAGACCAGCGGGAGGTCGGTGCCGGCTTCGCGTTCGGTGATGAAGAACACGCTGCGGGCGTCGGTCCCGGGGGACGCGGTCACGGCCGCACCGAGGGTGATGCGGCGGGGGCCGGGGGCGTCCGCGTCGGCCCGGCCGCCCGCCTCGGCCGGGGCGGCGCCGCCGGAGCGGGTGAACTCCACCCACAGGTAGCCGAGGGTGGCCGTGGGGCCGTCCTGCTCAGCGGGTTCCGCAGGGTCGCCGGCGCCGGCGGCGGGGTCGGAGGGGTCGGCGCCGCGCCGCCGGGAGGTCTCGCCGTCGCGGCCCTCCAGCAGCAGCCAGCGCAGATTGGTCCGGCTGCTTCCGGTGGTGTCCAGCCGGCGGGCGTCGCCGTCGAGCAGGAACGGCAGCAGCATCTCCAGTGCCTTGGACTTGCCGGCGCCGTTGCGGCCGCGCAGCAGCAGGCGGCCGTCGGCGAAGTCGAAGACGTGGTCGTCGTAGTGCCAGACGTTCTGAATCCCGGCGCGGTTGAGCCGGTAGCGGCCGCTGACCGCGTCGCCGCCCCGCTCGCTCGGCCCGGTCGCGGGTTCGGCGGCGCCGCCGCCCTCCGCACGCGTGGCGGCGGGGGTGCCGGCCGCAGGCGTCGGCGCGGCGGCACCGAGCAGGTCGCCGGCGGGGACGGACCCGGCGGCGCGCCCCTGCTCGCCGGGCAGGCGTGCGGCGTCCCCGCTGCCGGACCCGTCTACCGGTGGGGACTCCTGGGCGCCGATGGCGCCGCCCGGCCGCTCGTCGCCGCCGCCGGGCGGCGACGGCTCCGTTCGCCCGTGGGCGTTGGCGACGGTCATCGCCCGTCCTCCGCTCTGTACCGTCTCGCGCACCGCCGGAGGCTCCGGCGGCGGGCGATGCTGACATTCTTCCGGATGCCGCGAGTGCCCGGCGTCCGCTCCCCGCCTCGCGGGGAGCCCGGGCCGCCCGGTCATCGCCCGGTGCCCGCCGGCACCTCCGCGGAGCCCGCCTGGGCGGGGGGTGTCGGCGGAGCACCGGAGGGCCGCCCGCAGTAGCGCGCGGCCGCGGCCCGCAACCGCCACCCGGAGCGCGGTGCGCCCGGGGGATCGGTGTGGTGGAGCAGGGCGGTGTCGTACAGCAGTCGCAGTGCCCGGGCCGCGAGGGTATCGGGGTCCGGCTCATGGCGCAGCGCCGAGCGGGCGCCGTGGCCGGGCCGGGCCCCGCCGTCGGCGTCGAGCACCTCGGCGAGTTCCGCGGTCAGCACGTCTTCGGGCACCTCCACCCCGCTCTCGGGCACGTGGGCCGGGGCCAGCCTGGCCACCAGGCGCTCCAGCAGCAGCAGGGCCGCCTGGCCGACCGGATCGGCTCTGGGGAACGCCGAGACGCCCTCGGCCGCGGCGTCGGCGGACATGATGAGGGCGACCCCTTCGGCGCGGACCTCGGCATCGCAGCCGAGCAGCTCGCCGAGCTCGGCCGCCGCCCGCCACTGGTGGTTAGCCAGTCGGCGGCGCTGGCGCTCGGTGAGGTCGGCCCGGTAGACGACGGCGGTCTCGGCGAGGGCGCGGCGCAGGGCGATCTCGCCCGCGTCCTCCCCCGCGGGGTCGGCGGCGTCGTGCTCGTCGACGAAGGCGCGCGCGTCGGCCGCTGCGTGCGGCGGATGGGCGACCACGCGGCGCACGGCCTCCTGGCGCACTGTGAGCACCACCTCTTCGGCCGGGTCGTCGGCGTAGGCTGCGAGCGCCCCTTCCTGCTCGCCGATCGCGCCCCATTCGGCGAGCTTGCGCAGCGCGGCGCTGAAGGCCCGGCGCTCGGCCATCCGCTCGCGCGGGTCCAGGGCGAGCCCGGCCTCAACGGCGGCAGCGCTGACGTCGTCGGCCAGGCGGGCCGCCGTGAGCGTTTCGGGGGCCTCCACGAGCACGGCCAGGCACAGCGCGAGGTAGCTGTAGGTGCGCGGCGTGAAGTCGGCGCCGCTGGGCCGGGTGAGGGGGCGGGCGGCGGGCCGCGCGAGCCCGGTCTTGGCCAGGCGGGCATGGTCGGCGGCGACGGTCAGCTCGTAGCCGAGGACCCGCCGGAAGCGCTGGATGAGCCAGTCCGAGTGGGCGCGGATGAGGGCGAAGTCCTCGGGATGGGTGCGGTCGGTGACGATCGGGGCGGCCAGCAGCCGCCGCGCGGCGGCCTGACGCTCCCCGGTGAGAGCGAAGTCCTCTGACGTCACGGGCGTCGCCACCTCCTTCGTCGGGTTCTCCGTCGCTGTTCGTGGATTGCTCGTGCCCGCTGTCCCGCGCGTCGCGGCCGAGGGGCGGTCCGAAGGGGCGGTCGGCCGACGCGCTCGTACCGGGAGCCCCGGAGGAGCGTCTCAGGCCTCGCGCGCGAACGGCAGGGCGGTGCCGGAGGCGGGTGTGGGGCTGTGGTGGGTGTCGGAGGGTTCGCGGGAGGCGGCGGCTTCGTCGGGCTCGCCGGCGGCGTCGAACGGGGTCACCCGCAACCGCAGTCCTTCCAGGCTGAGGTCGCCGCCGGAGCCGCGGAGGGTGATGGAGGCCTCGGGGTCGTGGCGTACGTGCAGGCGGATGCCGAGCTCCAGGTCCCCCGCCGAGACGGCGCGGCGTGTGGCGTCGCCGGACCCCAGAGCGGCGGTGAGCAGTTCCATCAGGACCTCCATGGCGGGATTGGAGAGCCGGATGCGGGAGTCGCCGCCGGTGGCCTCGGCCAGCACGCGGTGCAGCTCCTGGGCGGCCGAGCGGCGCCAGTGCACGGAGGACTCGGCCGCGTCGCGCAGCCGGGCCCGCTGCTCGGCGTGGTCGCGTACGGCGTCGGCCGGCAGTGCGCTGGCCAGCCGCGCCGCGGCGACACTGGCCAAGGGTGCCTCCCACCAGCTGACCGTGGCACCGGCGGGCTCGTCGCAGGGGCCGCCGAGGTGGGTGGCGCCGTGGACCGCGAAGGCCGCGGTGTAGATCTCGTCGGCCGAGCGGGGGTCGGCATCCTCGAACCAGGCCGCCAAGCGCAGGAGGGCGGCGCGGCCGTGCCGGGGCACCGGCCCCTCCGCACGCGTGCGCCCGGACCGTCGTCCCCCGGGGCCCGGGGCCTCGCCGCCGGGGCCCGCCGCAGTCACCTGTTCCGCTGAGACACCCACAACTCAGCAGACTAAAGACCCCCGGCCACCAACGCGGACGGAACCCGGCGATCCGGGGCTGCGAACAGGCCAATCGTACTCCTGTGACCTGCAAATACTCCGAGATCTGCAATTCTTGGCCGGCGCTGCCGAGAACCGGTCGGCCCGAGGGCGCGCGGGCGGCCCGCAGCGAGGGCTCACCATGCGGTGGGCAGCATGAGCCGGCCGCTGCCGACGTCGCGAACGCGGCCGCGCATCTCCTCGGGGAAGCCGCTGCGCCCGGTGAACGTGTAGCCGGTGTAGAACGCGGTCCCGTCGACCGTCTCGGCCCCGCTTAGTTCGACGGTGACGGGATAGGGGGAGTCCTGGCAGTCGGGCAGGCACCACGTGCCCTGCACATCGCCTTCTGCGACAGCGGGGCCGCCGCCCCAGGCCAGCCACTCCAGCCCGGTGAAGGTGGTCGACTGCGAGGCGACGAGGTTCTCAGGTCGCTGGTCGGCCTCGCCCTGTTCGTTGCCGTGGGTGTTGAAGACGTAGACGGTCTCGGGCGCCGTAGTCGGGTCGGCCTCGGCATCCATGCCCGCGGTCGCCGACGGCGGCGGCCGCACGGGCTCTTCGCGCTCGGCACCGTCGTCCGCTTCCGGAGCCGCTCCGCATCCGCCGAGCAGCGCGAACACGCACATCGCCGCCCCCCGCACGGTGAGGGCGGCCGGTTCTGCGACTGGCATGGCACCTCCGGACTACTCGTGCTCGCGACGGCGCCGCGGCCCACAACGACCGGATCACCGCGCCGCCGTCCCGGGAGGGGGCAGGGAGGCCGGGCGTGCTGTACGGAGCACAACCGCGAGGCGCTCAAGACCTGCCCCGGCCAATGCCAAAGTGGCAGCCGTCCGGCCGGGACGCCGGGAACCCGGCCGCACAGGGCGGCCGGGTTCCCTCACGCGGGGCGCGGACTGGTCAGAGCAGGTCACCCAGGTCCGCAGAGACCTCGAGCAGGCCATCGGCCACGGCCTCGGCCTCGGCTTCGGCCTCGTTGTCGTTGACGTTGAGGTTCTCGCTGGTGGCCTCGGCGTTGGCCTCCTGGGTCTGCTTCTGAGCGTTGATGATGGTCACCGGCGGCTGCTCGTCGTGACCATTGCCGCTGTAGTCGCTGGCGTGGGCGGGGGCGGCGGACAGCGCCATCCCAATTGCAGCACCCGCGACAAGACCGGCGACACTGAGCTTACGGAACATGAAACCCTCCCTAAAAGGAACCAAGAAAATCAGGATGTGGTGCGGATCAGGAATCAGATCTCGGGAGCCGGGATCTCTTCCTCAGCGGGGCCGATGATGATCTCGATCAGGCCACCGTCCTCGGCCACGGCCTCGGCCTCGGCCTCGTTCTCGTTGACGTTGGCGTTCGCGCTGGTGGCCTCGGCTTCGGCCTCCTGGGCCTGCTCTTGAGCGTTGACGATGGTCGCCGGCGGCTGCTCGTCGTGACCATTGCCGTTGTGGTCACTGGCGTGGGCGGGGGCGGCGGACAGCGCCATCCCGACTGCGGCACCCGCGACAAGGCCGGCGACACTGAGCTTGCGGAACATGGAAACCCTCCATGAAAACGAATTGCATAAGAGACGTGAATCGTCCCCTACACGGATCTTGCTAGACCTAAGGGAATTCTTCCAAGGCGGCACACCGGGCGCCCGGCATTGATATCTCCGCCGAGCCGCACCCAAGCGATAGTTCCGAAGGAGAATGGATTCGTTCTCCGGTGTACAGCGGCCGGAAACCCTCGTTCGGAAATTCGCGACTTCCGGGAAGCCCTAGGCGGACAGGCAGTCGAACGTGTGGCAGCGGTGGCCGCATGCCGAGAGTCCAACTGTGACCCGTGCCCCGCTCAGAGCGGAAGGGCCGGCCCCTCGAACGGTGATGGACGAGGGGCTCTTCAGAGCAGCGTCAGAGAAGGCCCAGGCTCACGTCGAGGCCCAGCAGGCCCCCGGCCTCGGCCACGGCCTCGGCCTCGGCCTCGTTCTCGTTGACGTTGACGTTCTCGCTGGTGGCCTCGGCGTCGGCCTCCTGGGTCTGCTCCTGCGTGTTGATGATGGTCACCGGCGGCTGCTCGTCGTGACCATTGCCGCTGTAGTCACTGGCGTGGGCGGGGGCGGCGGACAGCGCCATCCCGACTGCGGCACCCGCGACAAGACCGGCGACACTGAGCTTACGGAACATGAAACCCTCCATGGAAACGAACGCGGAAATGCCCCGAAATCGCCTTGAAGTGCGGGGCCCTCTCATGTCGACCGGACCGCGCGAACAGGCACCGATATTTCACGGTCTACCACCCGGACCGAATGGGAACGGAACCGGAACCGCTCCCGGTATCCGACCTGCCCGCACTGATCGATCGACCCTTGACCGGGATGAATCCGTCGGATCCCTGAACACCCCCTCAATGGCGACAGCCCTCCGAAGGGCCTCTGAACGGGCTGCTCAGAACCCGACCGGAACTCAACCCCCGGCCGACGGTCACAATCTTTACGGTCACTCGGATCGCTGTCAACAACAAAACCCACGACTCCAATATGTCCGATTCGCGCCATACCAAGCAATTTATTCAGCTAGATGTGGAGATGGCGAAAGGTAATTTGAGCACAATATTCCGCACCCTTGTGACTCGGTATAACTTCACCGAAGCCTCCTTGATTGGAGCGATTCGGCGCTTGAGTCGAGGCTGCGAGCGCCCACTGCGAAGCTCGCGATGTTTCTCCAGGTCAGCGGGTTCCGCGATCTTCGAGTGACCGAAGGCCGGCGAGGATCCCATGCGGCGCGGCGATCCGGTCGGGCATGCGTGGGCGCCGACCGCGAAGGCGTTTTTCCGGGCGTGTCGTACCTCCGGCACCGGCCGGTGGAAGCCACCCGGACCGCGCACCACCGGATTGGCCCACGCGGCGAGCTTCGCGAACGCCGCCGAGACATGCCGCTGGACCACCTGGACGCACGACCCGGTTCATTCGGCTTGTTCGCGGCTTTGCTGACCGCGGACCGAAACGTCGACGGCAGTCGTCCATCGCGGGTGAGTGCTACCGGCGCCGGAACTCGACGGACCCGGAAAGGCAATGGACCGGGACCGGCCCGTCCCACTGTTTGGCCTGGTCCCACCCGCTGTGCACGGTGTCCGCTTCTTCGGGGCAGCGCCAGCTCGACGGCGCACAGTCGCACCGGATTCGGCCGCTCCCATAGAGCGATGAGGGGTCCCAGGGCGACACGCCCGCAATGAGCGGCCAGTCGTGGCAGCTCGCAGCGGGCTCGATGCCGACACCGAGAACCTTCGTCGCGCTTTCTTCGCGAGCGGCCGAACACAGCGGAACGCGGCCGGACGCGAACGGCCCCTGACCGCGGATACGCGGATCAGGGGCCGTTTCTCCTGGGTGGCAGGTGAAGGATTCGAACCTTCGAAGGCTGAGCCGGCGGTTTTACAGACCGCTCCCTTTGGCCGCTCGGGCAACCTGCCTGGGCTGCGGCGGCTCCTCGCCGCGACGCATCAGTGAGAATAGCGGACATCCGCCCCCGATACGAAATCGGTTCTGCGGGCGGGGACCTCGCGGCGCGCGGAGCGGGCGGTCGCGCGGGTGGCACACGCCGGGTCACGGCGTACCGGGCTAAGCTCGGTGCCTGTCGCAGCCCGACCCTCCGGTACCCGGTGCTGCGCCGACGAGTACGCGGGCCGCGGACGGCGCGGCCCAGAAACCGCATTTGTTCGAAGGTGTGAGCGCACGTGGCCGCTGAATCCAGTTTCGACGTCGTGTCCAAGCTCGACCGGCAAGAGGTCGACAACGCGCTGAACCAGGCAGCCAGGGAGCTCTCGCAGCGCTTCGACTTCAAGGGCACCGGCGCCACCGTCGCCTGGCAGGGCGAGCAGGGGGTCGAGGTCCGCGCCAACGCCGAAGAACGGGTCAAGGCCGCATTGGACGTGTTCAAGGAGAAGCTCGTCAAGCGTGGCGTCTCGCTCAAGGTCCTCGACACCGACGGCGAGCCCAAGGCTTCGGGCAAGGAGTACCGGCTGGCGATCGCCCTCAAGGAGGGCATCTCCACCGAGGACGGCAAGAAGATCTCCAAGATCGTCCGCGACGAGGGCCCCAAGGGCGTCAAAGCCCAGATCCAGGGCGACGAGCTGCGCGTCAGCTCTAAGAAGAAGGACGACCTGCAGACCGTGCAGACCCTGCTCAAAGAGAAGGACCTCGACATCCCCCTGCAGTTCACCAACTACCGGTGACCCGGTCTCCGGCGCGGGGCGGGCCGGCGCGCCCGCTCACCCCTCCCGCGCCTCCTGCGCCTCCCCGGAGCGGCCGAGGGGCGCACACGCGCCGGAGCGGTGCCGCGGGGGCGCCGTCGCGGCTACTCGGCACCCCAGCGGCGGGCGAGGCTGCGCAGGCGGCTGATGCGCTCCTGGACGGGCGGGTGCGCCGCGAAGAGCTTGTTCAGGCCCCGCCGCGGGAACGGGTGGGCGATCATCAGGTGGCCCGCCGCCAGTAGCGGGCGCTCGGGCGGTAGCGGATGCGTGCGCGTCCCGACGTCGATCTTGCGCAGCGCACCGGCGAGCGCCAGCGGGTCGCCCGTCAGCTCGGCGGCGGCGCGGTCGGCGCGGTACTCGCGCGAGCGGCTCACCCCCAGCCGGATGACGCCCGCCGCCAGCGGCCCCAGGGCCAGGAACAGCAGCGCGCTCAGCAGGCTGGGGACGTCTTCGTCCTCGGAGTCGCCCAGCGGCAGCAGCAGCGCCAGCGCCGTCAGCGAGGTGATGGCCGCCGCGATCGCGCCCGCGACCGAGCACAGCAGGGTGTCGCGGCTGCGTACGTGGGCCAGTTCGTGGGCGATCACGCCGCGCAGCTCGCGCTCGGTGAGCGTGCGCAGCAGACCGGTGGTGCAGCAGACGGCGGCCCGGCGGGGGCTGCGGCCGGTCGCGAACGCGTTGGGCGCCGGCGTGGGCGAGAGGTACAGCCGCGGCATCGGCTGGCGGGCCTGCGTGGCCAGCTCGCGCACGATCCGGTAGAGCTCGGGCTGCTCGATCTCGCTGACCGGGCGGGCCCGCATAACACGCAGGGCCATGCCGTCGCCGAAGAAGAAGACGACCGCGTTCAGGCCGACGACGGCGACGATGCCGATCTGCAGCCCCTGCGCGCCCGCCAGGATCCAGCTCACGACCACGACCAGAGCCGAGACCCCGCCGAGCAGGGCCGCTGCGCGGATCGTGTTGAGCTGCACGGCTCACGGCCTCCCTTGGTTCCCGGGCCCCCTCCAGGCCACTTCTGGGTAGCAAACGCGCGAATCGATCCCGGTCGTTCCCGTTTTGCCAGGCGAACCCGCCGCAGCCGGCTTCCGGACCGTCGTCCTGGCGCCCCGCGGGCCGCCGCAACCCGCTTCCGCGGCCGCATGTGTGCTGATCGGGCCGCTCCGGCTGTGATATCGCCCACTCGCTGCGATGGCGCGGGGAGCGACCGCCTATAGTTGCGAGAGTGGCCGCTTTCGCTTCGACGCCCGCCCGACCGGTAGCACCGCTCACCGGCAGGCGGCACGTGGACCTCGTGCGCATCGCACGCGAGCCTTGTTGTCCTTGACACAGCGTCATTCCACGCACCGGCCACCGCCGACCGAACGGTCCCCCGGCGAAGAAGCCGGGGCCGCTCGGATCCCCGTTGCCCCGTCGGCGGGCGCGCACCGCGCACCCACTCCGGAGCAGCCCCACGGCCGCGCGCCGGTGCCCAGGCCAGGTCCCCGCTCGAAATCCCGTGTCCGGCCACCCTCCGGCCCCGCCGGTGCACACCATGGTGGTGAGGACTCTGCCAACCTGAACCGCCGACCCCGTACGGCGGTTCAACGAGGAGGTCGTCGATCCCCGTGACCAAGCAGGTCCAGCAGATCGATCGCGTCATCATCCGCTTCGCAGGCGACTCCGGCGACGGCATGCAGCTAACCGGAGACAGGTTCACCCAGGAGACAGCGTCCTTCGGCAACGACCTGTCGACCCTGCCCAACTTCCCTGCGGAGATCCGCGCCCCGGCGGGCACCCTGCCGGGCGTGTCCAGTTTCCAACTCCACTTCGCGGACCACGACATCATGACCCCCGGCGACGCCCCCAACGTCCTGGTCGCCATGAACCCCGCCGCGCTCAAGGCCAACGTCGACGACCTGCCGCGCGGCGCGACGGTCATCGTCAACACCGACGAGTTCACCAAGCGCAGCCTGGCCAAGGTCGGCTATGAGGCCGACCCGCTCGCCGACGACTCCCTGTCGGAGTTCAAGGTCAGCCGAGTGCCGCTGACCTCGATGACGGTCAAGGCGCTCGAAGAGTTCGACATCTCCAAGAAGGACTCCCAGCGCGCGAAGAACATGTTCGCGCTCGGGCTGCTCTCGTGGATGTACAACCGGCCCACCGAGGGCACACTCGGCTTCCTGAAGTCGAAGTTCTCGGGCAAGCCCGAGATCCTGGCCGCCAACGTCGCCGCGTTCGAGGCCGGGTGGAGCTTCGGCGAGACCACCGAGGACTTCGCCGTCTCCTACGAGGTCAAGCCCGCGAGGCTGCCCTCCGGCACCTACCGCAACATCACCGGCAACGCGGCGATCTCCTATGGGCTGGTCGCCGGATCGCAGCTGTCGGGGCTCCCGCTGTTCCTGGGCTCCTACCCCATCACCCCGGCGTCGGACATCCTGCACGAGCTCTCCCGGCACAAGCACATGGGCGTGCGCACGTTCCAGGCCGAGGACGAGATCGCCGGGGTGGGCGCGGCGCTGGGCGCCGCGTTCGGCGGTTCTCTGGGCGTCACGACCACCTCGGGTCCGGGCATGGTGCTCAAGGCCGAGTCGCTGGGCCTGGCGGTGATGACCGAGCTGCCCCTCCTGGTGATCGACGTGCAGCGGGCCGGACCCAGCACGGGCATGCCGACCAAGACGGAGCAGGCCGACCTGTTGATGGCGATGTTCGGGCGCAACGGCGAGTCCCCGGTGCCGGTAGTGGCACCGCAATCCCCATCGGACTGCTTCGACGTCGCGATCGAGGCCACGCGGATCGCGTCGAAGTACCGCACCCCGGTGATCGTCCTCTCCGACGGCTACCTGGCCAACGGCTCCGAGCCCTGGCGCATCCCCGCGGTAGCGGACCTGCCCGACCTGTCCGTGGACTTCGCCTCGCCCTCCGAGGACGGCGGCGAGTTCCGGCCCTACGACCGCGACCCCGAGACCCTCGCCCGCCCGTGGGCGGTGCCGGGCACGCCCGGGCTGGAGCACCGCATCGGCGGCATCGAGAAGAGCGACGGCACCGGCAACATCTCCTACAGCCCGGCCAACCACGACCTGATGGTGCGCTCCCGCCAGGCCAAGATCGACGGGATCGCGCGGGACATACCGGAGCTGGAGGTCGACGACCCCACCGGCGACGCCGAGGTCCTCGTCCTCGGCTGGGGAGGCACCTACGGGTCGATCGGCGCAGGCGTGCGCCGCGTGCGGCGCGCCGGCGGGAAGGTGGCCCAGGCCCACCTGCGCCACCTCAACCCCTTCCCCCAGAACCTGGGCGCGGCACTGCGGTCCTACGACCGCGTGCTGGTGCCCGAGATCAACCTCGGCCAGCTTGCGATGCTGCTGCGCAGCAAGTACCTGGTCGACGTCATCGGCTACACGAAGGTCCGCGGCCTGCCGTTCAAGGCCGAAGAGCTGGCGGGCGTGGTGCAGGAGGTCATCGACCGTGTCTGAGAGCAACGGGAACGGCGCGGGGGCGGGCTTCAAGAGCCTGCGGCTGGTCCCGCGCACCGACACCGAGTACAAGATGAAGGACTTCAAGTCCGACCAGGAGGTTCGCTGGTGCCCCGGGTGCGGCGACTACGCCATCCTGGCCGCGTTCCAGGGCTTCCTCCCGGAGCTGGGGGTGCCCCGGGAGAACATCGTCATCGTCTCGGGCATCGGGTGCTCGTCGCGGTTCCCCTACTACCTGAGCACCTACGGCATGCACTCGATCCACGGCCGTGCGCCCGCGATCGCGACCGGGCTGGCCGCCAGCCGGCCGGACCTTTCGGTGTGGGTGATCACGGGTGACGGCGACGGCCTGTCCATCGGCGGCAACCACCTCATCCACGCGCTGCGCCGCAACGTCAACATCAACGTGCTGCTGTTCAACAACCGCATCTACGGGCTGACCAAGGGGCAGTACTCGCCGACCTCGGAGGCGGGCAAGGTCACCAAGTCCTCGCCGATGGGGTCGCTGGACACGCCGTTCAATCCGGTGTCTCTGGCGCTGGGCGCCGAGGCGGGCTTCGTCGCGCGCACCGTCGACTCCGACCGCAAGCACGTCACCAGCGTGCTGCGCGCGGCCGCCGACCACGAGGGCGCGTCGTTCGTCGAGATCTACCAGAACTGCCCGATCTTCAACGACGACGCGTTCGAGCCCCTGAAGGACCCGGGCGAGCGCGACATGCGCCTGCTGCGCATGGAGCACGGCGAGCCGCTGCGCGTCGGCGGCGACCGGGGCGTGGTGCAGGGCGACTACGGCGAACTCCAGGTGGCCGACGTCGCCGAGGTCGGCGAAGACGCGCTGCTGCGCCACGACGCGCACCGCGCCGACCCCGGGTACGCCTTCGCGCTGTCCCGCATGGACTACCCCGCGTTCGAGCACGTGCCGATCGGAGTGTTCCGCGACGTGGACCGGCCCACCTACGACGGCCGGATGGCCGAGCAACTCGCCCAGGCCCGGACCGAGCGCGGCGGGCAGGACGAACTGGCCGCGCTGCTGTCCAGCGGCGACACCTGGACGGTGGACTGAGGCCGGGCCCGCACACGGGCCGGGCGAAGGCGGGGCGGCCGCGCTGCGGCGCGGCCGCCCCGCCTTTCCGCCTCGCGGCCTTGGGTCCCGGAACGGCGCAGCCCCCGCCCGCGGGTCGCGCGTACACAGGTGCGGTTCGCGTCTGGCCTCGCGGTGGTTCCGCGGCCTAGGTTGGTTCGTGCGCCGTGCCGCAGGAGGGGCGGCGGGGCGCCCGACACGGCTGCGGGAGGCGGTATGGGAGCCGGGGACTCGGCACTGACCAGAGCGAGCACGGTCGACGGCGTGCTGCGCAGGACCGCGGCGCGGGTTCCGCACCGCGTCGCGCTGCGCTTCGGCGACCGCGAGTGGACTTTCGCCGAACTCGACCGGGGCGCGACGCGGGTGGCGGCGTGGCTGCTGGGCCTGGGTCTCACCCGCGGCGATCGGGTGGCCGCCTACGGCCACAACTCCGACTCCTATCTACTGGCGTTCCTGGGTTGCGCACGGGCCGGCCTGGTGCACGT
Source organism: Streptomonospora wellingtoniae (assembly GCF_031845375.1). Lineage (NCBI taxonomy): Bacteria > Bacillati > Actinomycetota > Actinomycetes > Streptosporangiales > Nocardiopsidaceae > Streptomonospora > Streptomonospora wellingtoniae. The sequence goes on from NZ_JAVREK010000001.1 coordinate 18,927, forward strand.
GCCGGTGAACCAGAACCTCGGCGGTGCCGAGCTGAGCTACCTGCTATCGCAGTCGGGCAGCATCGTGGTGCTGGCCGATCCCAAGCTCGCGGGGCGCGTCGAGGAGGTCCGCTCGCAGATCCCCGCGCGCGAGGTGCTGGCTCTGCGCGGGGCCGAGGAGTCGGTGCTGGAGGTCGCGCGCGATCCCGACGCCCCCGACGAGGTCTTCACCGACGTCGGCGACACCGACGTGGTCCAGCTGCTCTACACCTCCGGCACCACGTCCGCCCCCAAGGGGGCGATGATGACCCACCGGGCGCTGGTGCACGAGTACCTCAGCTGCCTGCACGCCCTCGACGTCTCCGAGGGCGACCGGATGCTGCACGCCCTGCCGCTGTACCACTCCGCCCAGATGCACGTGTTCCTGATGCCGGCGGTCGCGGCGGGTGCCTACAGCGAGGTGGTCGAGACCCCGGAGCCCGCCGACCTGCTGCGGCGCATCGAGGCGAACGGCATCACCTCGTTCTTCGCGGCCCCCACGGTCTGGGCGGCGCTGTCCAACCACGCCGATTTCGCCACCCGCGACCTATCCGGACTGGCCAAGGCCTACTACGGAGCGGCGATCATGCCGGTGCCGGTACTGGAGCGGATCCGCAAGCGGCACCCGGGCATCGGCTTCTACAACTGCTTCGGCCAGAGCGAGATCGGTCCGCTGGCCACGGTGCTGCGGCCCGAGGAGCACGTCGAAGGCCGCATGGAATCCTGCGGGCGCCCTGTGCTCTTCGTCGAGGCGCGCCTGGTCGACGATCAGGGCGCCGACGTCGCGCCGGGCGAGCGCGGCGAGATCGTCTACCGGTCCCCGCAGCTGTGCGAGGGCTACTGGGACAAGCCCGAGGAGACCGAGGAGGCGTTCCGCCACGGGTGGTTCCGCTCGGGCGACATCGCGCGGCGCGACGCCGAGGGCTACTTCACGATCGTGGACCGGGTGAAGGACGTCATCAACACCGGCGGAGTACTGGTGGCGCCGCGCGAGGTCGAGGACGTGCTCTACCGGCACCCCTCCGTCGCCGAGACGGCCGTGATCGCGGTGCCCCACCCCGAGTGGGGCGAGGCCGTCACGGCGGTGGCCGTGCTGAAGGGCCCGGCCACGGAGGACGAGCTGATCGCGTTCGTACGCGAGCGGCTGGCGGGGTTCAAGACCCCCAAGCGTGTGCAATTGGTCGACGACCTGCCGCGCAACGCCAGCGGCAAACTCCTCAAGCGGGTGCTGCGGGAGCGCTTCGCAGCCGAGTGAGACGCGCTGCTCCCGGCGCGCGGTGCCCGCCCGCGCGCCGGCCCCGCCCGTGCGCGGGTCCTTCGGTGCGGCGCCGCGGGGCCGCATGCCGCATCCGGTCGCAGCGCATAGCCTGCGGGTATGCGTATTGTCATCGCCGGAGGACACGGCAAGATCGCGTTGCGGCTCGAACGGCTCCTGGCCGCACGCGGTGACACGCCGGTAGGCCTGATCCGCAACCCCGCCCACGCCGCCGACGTGCGCGAGGCCGGCGCCGAACCGGTCGTGATCGACCTGGAGGACACCACCGTCACCCAGCTCACCGAGAGGGTGATGGGTGCCGACGCGGTGGTCTTCGCGGCGGGCGCCGGCCCGGGAAGCGGCGCGGAGCGCAAGGCGACGGTCGACCGGGACGCGGCCCGGCTGCTGGCCGACGCGGCCTCTCTGGCCGGTGTGCGGCGCTACATCATGGTTTCGGCGATCGCAGTGGACGAAGGGCCGCCGCCCGGCTCGGAGCCCGTGTGGGCAGCCTACGTCGAGGCCAAGCGCGCCGCCGACGACGAGCTGCGCCGGCGGAGCCTGGAGACCGACTGGACGATCCTGCGCCCGGGGCGCCTCACTGACGGGTCCGGAACCGGGAGGGTGTGGCTCGCGCCCAAGGTGGAGCGGGGGGAGATCCCGCGCGAGGACGTCGCCGCGGTCATCGCCGCCCTGCTCGACGAACCCGCCGCGATCGGGCGGGTTCTGGAGTTGGTGGGCGGGTCCACGCCGATCAGGGACGCGGTCGAGGCGCTAGGAGCGTAGCCGTTCCGGGACTTCTGGCTAGAAGCCCCTCAAAGAAGGCATCATGGGTGCGGACGTGCCCGGCGGAGCGGCTCCTCGGCTGTCGCGAATGGCCGGCGACGAGCAACGGGCAGGCGAGTGCCGCACAGAGCAGATAGGTACGGTTGACAAATGAGCGTCACGCAGGTCGTGAGGGACAGCACCGTCGTCGAGCACGCGAAGGTCGCCGCGCAGCAGAAGCGCCGGATGTTCATCGTGCAGCTGGACATCAACAGCTACGACGAGGCGTCCAGCAAGGTCCGCCCCGGCCTGACCCGCATCCTCGAGGGGATCGAAGAGGCCGGGTGGCGGCTGGAGCAGATCACGCCGAGCGCCGGCGAGGACGGGGAGTCCTCACGGCTGTGCATCTTCCGGCCCGACGCCGGGGGCGGCGCGCAGCCGCCGGGCGGCCAGCACGCCGCCGACCACAGCACGGGACAGCAGCAGGCCTACCAGCAGCCCACCGGCGGCCAGCAGCAGGACCCGTACGCGGGCTACCAGTACCAGACCGGGCAGCAGTACAGCCAGGGCTACCAGCAGTACCAGCAGCAGTACCCGGGCTATGGGCAGCAGCAGTACCCCGGTTACGGACAGCAGCAGCAGCCGGGGTACGGGCAGCAGCCCGGCTACGGGCAGCAGTACCCGGGCTACGGCCAGCAGGGCTGGTAACCCGGAGTACGGCGGAATCCGCGCCGGTCCGACGCCGTTGCGCGCCCCGCGCTCCCGGAAGCGCCGCTTCCGCAGCCCGCGAGGCGTAGGCGAGACTTCCGTTCTGCGCCGAAGGCCGGATCTACGCATTTATGAGCAGAATAAGGCCCGGGCGCGACGGCCGCCCGGGCCTTCGCGTTGGAGCGCTGGCCGACACGCTCTCAGCCACGGTCCAGCCTTCGTCGGCGCTGGCGGGCGGTCTCCATGACGAGGCGTAGAACGGCGCCGATCAGCAGCAGGTTGAGCAGCATCTGGGACGTGACCAAGGCGCGGGCCGTCTGTGTCAGCGGGACGATGTCGCCGAATCCGACTGTCGCGAACACGGTCACCGCGAAGTACAGCGCGTCGATGCGGTTCAGCCGCTCGGTGAACGCGGCCGGGTCCGCGGCGGAGTGGAGTACGTAGACCGCGGCCCAGCCCAACAGGTAGACCGCAGCGAGCAAGCCGAGCGCCGCTCCGGCACGCAGCTCCGGCCGGGGCGCGCGTGAGACCGCGTGGACCTGCCAGACGACGAGGACCGCGAACAGCAGCAGTGCGCCGATCGAGCGCAACATCAGGTGCCGGTCGACCGACGGGGTCAGCGGTGCGAGTGCGTAGACCGCGATCAGGGCGACATCGGCGATGGCCGTCACCAGCACGTCCTTGACCATCGGCCACGGGCTCCGGCGCCGAGAGGGGTCCGGACTACCCGGCGCACCGGAGTGACCGTCGCCGCCTCCACCGAACGCGTTCACCCCACCAGTCCACCACCCGCTGCCTCGACCGCGGTGGCCGCCACACCGAGGCGGGGGATGCCGACCGCGCAGCTCACGCGAACGGGGGGACTCCGCCCTAGCGCTCGGCGTCGTGTTCCCGCGTTCCTGACGGACTATGTCAGGATTCCGGTGCAGAATCGCGCACATGTACGAGACCCGCACCGAACTCGGCGACCTCCAGGAACTGCTCGACCGCTCGCTGGGCGCCGCGGGCGCCCACCTGCGCTCGATCTACCAGGCCGACGGGGAGAGCCCCAACACCCTCACCGCCGAGCAGCTCGCCCGCGCACTCACCGGGATGAGCACGCTGGCGGTGTCGACGGTGGCGGCCTCAGGCGAACCCCGCGTCAGCGGGGTCGACGGGCACTTCCTGCACGGGCGCTGGATCGTCGGCACCGAGCGGTCCTCCGCCAAAGCCCGCCACCTGGCGGCGCGGCCCGCTGTCAGTGCCGCCCACATCCGCGGCGACGACCTGGGCGTGTTCACCCACGGCACGGCGGTGCCGATCACACCGCCCGAGGCTGCCGACGCGGAGGCCGCGGGCTGGCCGCCCGTTCTGGAGCACCTCGTGGCCCACTACGGCGAGACACCGATGAACTGGGGGGACGTGATCTACTACCGCATCGAGCCGCACTGGATGACCGCCTACTGCGCCGACCCGGCCAAGGTGCTCACCGAACCGTAGGCGCCGCGCGCGCCCGCGCCCGCCGCAGCGCCCGCTCGGGCGGCGGCGCCGGCAGGCGCGGGTGTGCAGGCCGGGCCGCCTTCAACCGGTTTCCGAGCGGCTCCTAGCCTGGATGACGTGGCCGAACGAGACATCGCGCCGAGTACGGCGGCTCCGCTGCGCGATGCCGGGGCGCCGCAGGACCGTGCGACCGACCGGCGCAGGCTCCCCCTGTACGGCGCCGGCGAGATCGACGTGCCGTTCGTCGTCCAGAGCTCGGTGGAGACCATCCCCGGCGACACGTTCTGGGAGGTGCATTCGCACCCGACGCACGAGCTCCTGTGGAACGAGCGGGGCGCCTCGTCGGCGGCCATCGGCGGGAGGGTCTGGACCATCACCGCGACCGCCGCCCTCTGGGTACCGGCCGGCACGCCCCACTCGGGGCGGGCGCCGGCCGGTATCCGCCATCGCGCCGCGCATTTCGCCTTCGACGCGGTGCCGTCGATCTCCGACGTGCCAGTCGCGGTGGAGCTCACCACGCTGCTGCGGCTGCTGCTGGACCGGCTGGAGGCCGAGCGCCTGTCCCCGGGCGCGCGTGCGCGGACGGAGGCGGTGGTGCTCGACCTCCTCGTGCCCGCCCGCCACGAGCTCACGCTGCGGATCCCGGACTCGCCGATGCTGGCACCCATCGCCGCCGCCGTGCGCGACGACCCGAGCGACGCGACGACGCTGGCCGTGTGGGCGTCCCGGCTCGGCGTCAGCACACGCACCATCACGCGGACCTTCCGCTCGGAGACCGGTCTCGGGTTCAGCCGGTGGGTGGCCGCGGCGCGCATGCAGCAGGCGGCCGCGATGCTCGCGCGCGGCGACAGGCTCGACGAGGTGGCCGAGCGTGTCGGATACCACTCGGCGAGCTCCTTCGGCGCCGCCTTCCGGCGGAGCACGGGGATGAGCCCGGGCCGGTTCCGGGCGCAGTGACGCGGCATCGCGGGACACGCGCGCGGCGCGTGTCCGCTCTGCGATGAATGCTGTCGTTTCTGCGCGATTGCGCACCCGACACACACGCCTCTAACTTTGGCTAGGCAAACCTAAGCTCTCTATCGCAGCGGTCGCGCGATCGAGCGCCGTAGCGAGACCTGCCGTCCGGCCGGCCCTCCACCTGACGGGACGTCTCACAGGCGCGGCAGGCGGGAGAACCGGGCGGGGCCACGCCGCGCGGCCCGCCACGACCGGGAAGGAAGCCATGCCCCGCGTTTCACGGCTGTTCGCACTCGCCACGGCCGCACTGCTCGCTGCCGGGACCGCAGCCTGTTCTTCGCCGTCTTCCGACGAAGCGCCGGGTGGATCCGGCGGCTCCGGCGACTGGAGCCCCGTCACCGTCGAGCACGCGTTCGGCAAGACCACGATCGAGACCGAGCCCGAGCGCGTCGCGACGGTCAACTGGGCCAACCACGAGGTTCCCCTGGCCCTGGGGGTGGTTCCGGTCGGGATGGCCGCCGCCGACTTCGGCGACGACGACGGCGACGGGGTGCTCCCCTGGGTCGAGGAGCGCCTCAAGGAGCTCGACGCCGAAACGCCCGAGCTGTTCGACGAAACCGACGGCATCGACTTCGAGGCCGTCGCGGACACCGAACCGGACGTGATCCTCGCCGCCTACTCCGGACTGACCCGGGACGACTACGACACGCTGAGCGAGATCGCCCCCGTCGTCGCCTACCCGGAGACCGCTTGGGGCACCCCGTGGCGGGAGCTGATCAGGATGAACAGCAAGGCCGTCGGCATGGCCGACGAGGGCGAGAAGCTCGTCACCGACCTTGACGAGCAGATCGGCGAGGCGGTCGCCGAGCACCCGGCGATCGAGGGCGAGTCGGCGATGTTCTTGACGCACGTCGACACCACGGACCTCAGCGAGGTCAGCTTCTACACCGCCCACGACACGCGCGCCATGTTCTTCGAGGACCTCGGGATGGAGACCCCGGAGAGCATCGCGAACGCCTCAGCGGAAACCGACGAGTTCTCCCTCACACAGAGCGCCGAACGAGCGGACGCCTTCGACGACGCCGACATCATCGTCACCTACGGCGGCGACGAACTCGTGGACGCCCTGGAGGACGACCCCCTGCTGTCGCAGATGCCGGCCGTGGAGAACGGCGCGATCGTCAACCTTCCCGGTGACAGCCCGCTGGGCACGGCCGCGAACCCGACGCCGCTGTCCATCTCGTGGGTCCTCGAGGACTACCTGTCGCTCCTGTCCGAAGCCGCCGACGCGAAGCCGTGACGGCGGGCGCCGCGCCCGCGGCGGGCGCCGCCGCCGGACGGCGCCCGCCGCGGGGCACTCCCCTCTGGCTGCTCGTCCTGTCCGGAATCCTGGTCGCGCTCGCGGCGACGTCGGTCACCGTCGGCTCCCGCGACGTCGAGTGGGCCGACGTCCTGGCGGCCCTGTCCGGCTCGGTCGACGGCTTCGACCAGGCGGCGGTCGCCAAGCGGATCCCCCGGACGCTCCTCGCCGCCGCCGCGGGCGCCGCCCTCGGCGTCGCGGGGGCGGTGATGCAGGGGGTGACCCGCAACCCGCTGGCGGACCCGGGGATCCTCGGCGTGAACATGGGAGCCTCGCTTGCCGTCGCGTCGGGCATCGGCTACTTCGGCCTGACCTCGGCGACCGCCTACACCTGGGTGGCGATCGCGGGCGCGGGCGCCACCGCCGTGTTCGTCTACGCGGTCGGGTCCATGGGGCGGGGCGGAGCGACCCCGCTCAAGCTCGCCCTCGCCGGAGCGGCGACCTCGGCCGCCCTGGCCTCGTCCATCAGCGCCGTCGTGCTTCCGCGCGGCGACATCGCCGACAGCGTCAGGTCCTGGCAGATCGGCGGTGTCGGCGGCGGCACGTTCGACAGCATCGGACGGGTCCTCCCCTTCCTCGCAGTCGGCTTCCTGGTCTGCCTGCTGTCGGCCCGCCGCCTCAACCTCCTGGCCCTGGGCGACGACGTCGCCGCGGGCCTGGGGGCGCGCGTCGCGGTCGCGCGGACGACGTCGGCCTTCGGCGCCGTCGTGCTGTGCGGGGCGACCACCGCCGTCACCGGTCCGATCGGCTTCGTCGGCCTGGTCGTGCCGCACGTGTGCCGACTGCTCGTCGGCGTCGACCACCGGTGGCTGCTGCCGTTCTCGGCAGTCGGCGGCGCCGTCCTCCTCACGGCGGCCGACGTGGTGGGCCGTATCGCGGCGCGGCCCGGAGAGGTCGACGTCGGCATCGTTACCGCTCTGGTGGGCGGCCCGTTCTTCATCTACATCGTCCGCCGTCAGAAGGTTCGCGACCTGTGAGCACCCCCACCGCCGAGACCACCGGGACAGGCGTCGGCCCCGTCCGCAGGCGCAGTCTGCGCCGGAGGCGGACCGTGATCACCGTCCTGGGCGCCCTGATCGTCCTCGTCTTCGCCGCGACGCTGATGGTCGGGCGGACCTTCTACCCGCCCGGCGACGTCCTGGGTGTGGTCGTGGGACAGGACGTGCCGGGCGCCTCGTTCACCGTGGGACGGCTGCGGCTGCCGCGGGCCGTGCTCGCGGTGGCGGCGGGCATGTGCTTCGGTCTGGCGGGCGTCACCTTCCAGACCATGCTGCGCAACCCGCTCGCCAGCCCCGACATCATCGGAATCAGCTCGGGAGCCAGTGCGGCGGCGACCTTCGCGATCGTGGTGCTCTCACTCGACGGGACCGGGGTCTCGGTCTTCGCGATCGCCGCCGGACTGGCCGTGTCCCTGGTCGTGTACGTGCTGTCGTTCAAGCGCGGGGTCACCGGCACCCGGCTCATCCTGATCGGCATCGGCATCGCCGCCATGCTCGACAGCGCCACCGCCTACATCCTCGACCGCGCGGCCCGGTGGGACCTGCTGGAGGCGATGCGCTGGCTCACCGGCAGCCTCAACGGCGCCGGCTGGGAGGAGACCCTCCCGGTCGTCGCCGCGCTGGCCGGAGTCGGGCCCGTACTGCTGTCCATGTCACGCGACCTCACGGTGCTCCGGCTGGGCGACGAGGCCGCGTCGGCTCTGGGCGTCCGCGTCGACCGGACCCGGCTCATCGCCACCACGGGGGCGGTGGGACTCATCGCCTTCGCGATCGCCGCGACAGGACCGATCGCGTTCGCGGCCTTCCTTTCGGGCCCGATCGCGGCGCGGGTCCTCGGGCCGAACGGCTCCCTGCTCGCCCCCTCCGCGCTTGTCGGCGCCCTGCTCGTGCTGGTGGCCGATCTCTGCGGGCAGTTCGCCTTCGGCACCCGCTACCCGGTGGGGGTCGTCACCGGTGTGCTCGGGGCGCCCTACCTCGTCTACCTGATCGTGCGCACCAACCGCGCAGGCGGGGCCCTGTGAACACCTCCGGCGGCGGGCCATTGACAGCAGGCTGCCCGCCGGTTTCGCCCCAGCCCGTCGGTCGTGTAGCCATCGTGAGAGAAAGCGATTTCCGTTTGCGATGGCTACCCGATCGGCGGGGTTCGGCGGCTCGGGAACGGTGATCCTCTGGCTACCCGGACGCGTGAGCGAGGACGCCGTCGACGATCCGGGCCAGCCCGAACTCCAGCTCCCGCGCGGGTGAACCGGCCGCCTGGTAGGCCTCGCCGACGACCTGCCCGACCCGGCCCGCCAGCGGGTAGGACCGGCCCGCCATCAGCTCGCCGAGTGCCGGGGAGTTGGCGTCCCACCACTCGCGGTCGGTCACCCCGGACTCCTGCTCGGCCTGCCGGACCCGGTGTTCGGCGCGGGCGATGCTGCCGGCGAAACCGACCAGCAGCGCCACGGTCTGGTCCATCTCGATGTCGCCGAGTCCGAGCCCGTCCACCGCCGAGAGCTGCCACTCGTACCGGTCGGCCGCGTGGGGGCCGAGCCACGCCCGCACGCCGGCGACGTCGAGCAGCCAGGGGTGGGCTCGGCAGTCGTCGTACTGCACCCGGGCGACGAGTTCGAGCCGCCGCCGCGGGTCGTCGGGGAGCTCGGGCAGGGCGGTGCGGCCGAGCGCCTGATCGACCATCAGCACGACCAGGTCTTGGCGGCTGGGCACGTAGGTGTAGAGCGTCATCGGCGCCAGGCCGAGCCGCCCGGCGAGTCCGCGCATCGTCAGGGCGTCAAGGCCTTCGGCGTCGGCGAGCCCGATCGCCGCGTCCACCACCTCGTCGACCGAGAGGCGCTGCTTGGGGCCGCGGCGGCGCGGGGGCTCCTGCCCGGGGGCCGCGTGGCGCCAGAGCAGGCGCAGCGAGGGGTCGGGGTCTCGGGTCACGGCACCCCACCCTACTTCTTCGTACGCCGTACAGAGTTCATGTTACACTCGGCCTCCAATATTCCGTACGACGTACAAAGTTAGGATGGCCATGACCGGCGCCACGCCCCTGCTCGCCCGCGGGTTACACAAGCGCTACGGCCGGACCCGGGCCCTCGACGGCCTCGACCTGGAGGTCGCACCCGGGACGGTGCACGCCCTGCTCGGCCCGAACGGGGCCGGCAAGAGCACCGCGGTCAACGTCTTCACCACCCTCACCCGCCCCGACTCCGGCGATGCCCGCGTCGCCGGACACGACGTGAGCCGCTCTCCCCGCGACGTGCGCGCGGCCATCGGCCTGGTCGGCCAGACCAGCGCGCTGGACGAGAAGCTCCACGGGCGGGAGAACCTGGTGATGTTCGGCCGACTGCACAACCTCGCCAAAGGGCATGCCCGCGCCCGCGCCGGCGAGCTGCTCGACGCCTTCGGGCTCTCCGCGGCGGCCGACCGCAAGGTCTCCACCTACTCGGGCGGGATGCGCCGCCGAATCGACATCGCTGTCGCCCTGGTGACGCGGCCGCGACTGCTCTTCCTCGACGAACCGACCACCGGCCTCGACCCCCGCGGTCGCAACGAGGTCTGGTCGGCCCTCAGGCGGGTGGTCGGCGAGGGGACCACGATCCTGCTCACGACCCAGTACCTGGACGAGGCCGATCAGCTCGCCGACCGGCTCACCGTCCTCGGCGCCGGCCGGGTCGTCGCGGAGGGCACCTCGGCGCAGCTGAAGGGCTCCCTCGGCGGCGACCGCGTCATCGTCACGCCGCGCGACCCGGGCGAGCTCCACCGGACCGCCGAGGTGCTCGGCGGGACACCGGACCCCGAGACGCTGCGCGTCACCGTCGAGGCGGGGCCGGCCGGCGGCACCGCCGCCCTGGTGGCGGCGGTGCGCGCCCTCGACGCCGCTTCCGTCGACGTCGACGACGCCGTCCTGCGCCGCCCGACCCTCGACGAGGTCTTCCTCCACCTCACCGAAGGCGGCGACGCCGCCGAGCACGAAGGAGCCCTGCGATGACCCTCCAGAGCCTCCGCCACGGGTGGGTCCTGACCCTGCGGGACCTCAAGCACTGGCAGCGCGAACCGTGGGCCCCCGTGGTCGGGATCGCCTTCTCGGTGATGCTGCTGCTGATGTTCGGCTATCTGTTCGGCGGCGCGATCGACCTGCCCGGCGGCGGTGGCTACCTCCCCTACCTGCTGCCCGGCATGTTCGCCCTGGCCATGCTCTTCGGCGTCGAGAGCACGATGGGCGCGATCACCGAGGACACCAGGCGCGGGATCACCGACCGGTTCCGCTCCATGCCGATCTCCGCCGTCGGCGTCCCGCTCGGCCGTGCGTCAGCCGACCTGATGAACTCCGCCGTCCAGCTCGCCGTGCTGATGGCGGGCGGGCTGGCCATCGGCTGGCGCATCGACGCGTCGATCGGGTCGGCGCTCCTCGCGGCGGGACTGCTGCTGTGGCTGCGCCTGGCGGTGCTCTGGGTGGGCGTCTACCTCGGGTTGGCGATCCGCGGCGAAGGGGCGCTGGTGACGGTCCAGGTGCTGGTGTGGCCGTTCGGATTACTGTCCAACGTCTTCGTGGCTCCCGAGACGATGCCGGGCTGGCTCGGCTTCCTCGCCGGCTGGAACCCGGTGTCGGCGACCGCGGCCGCCTGCCGGGAGCTGTTCGGCAACCCGACCGGGACCACCGGCGGCGTCCTCGCCGAGCACGCGGTGGCGCTGGCCTTCGCTTGGCCCGCACTCCTTCTGGCGGTGTTCGTTCCGCTCTCCGCCCGGGCCTACCGCAACCTCGCCCGCTGAACGGCCCTTGCGAGGAGGCCGTCCGCGCGGCGGGCCGGCGCTCCCGCCGCGTGCGGCGGCGCTCGCCGGGCCCGGGCCGGCCGATCAGCTCCGCGGCCGTGTGCGGGCCGCGTTCCGCAGGCCTGCGGACGCGCTCCGCAGCGCCGCTCGCAGCCTCGCCCGGCGCTCCCGGCGGCGGTGGGCTCCTGCGCCCACCGCGCCGGTCGGGCACAGCCGGCACAGCTCCGGCACGCGGCTGCGGTGCTCCAACCAGGCGGCCGCCTCCGCGTCGATCCAGCGGGCGGCCTCGAAGACCCTGCGCGCCTCGAAGGGGACGTCCACCCCGAGCATGGAGTCGTGGTGGGCGAGGCGGTTGCGGAACGCGCGGATGCCGTCCAGCGCTTCGTACACCTTGCGGCGCCGCCCCGGCGCGTTGGGGAACGCCCTGTGCAGGCACTCCCGCCACAGGTCCGCGTACTCGGCGCCGAGCAGCCCCGACCAGTAGCCGAAGGTGAGCCCCGCGACGATCTGGTCCCGGGACTCCTTGCCGTCCTCCCGCAGGCGCTGACGCACGGACCGCACCGGTGCCGCGGCGCCCTCGCCGCCCGGAAGCGGCATCAGGAACCACGGGATCCCGCGCTCGTCCTCGCGGAAGTGGCGCCGGAGACAGGAGTCGACGGCATTGCGCAGCAGCACCTCGACGTGGCCGACGTCCTCGAAGGCCGCCGCCGCGATGCGCGTGCTCCACTCGTAGAGCGCGAGCGCATCGCCCTTGTCGCCGCCCGCCCTGTCCAAGTAGGGAGCCATGCGGGGCTCCGAGAGCCGGTTCCAGACGATGCCGGCATCGTGCTCGGGGTGTGGCATGCCGAGAGAGTAGCCCACGGCCCCCCTGACCGCCCGTCAGGCAGCGGGGCGACGCGGGATCGGGGATCGGTCGGATCCGCGTCCCGCGCGTGCGCGGGCCGCTCCTGCTCCTGCACGTGCAGACCCGGCATCCCGCCCGCCGCGGAGTGCGCCGGACGCGATCGAATGCCTGGCGCCGCCCGCGGCTGTCCTAGCTAGCCCGTGCGGGCGACTCCCACCGGGCAGGTGGCGCCGGTTCCCCCGAGGCCGCAGTAGCCGTTGGGGTTCTTGGCGTCGGAAAGGTACTGCTGGTGGTAGCCCTCGGCGAAGTAGAACGGGCCGGCGGCGGCGATCTCGGTGGTGATCGTGCCGTGGCCGGACCCGGTCAGCACCTGCTGGAAGGCTTCGCGCGAGGACTCGGCGGCGGCCTTCTGGCCGTCGCCGCGGTAGAGGATCGCGGAGCGGTACTGGGTGCCCAGGTCGTTGCCCTGGCGCATGCCCTGGGTGGGGTCGTGGCCCTCCCAGAAGACCTTGAGCAGGTCCGTATAGGAGATGACGCGGGGATCGAAGACCACCCGGACGGCCTCGGTGTGGCCGGTGCGGCCGCTGCACACCTCTTCATAGGTGGGGTTGGGCGTGTGGCCGCCGGCGTAGCCGACGGCCGTGGTGACGATGCCGTTGCCGGCGCCGATCTCCCAGAAGGCGCGCTCTGCGCCCCAGAAGCAGCCCATGCCGAACTCGGCGATCTCACTACCCTCGGGGTAGGGCGGAGCCAGTGGCGTGCCGAGCACCTCGTGGCGCTCGGGCACCGGCATCGCGGCGTCCCTGCCGGGCAGGGCCTGCTCCGGAGTGACCATGGTCATCTGCTTGCCGAACATGTCTCCAGGCTACCCGCGGGGCGCTCCTCCGGGCGGTCGAAGGCGGCCCGATCCGAGCGGATTCGGATGCTCATCGGATGAATCCTGGCCTAGTCTTGCCAGCGTGCCTGATTCCAATCGCGGTGTACTTCTCGGGGCCGGCGCCTATCTGATGTGGGGCCTGTCCACTCTCTACTGGCCGCTGGTCTCCGCGGCCGGAGCCACCGAGGTGATCGCCCACCGCATGGTGTGGTCCCTGCTGACGGTGCTGGTGCTGCTGGCGCTGCGCGCGCACTGGCGGTGGCTGGCCGCCCTGCTGCGCCGGCCCGACCGGCTGGCGATGCTCGCCGGGGCCGCCGCGGTGATCTCGGTGAACTGGGGGCTGTTCGTTTACACGGTCAACAGCGGGCAGACGAGCCAGGCCGCACTGGGGTACTTCATCAACCCACTGGTGAGCGTACTGGTGGGGGTGCTGTTCTTCGCCGAACGGCTTCGCCGCGCCCAGGCGGCGGCGGTGGCGTTGGGCGCGGTGGCCGTGGCGGTGCTGAGCGTGGCCTACGGGGGCGTGCCGTGGCTCTCGCTGGGGATGGCGTTCTCGTTCGCCACCTACGGCGCTCTGAAGAAGCTCGCCGGGATGGCCGGGGTGGAGAGCCTGGCCGCGGAGACGCTGCTGCTGTTCCTGCCCGCCGTCGGCTACATCGTGTTCCTGCAGGCGAGCGGCGCCGGAACGTTCACCGCGGTGTCCCCCTGGCACAGCGTCGCGCTGGTGGGGTCGGGGGTCGTCACCGCACTCCCCCTGCTCGCCTTCGGCGCGGCCGCCCGCCGGATCCCGCTGAGCATGCTGGGGCTGCTGCAGTTCATCGTCCCGGTGATGCAGTTCCTGTTCGCCTGGCTGCTCTTCGCCGAGGAGATGCCGCCCAGCCGCTGGGTCGGGTTCGCGATCGTGTGGTGCGCGCTCGTGGTCTTCGTCACCGACATGCTCCGCCACAACGCCCTCAGCGCACGCGCGGCCCGCGGCGCCGAACGGTCCGACCGCACCTCAGGGGAGCCGGGGGTCCCGGCCTCCGCGGCCGAACGCCGGGAGCCCTAGCGGGCCCGCCGCGGGGCCAAGACGCCGCGCCGCCGACTCACGCCCGATCGCTCGCCGACCGCGGAGCCCGGGGCCGCGGCCGGCGAGCGGGAGCGCCGCCGCCCTGCCCCGGGCCGGAAGTCCCGGTTTCAGGCGCCGGTGCCCTGCTGGTGCCGCGAGGGCGGAGCCGCGTCCCAGCCCCACTCGTCTCCGAGGAGCCTCGTCGGTTCACTCCGGCCGCTCGGCTCCCACATCGGCCGCGGCGCCTCCTCCGCCTGGCGTACCGCCGCGCTCGGGGCGCTGCGGGCGAGCGCGGCGTCCGATCCGGGCCGCTCAGCCGGTGGAGCGGACCTCTCCGTCGGAGCAGCGGACCTCTCGGTGGGAGGGCCGGGGCTCTCCGTCGGCGGAGCCGGCCTCTCGGCCGGCGCGCCGGCCCGCCCGGCGGGTTCGGGCCGCGCGTGCCTGCCGCGCGGGCGCTCGTACTGCTCGGGAACGCGCTGTCCCGGGATCTCCGGACTCAGTCCGTAGTGCGCATAGACCTGGTCCTCCTGCTCCACCGATATGTGCTGGTCGACGTCGAAGCTCGGCGCGCTCTTGATCCTGCTTCGCGACCACGGCACCTGCAACGCGTCGTAGACCATCTCAGCGCCGGACAGCGGCACGAGATTCTCGCGCGAGCCGAACAGGCCCGTGCGCACGGTGATCCACTTGGCCGCGTCGGTCTGGTCGTCGTAGAAGACCTGCCCGATCTTGCCCACTGCCGCGCCGTCCTTGTCGACCAGGCGATGCCCGATCACCTGCTGGGTCCCCTGCGGTGCCACGGCGACTCACTTCCCCCCGTATCGCCTGCGAGCGTGCTCGGCCCAGCGCAGCGCGCGGCTGCGCATCGGGGCCGCCAGTCGGCAGATTCCCGCAAGTGAACAGGACATGCAAGGACACGGGGGGACATTGCCGACAGATGACTGATTCGGTACCCGCGCTTTGCGCCCCACCGCTCCGACCGCCCGGCGAGGCGGCCGCCCGTCCGAGGCGGAGGGGGCGCCGGGTCAGCCGGAGCGGAGCACGGCGTAGTCGCAGAGGGCCTCGAAGGCCTCGCGCGTGCGGCCCGACGGCAGGGTGGCCAGCTCCTCGCGGGCCTGGTCGGCCCACCGGCGGGTGGTGGCGCGTGCCTCGTCGATGGCGGTGTGCGAGCGCAGCAGGCCGAGCGCCTCCTCGGTCTCGGGCTCGCTCAGCGCGCGGCCGAGCAGCTCGCGCAGCCGCGTGTCGGCGGCGTCACCGGTGGGTTCCGGACGCAGCGCGTAGAGCATCGGCAGGGTCAGCACCCCTTCGCGCAGGTCGGTGCCGGGCACCTTGCCCGACTCGCTGGACTCACCCGCGACGTCCAGGATGTCGTCGGCCAGCTGGAAGGCCATGCCCAGCGCGTCGCATGCACGGGTGATGGTGCTCGTGACCTCCGGCCCGGCACCGGAGAACATCCCGCCGAACTCAGCGGAGGACGCGATCAGAGAGGCGGTCTTGTCGGAGATCACCCGCAGGTAGTGCTCCAGCGGATCGGTGCCTCCCTGGGGCCCCGAGGTCTCCAGGATCTGGCCCTGCACCAGGCGCCCGAAGGTGCGCGCCTGCATCCGCACCGCGTCGGTGCCGAGGTCGGCCAGGATCTCCGAGGCGCGGGCGAAGACGTAGTCTCCGGTGAGAATCGCCACGCTGTTGCCCCACCGCTGGTTTGCGCTGGGCTCGCCGCGGCGCAGATCGGCCTCGTCCATCACGTCGTCGTGGTAGAGCGTCGCGACGTGGGTCAGCTCGACCACGGCGGCCGCGCGCACCAGCTCGGGCGCCGTGGGATCGCCGAAGTGCGAGGCGAGCAGCACCAGCGTGGCTCGGAACCGCTTGCCGCCGGCCGAGAGCAGGTGCGACGCGGCCTCGGTCAACAGGGGATCGCTGGCGGAAACGGACTCGCGCAGCAGGTTCTCGACCTCGTCAAGAGCTTCCTGGACCTCCTTGGCCAGGCCCGCGTCGATACTCGGCAGAGCGAGGAAATCGCTCGGGACAGCACCGCTCACCTGGAAGCTCCACACGTCAGCAGGCGCGCGACACCTCCAAAAACGGACGTATCGCGCGCTCTCGGGATGAACAAAACCGACTAGCCAAGTTATCTGACCCGGATTCGGCTGCCAAAGCCACCCACCAAGAGGCGCCGGCTACCGAGCGCCCCCGTCCGCCGCCAGTAGCGACTCGCCCTGCTCCTGCCCCGGCTGGGGGATCAGGTTGTCCAGCACCGGCGAGGGGAACACGCCGAGCAGGAACGTGGCCGCCACACCGATCGCGATGGCCGAACCGGTGAACGCGCCCGCGCGCACGACCGTCGGGCCGCCGTCGGCCGGCTCGGCGAAGAACATCAGCACGATGATGCGCACATAGAAGAACGCCGTCACCGCGCTGCTGAGCACACCGACCACCACCAGCGGGGTCGCCCCCGCCGCCATGGCGGCCTCGAACACCGCGAACTTTCCGATGAACCCGCTGGTCAGCGGGATTCCGGCGAACGCGAGCAGGAAAACCGCCAGCGCACCCGCCAGCAGCGGCGACGTGCGGCCCAGGCCGGCCCACTGCGACAGCTCGTTGGCCTCGGGCCCGGTCTCGTGCGTGCGCACCAGGGTCACCACCGCGAACGCGCCGATCGTGGTGAACCCGTAGGCGGCCAGGTAGAACATCGCGCCGGCCAGGCCCTCGGCGCTGGCCGCGACGACCGCGGTCAGCACGAACCCGGCGTGGACGACCGAGGAGTAGGCCAGCAGCCGCTTGATGTCGCGCTGAGTCACGGCGATCACTGCCGCCAGCACCATGGTCAGCACGGCTACGACCCACAGCATGGGCGCCCAGTCCGCGGAGGAAGGGCCGAAGGGGACGTAGAAGACCCGCAGCAGCGCGCCGAAGGCGGCCACCAGGGTGCAGGAGGCCATCAGAGCGGTGATAGGCGTGGGCGCGCCCTGGTAGACGTCGGGCTTCCAGTTGTGGAAGGGCACCGCGCCGACCTTGAACAGCAGTCCGACCGCGACCAGCCCGATCCCGAGAAGCAGCAGCGGCCGCCCGCCGCCGTCGGGGAAGAGCGGGCCGCCGCCCTGCTCGACGGCCGCGGCCACCTCGGCGAAGTTCACCGAACCGGCGTAGCCGTAGACCATGGCGATCCCGAACAGGAAGAACGCCGAGGAGAACGCGCCGAGCAGGAAGTACTTCACGGCCGCCTCCTGGGAGAACAGCCGGCGGCGGCGCGCGAGCCCGCACAGCAGGTAGAGCGGGAGGCTCATCACTTCCAGGGCGACGAACATCGTCAAGAAGTCGCCGGCGGCGGGGAAGAGCTGCATGCCCAGCAGGGCGAACAGCACGAGCGGGTAGACCTCGGTGTGCTGGGAGCCGGCCATGACGTGCTCGCGCTCCTCCTCACTGCCGGGGACCGCCGCCGCCTGCGCGGCGAACGCGCTCTCGCCGCGGCGGTTCTCGGCGATCAGCAGGAGGCTGATGAACCCGAGCACCAGAACCGTGCCCTGGAGGAACACCGCGACGCGGTCGACGGCGATGCTGCCGAACGCGATTCCCACGCCCGCCTCGCCGGACGGCAGCGAACCGGTGACCAGGATGGTGAGGACGAACGCCGCGCCGACTGCGGCGAGGGCGAGCCCCAGCTGGATCGGGCGGCGCCGGGACGGCGCCACGAACGCCTCGACCAGCACGCCCACGACAGCGGCGCCGAAGACCACGAGCATCGGCGACAGCAGCCAGTAGTCGATGTCGGGCGGGTTCTCCGTGATGACCGGAGCCGCCATCAGCTGCAGAGGCGCCATCATGCGTGCTCCCTCTCCCCTGTCGTCGTCGCAGTCGTCTCGGTCGGCTCGGGGCCTGTGCAGCACGCCCGGGAAAGGGCCTCCCGGCGGGTGCTCCGCTCGTCCGCCATCAGTGGCCTCCTCCTTCGTGCCCGGATTCGCCGCCGTCGCCGGCCGCCTCCGCCTGGCCGAACGCCGGCTCCGGGTCGGTGGCGCCGACGGACTCCATGGTCGCCTCGACGGCAGGGTTGACGACGTCCAGCAGCGGCTGGGGGTACACGCCGAAGACCACCAGCAGCGCGACCAGCGGCGCCACGGCCAGGGTCTCCCGGCGGGACAGGTCGCGCAGCCGCGCCAGCCCTTCGGGCAGCGGCCCGGTCATGGTGCGCTGGTACATCCACAGGATGTAGAGCGCCGCCAGCACCACCCCGACCGAGGCGATGATCGCCGGGACCGGGTGGAAGGCGTAGGTACCGATGAAGACCAGGAACTCGCTGACGAACGGCGACAGCCCCGGCAGCGCGAGCCCGGCCAGTCCCGTGACCAGGAACACGCCGGCCAGAACCGGCGCCCTGCTCTGCACGCCGCGGTAGTCGGCGATCGCTGAGGAGCCCCGGCGGGCGATGAGGAACCCGACCACCAGGAACAGCGCTCCGGTCGCGAAGCCGTGGTTGACCATGTACAGCGCCGCGCCCGACTGGCCCTGGGAGGTCATGACGAACACGCCCAGGGTGATGAACCCGAAGTGCGAGACCGAGGTGTAGGCGATCAGGCGCATCATGTCGCTCTGCGCGATCGCCAGCACCGCGCCGTAGACGATGCTGACCAGGCTGAGCACCACCACCGGCCACACGAACCAGGTGGCCGCGCCCGGGAACATCTCCAGGCAGTAGCGCAGCATGCCGTAGGTGCCGACCTTGTCCAGCACGCCGACCAGCAGCACCGCCGTTCCCGGCCGCGAGGAGCCGGCCGCCGAGGGCAGCCAGGTGTGCACCGGCCACATCGGCGCCTTGATCGCGAAGGCGACGAAGAAGCCGAGGAACAGCCAGCGCGCGGCCGCAGGGTCCACTCCGGCAAGCGCGCCCCCCGGGCCCGCCAGCTCGCTCCACAGGAACGTGCCGCCGTAGACGTAGACGCCGATGACGGCCACCAGCATCAACAGCCCGCCCAGCAGGCTGTAGAGCAGGAACTTGACCGCCGCGGCGCGTCGCGCGTCCCCGCGGCCGTACCGGCCGATCATGAAGTAGACCGGGATCAGCATGGCCTCGAAGAACACGTAGAACAGGAAGACGTCGGTGGCGGCGAACACTCCGATCATCATCGCTTCGAGGGCGAGGATCAGCGCGAAATAGCCCTTGCCGCCGTCGGGGGCGTCGTCGTTCTCCCGCCAGGCCGCCAGGACCACGAGCGGCACGAGCACCACCGACATCAGAATCAGCACCAGCGCGATGCCGTCGACGCCGACCGCGTAGTTTACGCCGAAGCGCGGGATCCACGGGTAGACCTCGGCGAACTGCAGCCGGTCCCCGCCAGCGGGGGCGAACTGCGCGGCCATCGCCGCGACCACCAGCAGGGTCGCCACCGTCACGCCCAGGGTCGCGCGCTTGGCGGTCTCGACCCGCTCGCGCGGGAGCAGCGCCACCGCAGCGGCGCCCAGTGCGGGCAGCGCGATGGCGAGGGTGAGCCAGGGGAAGTCGGTCATCTAGATCCTCACAGCCAGCGTTGCGACGACGATGGCGGCGCCGAACAGCATCGTCAGCGCGTAGGTGCGGGCGAAGCCCGTCTGCGCACCGCGCAGGCCCCGGGAACTGTCGCGCACACCCGTGCCGACCCCGTCGACCAGGCCGTCGACCACCTTGGCGTCGAAGGCCGACAGCGCCGCGGCGACGGCCTGCCCCGGGCGCATGAGCAGCCCTTCGTTGAGGGCGTTGCCGTAGAGTTCGTTGCGGGCGAAGGCGGTGACCGGGCCGGGGCGCGGCGCGGTGACCGGGACCTCGCGGCGCCCGTACATGAACCAGGCCACGGCCGCCCCGGCCACCATCAGCCCCAGCGCCGCCAGGCTCGGCGCGCTGGTGAACATGGCGGCCAGATGGAACTCGTGGGCCTCCTCGGGTGCGCCGACGACCGGCTCCAGGAAGTGCGCGAAACGGTAGCCGAAAACCAGAACGGCACCGAGGAAGACCGACCCCGCAGCCAGCACGATCATCGGCACGGTCATGGAGGCGGGCGACTCGTGCGGGTGCGCGTCGTCGGCCCAGCGGCGCTCGCCGAAGAACGTCAGGATCATCACCCGGGTCATGTAGAACGCGGTGAGCCCGGCGCCGACGAGCGCGGCCACGCCCAGGGCGGTGCCCGTCGCGCCGCCGGACGAGAACGCGGCCTCGATGATGCCCTCCTTGGTCCACCAGCCCGACAGCAGCGGGAACCCGATGATGGCCAGATACCCCAGGCCGAAGGTGGCGAAGGTGATCGGCATCGCCTTGCGCAGGCCGCCGTAGCGGCGCATGTCGACCTCGTCGTTCATGCCGTGCATCACCGAGCCGGCGCCCAGGAACAGCCCCGCCTTGAAGAAGCCGTGCGTGATCAGGTGCGCAATGGCGGCGGCGTAGCCGATGGGGCCGAGCCCGGCCGCCAGGGTCATGTAGCCGATCTGGCTCATGGTGGAGCCGGCCAGCGCCTTCTTGATGTCGTCCTTGGCGCACCCGATCACGGCTCCGGCGAGCAGCGTCGCGGCGCCGACGACGGCGACCGTCGTCTGGGCCGCGGGCGCGGCCTCGAAGACCGGGCCGGCGCGCACGATCAGGTAGACGCCGGCGGTGACCATGGTCGCGGCGTGGATCAGCGCGGAGACCGGGGTGGGACCCTCCATGGCGTCCAGCAGCCACGACTGCAGGGGCAGCTGCGCGGACTTGCCGCAGGCGCCCAGGAGCAGCAGCAGGCCGAGCGCGGTCGTCAGCCCCGCGCCCGCCTGCTCGACGGCGCCGAAGACGCCGGAGAAGGCGACGGTGCCGAAGGCGGAGAACATGATCATGACCGCGATGAGCAGACCCATGTCGCCGACCCGGTTGACCAAGAACGCCTTCTTCGCCGCGACGGCGGCCGAGTCCTTGTGCTGCCAGAAGCCGATCAGCAGGTAGGACGCCAGGCCGACGCCCTCCCAGCCCAGGAACAGCAGCACGAAGTTGTCGGCGAGCACCAGCACCAGCATCGCCGCGACGAACAGGTTCAGGTAGGCGAAGAACCGGCGCCGCCGCTCGTCGTGGGCCATGTAGCCCACCGAGTAGATGTGGATGAGCGAGCCGACGCCGGTGATCAGCAGCGCGAAGCTGATGGAGAGCGGGTCCAGCAGCAGGCCGACCTCGGCATCGAAGCCGCCCACCTTGAACCAGGTGTAGACGGGGACCGCGAAGCTCCGCTCCTCGGGCGCCGCGGCCAGGATCTCGAACAGGGCCGCCACCGCCCAGCCGAAGCTCGCCAGCGGCAGGGCGGTGCCCAGCCAGTGTCCCCAGCTGTCGGTGCGCCGACCTCCCAGCAGCAGAACCGCGGCGCCGACCAGCGGAAACGCGATCAGAAGCCAGGCATTGGCCAGGATCGCCCCGCTGGCCTGGGAGGTGACAGCGGTCGCGTGCTGCTCGGCGGCGAGGGTTATCTCAGACACAGCCACGTCGCCTTCTAGTGCTTGAGCAGGTTGGCGTCGTCGAGCGACGCCGACCTGCGGGTCCGGAAGATCTGCATGATGATCGCCAGGCCCACCACGACCTCGGCCGCGGCCACGATCATCACGAAGAACGCGATGACCTGGCCCTCGATGTCGCCGAGCATGCGGGCGAAGGCGACGAACGCCAGGTTGCAGGCGTTGAGCATCAGCTCGACGCACATGAACACGATGATGGCGTTGCGCCGCACCAGCACGCCGATGGCGCCGATCGTGAACACGACCGCGGCCAGCACGATGTAGTTCATCGGGTCCATGTGTGCTCGGCCTCCTGTCCGTTGGCGTCGCCGTCGCCGCTGCCGTCGTCCTCGGGACCGGAGGCGCTGCCGGTCCCGGCTTCGCCGTCGGCGGCGCCGAGGGGGTCGGCCTCCTTGGAGGCGGCGGAGTCGGAGGCGCCGCCGGCCTCGGGGATCGAGCCCAGCTGGAAGTCCTTGGGCACGCCGGAATGCAGGCTGGGGTCGCGGGCGGTGAGCACGGGGTTCAGCGACAGCTCCGAGACCGAGCCGTCCGGCAGCAGCGCGGGCATGTCGATGGCATTGTGCCGCGCATAGGTGCCCGGGCCCGGCAGCGGGGTGGGGTGGTCGCCGCGGATGCGCTCACGGGCCAGCGCCCGCTGCGTGCGCCGCTTCTTGATCCGGTTGACGTGGGCGAGCACGAGCGCGCCCAGCACCGCGGTGATCAGCAGCGCGCCGGTGGCCTCGAACGCGACGATGTAGCGGTAGATCACCTCGCCGGCGATCCAGGGGACGCTGCCGCCGGCGGCGGCGATGCCCGCTGCGAGCCCGACGGGCTCGGCGGCGGTGATGCGGGTCAGCCCCAGCGTCAGCGCGCCGAGGAAGCAAACCGCCACCACCGCGGTGAGTACCCGCTGCCCGCGCAGCGTCTCGACCAGCGAGTCCGCCGAGCTGACGCCGACCAGCATCAGCACGAACAGGAACAGCATCAGGACCGCGCCGGTGTAGACGACGATCTGCACGACCATGAGGAACGGTGCCTGGTTCATGCCGTAGAAGGCGGCCAGCCCGAGCATGACCATGGCCATCATCAGCGCCGAGTGCACCGCCTTGCGGCTGAAGACCACGCCGAGGGCGCCGATGACGACCACCGTGGCGAGGACCCAGAAGACGGCCGCTTCGACACCGCCGATGGGGCTGCCCGGCGCCGCGGAGGCGCCGGTGAGGACGGCGGCGTTCACTGCGCCTCACCCTCGGGCCGGGGCGCGGCCGCGGCCTCGGCCGGGGTGGCGCCGTTGCGGTAGTACTCCTCCTCGGTCTCGCCCAGGCGCATGGGGTGCGGGGGCGCCTCCATGTCCTCCAGCAGCGGCGCGAGGAGCTGCTCCTTGGTCCAGATCAGGCTCTCGCGCTCGTCGGCGGCGATCTCGTACTCGTTGGTCATGGTCAGAGCCCGGGTGGGGCAGGCCTCGACGCAGAGTCCGCACAGGATGCAGCGCAGGTAGTTGATCTGGTAGACGCGGCCGTAGCGCTCGCCCGGGGAGTAGCGCTCCTCCTCGGTGTTGTCGCCGCCCTCCACGTAGATGGCGTCGGCCGGGCAGGCCCAGGCGCACAGCTCGCACCCGATGCACTTCTCCAGTCCGTCGGCCCAGCGGTTGAGCTGGTGCCGGCCGTGGAAGCGGGGCGCGGTCGCGCGCTTGACCTCGGGGTAGTTGGTGGTCGGCACCTTCGTGAACATGGTGTGGAAGGTGACGCCGAACCCCTTGACGGGGTTGAGCCAGTCAAGCACCGGTTACCTCCTCACGCTTGTCGTCGGGGGCACGAGGGGCGTATCGCGGTCCCTCGGCCGGCACGCTGCTGCCGTAGTGGGGTGCGCTCGGCGGTGGCACGGGGAATCCTCCGTAGGCGGGGTCTTCGCGCATGAGCCGCAGTTCCTCCCGGCGCTCGGCGGCCTCGGCGCGGCGCTTGCGGCGCGCCGCGCGCGCCCAGGCGGCGAGAACGACGACCGTGGCGGCCGCGAACCCGCCCACAACGGCGGCCACCACACCGGCGGGCGCCCCCTCGTTGACGAGGATGCGCACGAACGCCACGGCGGTGATCCACACGAGCTGCACCGGGATGAGGATCTTCCAGCCGAGCTGCATGAGCTGGTCGTAGCGGATCCGCGGCACCGACCCGCGCACCCAGATGAACAGGAACATCATGAGCAGGAACTTCAGCAGCCACCACAGGGCCGGCCACCAGCCGTCGTTCGCACCTGCCCAGAACATGGTCAGCGGCGGCGGCGCGAGGTAGCCGCCGAGGAAGAAGGTCACCGAGACGGCGGCGACGGTCACCATGTTCACGTACTCGGCGAGGAAGAACATGGTGAACTTCATCGACCCGTACTCGGTCATGAACCCGCCGACCAGCTCGCCTTCGCCCTCGGCGAGGTCGAAGGGCAGCCGGTTGGTTTCGCCGATCATCGTGACGATGTAGATGAGGAACGACGGCAGCAGGATCAGCGCGAACCACACCGGCCGCTGCGCCTCGACGATGCCGGAGGTGGTCAGGGTGCCGGAGTACATGAACACCGCGACGAACGACAGTCCCATCGCGATCTCGTAGCTGATGACCTGGGCCGAGGCGCGCAGCCCGCCCAGCAGCGCGTAGGGGGACTGCGAGGCCCAGCCGCCCAGCACGATGCCGTAGACGCCGACCGCCGCGGTGGCCAGCACCACGAGCGCGGCGATGGGCAGGTCGGTGAGCTGGAGCGGGGTCTGGACCCCGAACATGTTCACCTCGGGCCCGACGGGGATCACCGAGAAGGCGATGAAGGCGGGAACGGCGGCGATCACGGGAGCCGCGATGTAGACCGTCCGGTCCACTCCCCGCGGGATCAGGTCCTCTTTGAGCGACAGCTTGACCCCGTCGGCCAGGGACTGGAGCAGTCCCAGCGGGCCGAACCGGTTGGGGCCGTGGCGCTGCTGCATGCGGCCCATGACCTTGCGGTCGGCCATGATCATCATCAGCACGCAGACCATCAGGAAGACGAAGATCACCAGCGCCTTGATCAGCGTGATCCACCAGGGATCGGTGCCGAAGGCGTCCAGCTGGGCCTCGGCGGCCACGGGTAGGGCCGCGCCGGCCTGTGCTGTCGTGGTCACAGGTCGCTCCCCGCACTCGTCGCGGACATCCTGGCTTGAAGGTCGGCTCCGCCCTCGCCCTGCTCGCCGCTCTCGCCGCTCTCGGCGGAGACGGCGACGACGGTCCCGCCCGCGGCGCCCAGGTCGCGGCGGACGTCGCAGTCGCGGGCGTTCTCCGGAAGCCACACGACCCGGTCGGGCATGGGTGCGGCGACGGCGGGAACGCTGACCGCGCCCGCAGGGCCGCTGACACGCAGTCGACCGCCGTCGGCCAAACCGATCTCGGCGGCGGTGGCGGCGGAGACGCGGGCCAGGGCGGGGCGCGCAGTCCCGGCCAGGTAGGGCTCCCCGTCCTCCATGCGGCCGTTGCCCAGCAGCTGGCGCCAGGTAGACAGCACGGCCTCGCCCTTTCCGGGCCGGGGGCGCTCGGCGCTGCGGGTCAGCGGGTCGGGAACACGCTCGCCGGACCACGCGCCGAGCCGGTCGAGCTCGCGCAGCGCGGTGGCGTCGTCGGGCAGGCCCAGGTGCACGTCCATCTCGTCGGCGACGGCGGACAGCACGCGCAGGTCCGACAGCAGTCCGGGCTTCTTGAGCGTGTCGCCGAAGGGGCGCCGGCGGCCCTCCCAGTCGACGAACGTGCCGCTCTTCTCGGCCACGGCCGCCACCGGCAGTACCACGTCGGCCCGGTCGGTGACGTTGCTCGCGCGCATCTCGACGCTGACGATGAACGGCACGCGCGCCAGGGCGGCGCGGGCGGCGGCGGGGTCGGGCAGGTCGTCGAGGTCGACGCCGGCGATCAGCAGCGCCTCCAGCTCGCCCGATGCGGCGGCCTCGACGATCTCGGCCGTGGAGCGGCCCTCACGCTCGGGCAGCGAGCCGACGCTCCAGGCGCGGGCGACCTCGGCACGGGCCGTGGCGTCGGAGACCGGCCGCCCGCCCGGCAGCAGGTTGGGCAGCGCGCCGGCGTCGGCGCCGCCGCGCTCGCCGGCGCGGCGCGGCACCCAGGCCAAGCGGGCACCGGTGCGGTCGGCCAGCCGCGCGGCCGCCGACAGCGCTCCGGGAACCGCGCCCAGCCGCTCGCCGACCAGGATGACCGAGCCGGTCCGGCGCAGCGCCTCAAGCGCCTCGGAGTCGGCGTCGCCCAGCTCACCCAGCACCTCGGGCTCGGCTCCGGGCGCCGTGGGGATCAGCCGGCCGCCCGCCTTGGTCAGCCCGCGTGTGGCGTAGGGGGCCGCGGCGAAGACGCGGGTGCCGTGCTTGCGGTGCGCCTTGCGCAACCGCAGGAACACCACCGGCGACTCGTCCTCGGGCTCGAACCCCGCCAGCAGCACCGCCGGGGCGGTCTCCAGGTCCTCGTAGGAGACTCCGAGCCCGGTGCCCGCCACCCGGGCGGCGAGGAAGTCGCCCTCCTCCTCGGAGTGCGGGCGGGCCCGCATGTCGACGCTGTTGGTGCGCAGCGCCACGCGGGCGAACTTGGCGTAGGCGTAGGCGTCCTCCAGCGTGAGCCGTCCGCCGGTGAGCACGCCGACGCGGCCGCCGCGGTCGCGCGCCCGGGCCAGGCCCTGGGCTGCGGTGGTCACGGCTTCCGGCCAGGAGGCGGTCTCCAGGGCGCGGCTCTCCTCGTCGCGCACCAGGGGGTGGGTGAGGCGGTCGGGCTGGGTGGCGTACTTGAACGCCCACCGGCCCTTGTCGCAGTTCCACTCTTCGTTGACCTGCGGGTCGTCGCCTGCCAGGCGCCGGGTGACCTTGCCGCGCCGGTGGTCGGTGCGCTGGGCGCACCCGGCGGCGCAGTGCTCGCACACGCTGGGGGTGCTGACGAGGTCGAACGGCCGGGACCGGAACCGGTAGGCGGCGCCCGTGAGCGCGCCCACCGGGCAGATCTGGACGGTGTTGCCGGAGAAGTAGGACTGGAACGGCTCGCCCTCGGCGATGCCCACCTGCTCGTCCGCCCCGCGCTCCAGCAGCTCGATGAAGGGGTCCCCGGCGATCTGCGCGGAGAAGCGGGTGCAGCGGGCGCACTGGATGCAGCGCTCGCGGTCCAGCAGCACCTGCGTCGACAGCGGGATCGGCTTGGGGAAGGTCCGCTTGACGTCCAGGAAGCGCGTTTCGCCGCCTCCGTTGGCCATGGCCTGGTTCTGCAGCGGGCACTCGCCGCCCTTGTCGCATACCGGGCAGTCCAGCGGGTGGTTGATCAGCAGGAACTCCATGATCCCGCGCTGGGCCTTCTCCGCCACCTCGGAGGTCAGCTGGGTCTTGACGACCATGCCCTCCATGACGGTGATGGTGCAGGAGGCCTGCGGCTTGGGCATGGCGCGCCCGTTGCCCGCGTCGGGGATCTCCACAAGGCACTGCCGGCACGCGCCCACCGGGTCGAGCAGGGGGTGGTCGCAGAAGCGCGGGATCTGGATCCCCAGCAGCTCGGCGGCCCGGATGACCAGGGTTCCCTTGGGCACCTGGATCTGGAAGCCGTCGATGGTGACGGTGACCAGGTCCTCCGGCTGCGCGGGCGGAGTGCCGCCCGAGGCGCTGTTGGTCGTGACGGTCACTGCTCCTCCTCTCCTGCCGGCGCCGCCGGCATTGCGGGCGCGGACGCCGCGGTCATGCCGTGCCTCCCCACACCGTCGACTTGCGGTGGTCGAACGGGCAGCCGCCCCGGGTGACGTGGTCGATGTACTCCTGGCGGAAGTACTTGATGGAACTCATCACCGGGCTGGCGGCGCCGTCGCCGAGCGCGCAGAAGGAGCGGCCCAGCAGGTTGTCGCAGATGTCCAGCAGCTTCTCCAGGTCGGCCTCGGTGCCTTCGCCTCGTTCGAGGCGGTCGAGCACCTGCACCATCCAGTAGTTGCCTTCGCGGCACGGGGTGCACTTGCCGCAGGACTCGTGCGCGTAGAACTCGATCCAGCGGCCGACGGCGCGGACCACGCAGGTGGTCTCGTCGAAGATCTGCAGGGCGCGGGTGCCCAGCATGGACCCGGCCGCACCGACGGACTCGAAGTCCAGCGGGGTGTCGAGGTGCTCATCGGTGAAGATCGGGGTGGAGGACCCGCCGGGAGTCCAGAACTTCAGCTCATGGCCTTCGCGCACGCCGCCGGCCATGTCCAGCAGCTCGCGCAGTGTGATGCCCAGCGGGGCCTCGTACTGGCCGGGCCGGCGCACATGGCCCGAAAGGGAGAAGAAGCCGAACCCGGCGGACTTCTCGGTGCCCATGGAGGTGAACCACTCGGCGCCGTTGCCGACGATCCCGGGGACGCTGGCGATGGACTCCACGTTGTTGACCACGGTGGGTGAGGCGTAGAGCCCGGCCACGGCGGGGAAGGGCGGCTTCAGCCGGGGCTGGCCGCGGTAGCCCTCCAGGGAGTCCAGCAGCGCGGTCTCCTCGCCGCAGATGTAGGCGCCGGCGCCCGCGTGCACGACCACGTCCAGGTCGAACCCGGTGCCCAGGACGTCGGGGCCGATCAGGTTGGCCTCGCGGGCCTCCTCGACGGCCCGCTTGAGGCGACGGATGACGTGCAGGACCTCGCCGCGCACGTAGATGAACGCCTGGCTGCTGCGGATGGCGTAGGCCGAGATCGCGACTCCCTCGACGAGGGCGTGCGGGTTGGCCAGCATCAGCGGCACGTCCTTGCAGGTGCCGGGCTCGGACTCGTCGGCGTTGACGACCAGGTAGCGCGGGTTGGGGTTGTCCTTGGGCAGGAACCCCCACTTCATCCCGGTCGGGAACCCGGCGCCGCCGCGGCCGCGCAGGCCGGAGGCCTTGACCAGGTCCACGATCGTGTCGGGCTCCATGGTCAGCGCGGTGCGCAGCGCCTCGTAGCCGCCGCCGTCGCGGTAGCCCTGCAGCGTAAAGGAGTCGGGGCGGTCCCAGTTGGCCGAGAGGACCGGGGTCAGGGCGGTCACTTGGCGCTCCCTTCGTCTCCGCTCGGCGCGCCCGCGGCGCCGGGCTCGGGGGCGCTCCAACCGCGCTCGCGCGCGAGCTTCAGCCCTTGCAGGGAGGGTTCGCCCGCCTGCGTTCCCTCGTCGGCGCGCCCGTCGGAGAACCCGGCGAGCAGGCGGCTGGCCTCCTTGAAGGTGCACAGCCGCTCGGGGCCGCGGGTGGGGCGCACGTCCTCGCCCAGCCGCAGGTCGTCCACCAGCCGCTTGGCCGACTCGGGGGTCTGGTTGTCGAAGAACTCCCAGTTGACCATCACGACCGGCGCGAAGTCGCAGGCCGCGTTGCACTCGACGTGCTCGACCGAGACGCGGCCGTCCTCGGTGGCCTCGTCGTTGCCCACACCGAGGTGCTCCTTGAGGCCGGCGAGGATCTCGTCGCCGCCCATGACCGCGCACAGCGTGTTGGTGCACACCCCGACGTGGTACTCGCCGGTGGGCCGGCGCTTGTACATGGTGTAGAACGTCGCCACGGCGGTGACCTCGGCGGTGGTCAGGCCCAGCTGCTCGGCACAGAACCGGATGCCCGCCTGTGTGACGTAGCCCTCCTCGGCCTGCACCAGGTGCAGCAGCGGCAGCAGGGCCGAGCGCTCGCGCGGGTAGCGGGCGATGACCTCCTTGGCGTCGACCTCCAGCCGCCCGCGGACCTCGTCGGTAAAGGTGCTGCTCACCTGTCCACCCCTCCCATCACGGGGTCGATACTGGCCACCGCGGCGATCACGTCGGCCACGGATCCGCCCTCGCACATGGCCGCGACCGACTGCAGGTGGTTGAACGAGGGGTCGCGGAAGTGCACGCGGTAGGGGCGTGTGCCGCCGTCGCTGACGGCGTGGCAGCCCAGCTCGCCCTTGGCGCTCTCCACCGCGGCGTAGGCCTGCCCGGCCGGGACCCGGAAGCCCTCGGTGACGAGCTTGAAGTGGTGGATGAGGGCCTCCATCGAGCCGCCCATGATGTGGGCGATGTGTTCGGGCGAGTTCCCCAGGCCGTCGCCGCCCAGCTCCAGCCGGGCGGGCCAGCCGATCTTGGCGTCGTCGATCATGATCGGGCCCGGCTGGAGCCGGTCGAGGCACTGCTCGACGATGCGCAGGCTTTGCTCCAGCTCGGCCATGCGCACCCGGTAGCGCGCGTAGACGTCGCCGCCGTCGGAGACGGGGATGTCGAACTCGTAGTTCTCGTATCCGCAGTAGGGCTTGGCCTTGCGCAGGTCCCAGGCCAGACCGGAGGCGCGCAGCAGCGGGCCGGTCACGCCCAGCGCCATGCACCCGGACAGGTCCAGGTGGGCGACGTCGCGGGTGCGGGCCAGGTAGAGCGGGTTGGCGTCGAGGAGCTTGCGCAGCGTGGCGATGCGCCTGGGCATCTCCTTCAGCAGCTCACGGATCTTGGCGACCGCTCCGTCGGGAAGGTCCTGGGCGACGCCGCCGGGGCGGATGTAGGCGTGGTTCATCCGCAGGCCGGTGATGAGCTCGAAGATGTCGAGGACCATCTCGCGCTCGCGGAACCCGTTGGTCATGACCGTGGTGGCGCCCAACTCCATACCGAACGTCGCCATCGCCACGAAGTGGGAGGACATCCGGTTGAGCTCCATCATCAGCACGCGGATGACGTCGGCCCGCTCGGGGATGCGGTCGGTGACGCCCAGCAGGCGCTCGACCGCCAGGCAGTAGGCGACCTCGTTGAACATCGGCGTGAGGTAGTCCATGCGGGTCACGAACGTGGTGCCCTGTGTCCACGTCCGGAACTCCATGTTCTTCTCGATGCCGGTGTGCAGGTAGCCGATGCCCACCCGCGCCTCGGTGCAGGTCTCGCCGTCCAGGGTGAGGATGAGCCGGAGCACGCCGTGGGTGGAAGGGTGCTGCGGGCCCATGTTGACCACGAGGCGCTCGGCGTCGCTGCTCTGCGCCTTGGCGACGACCTCCTCCCAGTCGCCGCCGGTGGCGTCGATGTAGTCCTCTGTGACGTTCGTCATTGGTATGACCTCCGCTCGTCCGGCGGCGGAATGGTTGCACCGCGGTATTCGACCGGGATCCCGCCGAGCGGGTAGTCCTTGCGCTGGGGGTGGCCGTGCCAGTCGTCGGGCATCTCGATACGGGTGAGCGCGGGGTGCCCGTCGAAGACGATCCCGAAGAAGTCGAAGGCCTCGCGCTCGTGCCAGTCGTTGGCCGGGTAGACGGCGACGACCGAAGGAATGTGCGGGTCGGCGTCGGGGCAGGCCGTCTCGACGCGGATCTCGTTGTTGTGGGTCAGCGAGCGCAGGTGGTAGACCGCGTGCAGCTCGCGCCCGCTGTCGTCGGGGAAGTGCACCCCGCTGACACCCGTGCACAGCTCGAACCGCAGGCCGGGGTCGTCGCGCAGGAGGCGGGCGACCTCGCGCAGGTTCTCCCGGCGCACGTGGAAGGTGATCTCGCCGCGGTCGACCAGGACCCGTTCGACCGCCCGGGTGCCCGGGGCGCCCTCAGCGCCCAGGGCCCGCTCAAGGGCGTCGGCGATCCCGTCGAAGGACTCCGTGCGGGGGTCGTCGGGGTCGGTGAAGGGGCGCCGGGAGGAGGCGCGGGGGGTCTTCCGCACCAGCAACCCGCCGTAGCCGGAGGTGTCGCCGCTGGTCTTGGCGCCGAACATCCCGGTTCGGGCGACGGGCGCGCTGAGGCGCTCCTCGCCGGCGCGCGCCGGAAGGTTCTCCTCCTGGTCGGCGTGCTCCTCGCCGCGGTCGGGACCGTTGCCGTTGCCGTTGCCGTTGAGACTCACCGTCCCGCCACCTCGCTCGGGTCCAGCAGGGGGAGCTCGCGGCGCAGCCGGCGCTCCTCCTCTTCCTCGATCTCGGCCTTGCGGTGCGCGCCGAGCTTCTCGTTCTGCACCTTGTCGTGCAGTTTGAGCACGGCGTCGAAGAGCATCTCGGGCCGCGGCGGGCACCCGGGCAGGTACATGTCGACCGGCACGATGTGGTCGACACCCTGGACGATGGCGTAGTTGTTGAACATGCCGCCGCTGGAGGCGCACACGCCCATGGAGATGACCCACTTCGGCTCGGGCATCTGGTCGTAGATCTGGCGGAGAACGGGGGCCATCTTCTGGCTGACCCGGCCCGCCACGACCATCAAGTCGGCCTGGCGCGGCGTGGCGCCGAACTTCTCCATCCCGTACCTGGCGATGTCGTAGTGCGGTCCGCCCGCCGACATCATCTCGATGGCGCAGCAGGCCAGTCCGAACGTGGCCGGCCACATCGAGCTCTTGCGCACCAGCCCGGCGATCTGCTCGACCGTCGTCAGCATGATGCCGCTGGGCAGTTTCTCCTCAAGCCCCATCCGGCGAACCCCCTTTCTGGTGCGTCGTCTGCGTGCGTCGGTCCGCGGCCTCGCGGTGCCGGGGCGCCGCTCGGCGCTCCCGGGTGCTCACTCCCACTCCAGTCCGCCGCGCCGCCATTCGTAGGCGTAGGCGATCGACACGTTCACCAGGAAGAGCACCATCGCGATCAGCCCGAAGACGCCGAGCTCGTCGAAGTGAACCGCCCACGGATAGAGGAAGATGATCTCGATGTCGAAGACGATGAACAGCATCGCCGTGAGGTAGTACTTGATCGTGAAGCGCCCGCCGCCGGCAGGCTGGGGCGTGGGCTCGATGCCGCACTCGTAGGCCTGCATCTTGGCGCGGTTGTAGCGCTTGGGCCCGGCGATGGAGCCGACGAGCATCGAGACTCCGACGAACGCGGCTCCGATGGCGGCGAGGACGAATACCGGTGCGTACAGCTCCATTGCTAGGCGTTCTCCTCAATGCCGGCGCGGCGTGCCGGCTCCGGCGCCCGGCGCGCGGGCGCGGCGTTTGCACGCTCGCTTGTGAATGCGTTCACGTACTCGCGCGAACCGTGCGATGGCTCAACGGTGTGCATGTGTCCGCCCCTTCGCCTCAGGCTGCCGGCGCCATCTTGGACAGACCGTTGATCACGCGGTCCATGGCGTCGCCGTGGCTGGGCTCGGTGAGGTTCGCGAGCATCTTCAGCGCGAACCGCATCAGGGTGCGCTGCGGCAGCCCGTACTTGGTGGCGTACTTCATGAGCTCCGGGTTGCCGATCATCTTCACGAAGGCGCGGCCCAGGGTGTAGTAGCCGCCGTAGGTCTCCGAGAGGATCCGCGGGTAGCTCAGCAGCGTGCGCTCGCGGGCCTGCTGGGTGGGCCGGGCGTGCGCCTGGACGACGACGTCGGCGGCGATGCGGCCGGCCTCCATCGCGTAGGCGATGCCCTCACCGTTGAACGGGTTGATCATCCCGCCGGCGTCGCCGACGAGCATCAGCCCGCGCGTGTAGTGCGGCACGCGGTTGAAGCCCATGGGCAGCGCGGCGCCGCGGATCTTGCCGTCCTGGTTCTCCTCGGTGAAGCCCCACTCGGCGGGCATGCCGGCGGTCCAGCGCCGCAGCAGCGAGCGGTAGTCGACGTCCTGGAAGGAGGAGGTGGAGTTGAGGATGCCCAGCCCGACGTTGCTCCGGCCGTCGCCGACGCCGAACACCCAGCCGTAGCCGGGCAGCAGGACCTCGCGCCCCTCGCTGTTGTCCCACAGCTCCAGCCAGGACTCCAGGTAGTCGTCCTCGTGCCGGGGGCTGGTGAAGTAGGTGCGCACGGCGACGCCCATGGGGCGGTCGTCGCGCTTGCGGATGCCCATGGCCACCGAGAGCCGCGAGGAGTTGCCGTCCGCAGCGACCACCAAGGGTGCGCGGTAGGTGACGGGTTCCCGGTCGGGGTTCTTGGCGGTGACGCCGACGATGCGGTTGCTGCGCGGGTCGACAACCGGACCGGTGACGTTCGTGCGCTGCAGCAGGCGGGCTCCGGCCGAGACCGCGCGCTCGGCGAGGATCTCGTCGAAGTCCTCGCGGGTGCGCACCAGGCCGAAGCCGGGGTACTCGGCGAGGTCGGGCCAGGGCAGCTCGATCCGCACGCCGCCGCCGATGATGCGCAACCCGTGGTTGCGGATCCAGCCCTTGTCCTCCAGCGAGACGCCCATCGCGGTGAGCTGCTTGACGGCGCGGGGCGTCAGGCCGTCTCCGCAGACCTTCTCCCGCGGAAACGCCGTCTTCTCCAGCAGGAGGACGTCGAGGCCGGACTGGGCGAGGTAGTAGGCGGCCGTGGATCCGGCGGGCCCGGCTCCGACGATGATGACGTCGGCCTCGGCCTCGGCCGCAGGCCGGCCCCGGACGGACAGGGGGGCGGGTGCTGTCTCGGTCACGAGTTGGTCCTTGGCGTGCATGGCGCGGTGCTGCGCCTCGGGGGTGCGCTGACGGCGCTTCGCGGCTGGTTTGCGGCTGGTTCGCGGCTCGGTTTCGGCTGAGCACGAGCTCTATGTACGACTCGTCTGTTTGTGAAGGGCTTCACAAGCCCCTGTGATCCAGAGTCTAGACCTTTCGTGCTGCTGGGGCGACCCCCAAGGCGCATTCATCTTGTTTCGCCGCTTTCGCCGACAAAAGCGGCGTTCGGCTCACTACCAGGAAAAGTAAGGCAAACCTACGTCCGTTTTATTGTGGTTGGTCGCAAATTACCGATACACGAAAAAACGCAGCGAACGAGGCGTTCGCGGCGCTGGCGGCGCTGAGGCGGATGCTGCGGTCGGGCGGCCGGTCAGCGGCGGCGGTGGCCGCGGTGCAGCGCGACGACCCCGAACGTGAGGTTGCGCCAGGCCACCGACTCCCAGCCGGCTCCGATCAGCCGCTGAGCGAGCGCGCGCTGGTCGGGCCAGTCCATAATCGACTCGGAGAGGTACTCGTAGGCCTCCGTCCTGTCGGTCGCCAGCCGGGCGATCTTCGGCAGGGCACCCATCAGGTAGGTGCCGTAGACGCGGTCCAGCGCGCCGACCGGAAGATGGCTGAACTCGCAGACCACCAGGCGGCCGCCGACCTTGGTCACCCGGCGCAGCTCGCGCAGGGCCTGGTCGCAGTCGTTGGTGTTGCGGAGCCCGAAGGACACGGTGACGGCGTCGAAGGTCTCGTCGGCGAAGGGGAGCGAGAGCGCGTCACCGGCGACGAAGGTGACCCCGCGGCGCGAGGCGCCGCCGCGGCGGCGGGCGCCGACCCGGAGCATCCCCTGCGAGAAGTCGCAGGCGACGACGCGGGCGCCCTTGCGCGTGAAGGACTCCGAGGACGTACCGGTGCCCGCGGCCAGGTCCAGCACCAGCTCGCCGCTGTAGGCGTCGACGGCCTGCACCGTGGCGCGCCGCCACAGGCGGTCCTGGCCCAACGAGATGACGTCGTTGACGAGGTCGTAGCGGTCGGCGATGCCGTCGAACATGGTCGCGACGTCGGCGGGCCGCTTGTCGAGCTCAGCGCGGGTCATGCGTCCACTCTAGGGCCGGCGCGGAGCGGGCGGCGCCGCGCGGGAGGTGTCCTGTGCGCGGAACCGCCCATAGGAGTTACTCTTTGTTACCGAACGATTCCTTTGTGTTTGCCCGGACGGCGCGCCGATCCGCTGTGGCGGCACCCGCCCGCGTCCGCGTGCCGCCGCACCCCGATCCCGCAGCCGATCCTGGAGGTCTCCCGTGCCCACCAAACGCCGCGCCGGCGGCCCCGCGCCCGGCCACGCCCGCAGGGGCGGCAGGGCCCCGTCCCGACGGGCCGGCGCCGTGCTGACCGCCGCACTCGCGGCCGCCGCGCTGGCCGCGCCGCCGACTCTGGCCCAGCCCGCCGCCTACGCAGGCGTGCTCCACCCCGGCGTCGTCGGCGAGCACCCGGTCGCCTGGACCCCGCACGTCCTGGACGGCCGGGTCAAGGCGGTCGCGCCGGTCGGCGACCTCGTGGTGGTGGCCGGGCGGTTCGACCGCGTGGCCGCCCCCGACCGCAGCGGCACCGTCGAGCGGCACAACATCTTCGCCTTCGAGCGCGGCTCCGGCGCCATCAGCGACGACTTCGCGCCCGCGGTCGACGGCACGGTCACCAGCCTGGTGCCCGGCCCCGGCGACAGCGTCTACATCGGCGGCGGCTTCGACCGCGTCGAGGGCGAGGACCTGCCGGGCGTCGCCCTGCTCTCCACCGGCGAGGGCGAGCCCGCACGGAACTTCGACGCCGCGGTCGCGGGCGGTTCGGTCTACCGCATCGACGCCCGCGGCGGGGCCCTCTACCTCGGCGGCGCCTTCGACAGCGTCGGCGGCGAGCGGCGCAGCGGCCTGGCGCGGGTCGACGCCCGGACCGGCGCGGTCGACCCCTCGTTCGACATCGCGCTCGCCGACTCCCGGCGCGGCGGCCTGCGGGTGCAGGAACTGGCGCTGAGCCCGGGCGGCGACCGCCTAGTGGTCGCGGGCACCTTCACCCGGGCCGAAGGCAGGAGCCGCCCCCAGATCGCCGTCGTCGACACCGGCGCACGCCCGGCCGCGCTCGCCGACTGGTCCACCGACGCCTACGCGAAGCCCTGCGACTACAGCAGCATGCACACCTACATGCGCCAGATCGACTTCGCTCCGGACGGATCGTACTTCGCGGTGGTCACCGCGGGCGGACCCGAGCGCAAGCCGGGCCTGTGCAAGACGGCGGCGCGATGGGAGACCGGCGCCGGCTCCGGCGCCGAGCCGACCTGGGTCAACCGCACCGGCGGCGACTCGCTGTACGCGGTGGAGGCCACCGGCGCGGCGGTCTACATCGGCGGGCACCAGCGCTGGATGGACAACCCGGAGGGCGACCACGACGCCGGGCCGGGCGCCGTGGAGCGCAGCGGGATCGCCGCCGTAGACCCGCACACTGGGCGGGCGCTGCCGTGGAACCCGGGCCGCAGGCCGCGCGGCCACGGCGTCGAAGCGCTCACATCGACGCCCGAAGGGCTCTACGTCGGCAGCGACACCACGGGGCTGGCCGGCACCTACCGGGGAAGGCTGGGCATGTTCCCGCTGTGACCCGACCGGGCCGGCGACGAGGGGCAAGCGGTGCGGGACCGGGCCGGGCGCCAGGCGCTCAGCCCGCTTCCTGGCGGGCGTCCGTGCGGGGAGCCGGGTCGGGACCGCCTCCGGCGCTGTCGCCGGCCGCCGGCTCGTCCGGCTGCCCGGCGTCTTCGTCGGCCCCGGCCGGGGACGGCGCTCGGCTCCCGCCGCCGTCCTCCTCGGCGGCCGCACCGTCCGCGGCGGCGTCCGCCGGCTCGGCGCGCTGCGCCTCGTCCTCCTTGGCGGCGCCCTCCTCAAGACGCCGCCCCATCCCGCGGACGCGGCCGATTCCGCCGGCGAGGGCGCCGGACACCGCGTCGCGCTGCCGGGACAGCAGTACGTAGCTCACCAGCCCGCTGATCAGTACCGCCATGGCCGCGGCGAGCAACCCGCGGGCGCCCAGCAGGTAGAGGATCGCATAGGTCACCGCGAACAGCAGCAGGCGTGCCGCGGTGTAAGCGAGGACGCTACGCATGAAAACCGCCTCACAACGGATCATTCGGCAATAGATTGAGGACCGGGCGATGCGGCCGGATCGTCGGCACCCGCGCAGGCCTTGCGCGCGTGCCGACGGTCCGGCTCATTGCCAGGGTACGGCCCTGACACCGGCGGCCCTGCGCACCCCGGTGCGGGGGTGCGTCCGCGGCGCCCTTGGCGGCACGGAACCGGTCATGGGATCGCTGCGATCCGGCCTTCCGAATTGAAGGTTACGTTCCGATCACATATCGGGTACCCACCCCCAGTTCCTCTCCGTTTTTACGAAAACTAGGGAGGAAACGGACTAACTCATGCACACTAGGGGATCAAACGCCCGCCTCCCCCCAAGTCGACTGGCGGGCCCGAAGGGGGATTGTGAAGGTGGAAAGAGGAAGCGAACGCTTGCTGACCCCTGGAGAGGTGGCCTCCCTCTTCCGAGTCGATCCGAAGACCGTGACTCGGTGGGCCGCATCGGGACGGATCAGCAGCATCCGCACCCCCGGAGGCCATCGCAGGTTCCGGGAGTCCGAAGTCCGCGCCCTGCTGCACGGAGAACCGACAGAGTCCACGCCCTGACCGCCGTCCGCACCGCCGCATGCGCGTCGGAGCCCACCAGGCGGCCCCGCTCCCGCCACTACCGGGCTCCCGCGTTCGTGCGGAGCGTCCTCGGACGATCCCGGATAGGCTGAAACCATGGTGTGGCTCGCTGGCCTAATCACGCTGCTCACGATCGTGGTCTGGGTGTACGCGTTCTTCGACGCGCTCACCAGTCCCGCAGCGGGAGTACGCAATCTGCCCAAGATCCTCTGGCTGATCATCATCGCGCTGTTCACGCCCGTCGGCCCCTTGCTCTGGCTGTTCCTGGGCCGCCCTCGGGAGCCGGATGCGCCCGAACCCGCGGCGCCGACCGCCCAGACCGCTTCGCTGGACCACCTCGATCCCTCGGACTTCAACCAGGCGTCCGACCGTGATCGACCACTCGGCCCGGACGACGACCCGGAGTTCCTGCGCAAACTGAACCGGCGCATCGACCCCGAGGAGTAGCTCTGCACCGCAAGCGTGCGGCGCGCCCGTCAGGCGCGCCGCACGCTCCCTAGCCCGCGGTTCAGGCGTAGCTGTGCAGGCCGCTGAAGACGAAGTTCACCGCGAAGAAGTTGAACAGCAGGCAGGCGAAGCCGGCCAGCCCGATCCAGGTGGCCGTCGAGCCGCGCCAGCCCGCGGTCGCGCGGGCGTGCAGGTAGGCCGCGTACACCACCCAGGTGATGAAGGACCACACCTCCTTGGGATCCCATCCCCAGAAGCGTCCCCAGGCCTCATCCGCCCAGATCGCGCCCGCGATGATCGCGAACGTCCACAGCGGGAACGCCAGCACGATGAAGCGGTGCGACACCCGGTCCAGCAGTTCGGCCGCCGGCAGCTTGGCCACGACGCCCGCGACCCGCTGGCCCGCTGCGCGCTGGAGCTCGGCGCGGTTGGCCAGGAGATGGGCGACCGCTGCGGCACCCGCCACCATGAACCCGCCGGTGGCGATGATCGCCGCCGAGACGTGGATCGCGATCCAGTAGGAGTGCAGCGCCGGGATCACCGGGCCGGCCTCGTTGTAGAGCCACCGCGCGGCGATCCCCAGCAGCAGCACCACCGGAACCAGCACGAAGGTCCCCAGGAAGCGGGCCTGGTAGCGCACGACCGCGAACAGGAACGCGGCGACGCTGCACAGGCAGATCGCCACCACGAACTCGAACATGTTGCCCCACGGCCAGCGGTCGGCCGCCAGGCCGCGAGTGGTGATCTGGGCGGCGTTGAGCAGGAAGCCCAGCCCCGTGACGGCCACCGCCACGCCGCCGACGACGTGCTTGGCCGCACTGGCCTCGGGTTCCTCGCGGCGCACGCTGACCGACATGTCATCAGCACCGCTCCCGTCCGCGTCGAGGTCCAGCTCCGCCGAACCCCCGCCGGCGGACGCCGTCGCTCCGGAGGCCGCGGTGGCGGCCGGCATCAGGCGGTTGGCGCGCAGTTTGCGCCGGCGCCCGTAGGCGGCCTCGATGGCGAAGAGGAACAGCGCGATCGCGTAGACCACGATCATCGCGATGATCAGTCCGTCGCTGATCGAGGACATCCGGCTGTCCATCGGCGTGTCCGCGGCGAGCGTGTGCAGCACCGGCTACTCCTTCGTGCCTGTCTCGGTAGCGGGACCCTCCCGCAGCCGGTCTCTCAGCGAGGTGGCGAAGCTGTGGAAGTCCGCGGTCAGCGCCGCGTTCTCGCTTTTGCCCAGGCCGGCCACCTCGACGACGGTACGCCCGTCCTCGCGCGCCCGGGCCCGCACCCACACCCGGCGCGGCCGCACGAACAGCGTCGCCAGCAGGCCGAGGACGGCCGTCGATGCAGCGATCAGCACCGGAAGCCGGGCGGGGTTGCTGTTCACCTGCATGCTGATGTAGTCGCTGTAGCCGGTGAACGTGACCGTGCCCGCGCCGTCCGGCAGCTTCCACGACTCGCCGGGCCGCAGCTCGGGCGACTCCCCGAGCCGGTTCATGTCCTCGGTGTCCAGCTGGTACACCGACTGCGAGGCACCGCTGTCCAGGCCCAGGTCGCCCCGGTAGCCGGTGAGGGTGACCACCGGGTCGCGGGCGGCCGGGAAGTCGGAGACGAGGTCGCCGCCGGGGCCCTTCGCGGCGGAGGGCAGGAAGACCGAGGTGAAGCCCAACTGCTGCTCGCCGGCGTCGGGCACCTTGACCACGCCGTCGGAGGTGAAGGTGCGCTCCTGGCGTGCGATGAACGGCACCGGCTGGTCGAACACGACATCGCCCTCGCTGTTGCGCACCTCGAACTCTGGAGCGTAGCCGTGTCCGAGCAGGTAGACCTGCGCGCCGTCGACCGACAGCGGGTTGTTGACCTCCAGCTTGTGGTCGCGCTCGGGCGCCTCGGGCGAGGATCGGTAGGACAGGTCGGCGGTGTAGGAGGCGGCCTGCCCGCTCACCTCCCCCTCCTGCACGTAGGAGACGTCGAAGTTCTCCACCTCGAACGAGAACGGCTGGAGATCGTCCTGGTCCACGGCGGTGCCCGGGAAGTACGCGTCGTAGGAGGTGACGGTGTTGGCGAAGCCGTCGCCCTCGACGACCAGCATGTTGCCGCGGTAGCTGAGGAAGGACCCGGTCGCCAGCGCAGCGAGCAGGCCGAGCAGCGCCAGGTGGAACAGCACGTTTCCGGCCTCGCGCAGGTAGCCGGATTCGGCCGAGACCGACTTCGCTCCGTTCGGCCCGTCGGTCTCGGTTCGGATGCGGTGGCGCGTCAGCCGGCCGCGCGCCCCGGTGAGCACCTGCTCGGGGCCGGCCGCGGTCGTGAAGGTCGCCGAGTAGGGCATCCTGCCCAAGTTGCGGGGAGTGCGAGGCGGCTGGGCGCGCATCGCACGGTAATGCGCCAGCGCTCGCGGCAGCACGCATCCGGTCAGCGACACGAACAGCAGCAGGTAGATCGCCGCGTACCACGGCGAGGAGTAGACGTCGAAGAGGTAGAGGCGGTCGAGCCAGGGCGCGACGTCGGGGTGCTCGGTGACGTAGTTGTTCACCTGCTCGACGCTGACCCCCCGCTGAGGCAGCATCGACCCCGGAACGGCACCCACCGCCAGCAGGAACAGCAGGATCAGCGCCGTGCGCATCGAGGTGAGCGTGCGCCACGTCCAGCGCGCCCAGCCAAGCGCGGACAGCGCACCCGGCACGGGCGGCTGCGGGTCGGCGGGGCGGCCGGATTCTGCTGAGGCCGCCCCGGGTGCGGAGGTCGGTTCGGAAGTCACTGCTATATCACCGTCGAGTAGTCGGCCACCCACCGCTGCATGAACGCGGTGATGTCGGTCCACAGCCCGGTGGCCAGGAGGAGTCCCACCGCTACGAGCATCGCGCCGCCGGCGACGGTGACGGCTCGGTAGTGGCGCTTGACGCGGTCGAAGGCTCCCAGGGCGCGCCGGTAGAGCAGGGAGGCGGCCACGAACGGCAGTCCCAGACCCAGGCAGTAGACGAGGGAGAGCAGCGCGCCGCGGCCGACGCTGCCTTCGGTGAAGGCGAGGCTCTGCACGGCCGCCAGTGTCGGCCCGATGCAGGGGGTCCAGCCCAGGCCGAAGACCACGCCGAGCAGCGGGGCACCGGCAAGCCCCGCGCCGGGGACCCGGTGGATGCGGACCTCGCGGGTGAGGCCGGGAACCGCGCCCATGAACATCAGGCCGAGCAGGACCGTCACGGCGCCCAGGACGCGGGTGATCGGCTCGGCGTAGTCGAGCAGCAGGCCGCCGATGCCGCCGACGAAGACGCCCACGGCTACGAAGACGGCGCTGAACCCGGCGACGAAGAGCAGGCTGCCGACGAGCATGGTGCCGCGGCGGCGCTGGAGCACCGCGTCGGCCGGCTCGGTCTCCGGGTCGGGGGCGGAGGGGTCGCCGCCGCCTGGACGGGCCGCAGCGCGGGCGCGGCGCCGCGCGGCGATGTCGGCCCCGCTGAGCCCGGTGACGTAGGAGAGGTAGCCGGGCACCAGCGGCAGCACGCACGGGGACAGGAACGACACGAGCCCCGCGGCGAGGGCCAGCGGGGCGGCGAGTAGCAGGGAACCGTGCTGGACCGTCTCGGCGATCATGCCGGGTCCGCGGTGCCGGGACGGCCGGCGGGGGCGCCGGCCGCCGCTCCGCCCTTCTCGGCGGCGACGGGCTCGACCAGGTCGCTCAGCTCGTTGTAGCTGGTCTCGCCGATCACCCGGGCGGCGATGCGGCCCTGGCGGTCGACGACCAGGGTGCTGGGGATGGCCGCAGGCGGCACCGTGTCGCGGAAGGCCTGGGCGACCTTACCGGGCTGGTCGTAGAGGCTGGGGTACTCGACGTCCTGATTCTCCTCGAAGGCCTTGGCCGCCGCGCGGTTGTCCTTGATGTTCACGCCGAGGAAGGCGACCCCGGCGTCCTTGTTCTCGGAGTGGACCTCGTTGAGGACCGGGACCTCGGAACGGCATGGACCGCACCAGCTGGCCCAGAAATTGAGGACCAGGACGTCGCCGCGGTAGTCGGCGAGGCTGACCGGATCACCGCCGAGGGTCTCGCCGGAGACCTCGGGGACGGGCTCGCGGTCGCCGGGCCGGAACGCCGTGCTGGAGCCGTCGCCGGCGACATAGCGGTCCTCCCGGGCGTCACCGCCGCTTCCCGACTGAGCGGTCCCGCTCTGGGCGCAGCCTGCGGCGAGCGACACCGCGACGGCCGCCGCGGCGAGTACCCGGACACGGGGCTTCCTGGGCATCGGCGGACCTCAGTAGTCGGGGAGGAGGCAAGGTGACAGGTGCATCAACGACAAAGTGTAGTAGACGCTCCGCCATCGCCTCGGGCCCCCCGACCCATCCCACCCGGGCGGCCGTTCCCGGACACATGCGCCCACCCGCGGGGCGATGGAGGATACACCGCCCCCGGCGGGTGACGCCGCTGGCCGCCCGGGCGCGCGACGGGTCGCTGCACTACTGCGCGGCGCCCGTCAATGCGCCTCAGCCCGCTTCGACGAACGCCTCGCGGAGGTAGTCCTGCACGGCACGTTCGGGAACGCGGTAGGAGCGCCCCACGCGGATTGCGGGGAGCACTCCCGAATGGACCATTCGGTAGACCGTCATCTTGGACACTCGCATGACCGAGGCGACCTCCGCCACGGTCAGGAACCGGACCTCGTCGAGAGGAGCCTTACTCCCGTTCATCTTCCGACGCCCTCACTTCCGGACGTGAGCGTGGATGTCCCTGCCTCTTACATCCGGCGGTGCGGAGCCATCGCCACGCCGGCGTGTCGTTCGGTAACTGCTGGCACGTCCGATTTCAGGGTAGATCCGTGGGCACAGCATTGAAAGGTCGGTTTTGCTGTCTCTGGAGCTACATGGGAGTCGGGGGTCGCGTGAGGTTTAGGAGTGGGTAACCCTCGGCCGCTCCGGCGCCGCTCAGGCCAGCCCCGCCCTCTCCAGCACGTATCCCGCCAGAGGCCGGTACTCGGGTGGCACGTAGCCGTCGTCCAGGGGCACCGTGGTCAGCAGCTTTCCCTCGTATTCGGCCAGGAACAAAGCGGGATCGTTGCAATCCGCAAACCCGATGGTCGGCACACCGGCCTCGCCCGCTGCGCCCGCGAACCCGTGGTCGGCGATGACCAACTGCGGCCACTCCCGGCCTTCGTCGGCGAGGGCCTGCAGTGCGGCGCGCATACCGAAGGGGTGGTGGCTGTGCCGCGCGCTGCCGCCGTCCATCACGAAGCCCACGCCGTCCTTCCACACCAGTACGCGGCGGTTGGGCGGATGCTCGGTGGCGACCTCGTAGGAGTAGCCGGCCGCCGCGGTGACGACCTCGCAGCCGCGGGCCTCCAGGGCCGCCTTCCAGGTGCGGTAGGTATCGGCGAGGTTCTTGGGG
The DNA here is from genome assembly GCF_031845375.1 of Streptomonospora wellingtoniae. Classification (NCBI taxonomy): domain Bacteria; kingdom Bacillati; phylum Actinomycetota; class Actinomycetes; order Streptosporangiales; family Nocardiopsidaceae; genus Streptomonospora; species Streptomonospora wellingtoniae. The sequence goes on from NZ_JAVREK010000001.1 coordinate 62,262, forward strand.
TGGCCGGTGGCGAACATGACCCGCTCGCGGCGGGCCGCGGCCTGGGCCAGGCGGTCGGCCACGTCGTCGAGCGCGTCGACGGTGCGGTCGGGGTCGATGGTGTCGATCCCCCACTGGTGGGCCTCGTCGGCGACCACGCCGCAGCGCTTGGACATCAGCGCGAGGACCTCGTCGAACTGCCACTCGTGCTCGAAGGTCAGCCCGAACTGGTAGTAGGGGTCCTTGTGGCACAGCCGCCGGTAGTGCCGCAGATTGTTCTGCCTGGGTGTGTCGACGTGCCCGGCGATTCCGGTGCGCACGAGATGGGCGACGAGCTCTGCGCGCGAAGGCGGCGTCACCAGCGATCCCCTTCCCTCATGACCCGGGGCGTCTGCAACCCGGCGTCCGGCGGCCCGGTGCGTGCCACGGCCCCGCCCGCGGAGCCGGCGGGGTGTCCACGATCTAACGAGGCGTCATACCCCTTTCATGACATATTCAACTTTGCGTCCCGCCGGTGCTCCCGGGGTGGCCGCCGCCACCCCGGGAGCGTTTCGGACCGCCCGGTCGATATGCGCGGGGGGTCCGGATCCCGTGCCGTTCCGCCGGCTGGGCCGCTAAAGGCTGGGGTCCATCCCGTGGCTGGGAAAGACCTCGCGCCTGGTGGCCTGGATGGCCTGGTCCACGCGGTCCTCGGGGTCGAACCCGGCCTCGAACGGCGTGACCTCGACCGTGCGGCCGTCGGTCATGTACAGCGGTGGGACCTCGCCGGTCCGTTCACGCACGAAGTCGCGCCAGCTCTGCGGGGTCTCCAGGTCCGGCGAGATTTCAGCGCCGGAGGCCTCGGCCAGCAGGTGGGTCCAGGCACGCGGCACGACCTGCACCAGCTCGTAGCCTCCGCCCCCGAGCACGACCCAGCGCCCGCCGGCGGTCTCCTTGGCCAAGCGGTGCAGAGCGCTGTAGGTGCGGCGCTGTCCGTCGAGGCTGAGCATCAGGTTGGCGAGCGGATCGAGTGCGTGGGTGTCGGCGCCCTGCTGGGTGACCAGCACCTCCGGCTGGAACTCGCGCAGCAGCGGGGGGACGACGGCCTCGAACGCCCGCAGCCAGCGGGAGTCGTTGGTCCCGGCCGGCAGTGCCACGTTGACCGCGTAGCCCTCGGCACCGGGGCCGCCGGTCTCGGACGGCCGCCCGGTGCCGGGGAACAGGGTCAGCGGCGACTCGTGCAGGCTGATCGTCAGCACCCGCGGGTCGTCGTAGAACATGGCCTGCACGCCGTCGCCGTGGTGGACGTCGACGTCGACGTAGGCGACGCGCTTGGCGCCCTGTTCCAGCAGCCAGGCCACGGCCAGGGCGGCGTCGTTGTAGACGCAGAAGCCCCAGGCGCTGGCCGGCATGGCGTGGTGCAGCCCGCCCGCGATGTTGGCGGCGTGCTCGGACTCGCCGTTCCACACGGCCGAGGCGGCCTGCACCGAAGCGCCCGCGACCAGGGACGATGCGTCGTGCATGTCGGGGAAGACCGGGTTGTCCGACGTGCCCAGGCAGTAGCGGTCGTCGGGCTCCAGGGTCGCGCCCGCCCGCTTGACGGCCTCGATGTAGTCGGAGTCGTGGACGAGGCCGAGCAGGTCGTCGGAGGCGGGCTTCTCGATCGGGCGCAGCGCCACGTTCGGCCGGTCGAAAACCCCGTACTCGCGGCACAGGGCCATCGTCAGCTCCACCCGGACCGGCGCGAGCGGATGCTGCGGGCCGAAGTTGTAGGAGGTGAGCCCGTCATCCCAGGCGACGTGCAGCGAACAGGCCATGTGCCCCTCCCGCCGAGCGGATAGCGTCCGGCGGGTGTGTGGGGAGTCACCCGCCAGGTCCCAGCCTAGTCAACGACCGCCGGGACCGTCGCCAGCGGGGCGCGCGCCCGCCCCGGCCGCCGACCGGGGATCCGGTGCCCTCACCCCTCGGAGAGTTCGCGGCTGCGTTCGCGGGCGGCCTCGATCGCGTCGGTGAAGGCGGTGCGCACACCGTGGCGCTCGAGCTCGCGCACCGCCGCGGCTGTGGTGCCGCCGGGCGAGGTGACGGCCTCGCGCAGCACCACCGGGTGGGCGCCGGGGTCGTCGAGCATCGCGGCCGCGCCGCCGATGGTCTGGGTGACCAGCTTCTTGGCCGCCTCGCGGGTCATCCCCATGGCCACGCCGGCCTCGATCATGGTCTCGGCGATGAAGTAGAAGTAGGCCGGGCCGCTGCCGGAGATGGCGGTGACGGTGTCCATGTGCCGCTCTGCGACCCGCACGACCTCGCCCACCGAGCGCAGCAGGGACTCGGCGTGGTCGAGCTGGTCCGCGGTCGTGTGGGCGCCGCCGGCGACGGCGGTCATGCCGCGGCCCACCAGCGCCGGGGTGTTGGGCATCGCGCGCACCACGGCGACCTCGCCGGAGAGGTGCTTCTCGAGCAGGGATGTGGTGATGCCCGCCGCGATGGAGACGACCAGGGTGCCGGCGCCGATCGCACCGTCGAGCCGGTCGAGCAGGTCGACCATGTCCTGCGGCTTGACGGCGAGGATGAGCGCGTCGGCCCGGCCGGCGGACTCGGCCGGAGAGACGACGGAGACGCCGTAGCGCTGCCGCAGCGCCTCGCTCCGCGCCGGGTCGGGCTCGGCGACCAGGACCCCGCCCGGCTCGTGGCCGGTGGCAAGCAGGCCGGCGAGCAGCGCCTCGCCCATCTTGCCGCCGCCGATGATCGCGATCATGACCTCACCCCATAGCGTCCGCCTTTCCCTCAACGCTACCGATGTGCGGGTCCCCAGCGCACCCGCAGGCCCCACCCTGTGGACGGCCGCCCGCGGGCGGCGCCCTCACCGGCGGCGCAGCACGGAGCGCGCGGCGAAGGCCGCGTTGGCGGGGCGCTCGGCCATGCGGCGCACGAGGTAGCCGTACCAGTCGGCGCCGTAGGGGATGTAGACGCGCATCCGGGCACCCAGGTCGGCGAGGCGGCGCTGCTCGTCGGGGCGCGCGCCGTAGAGCATCTGGTACTCGAAGCCGTCGTAGGTGCGGCCGAAGCGGCGGGCCAGGGTGGTCGCGATGTCGATCAGCCGCGGGTCGTGCGTGGCCACCATCGGGTAGGCCTCGCTGTCCATCAGACGGCGCAGCGACCGCACGTAGGCGGCGTCGACGTCCCGGCGCTCGGTGTGGCCGGTGGCGGGGTCGGGCGCGTAGGCCCCTTTGCACAGCCGCACCCGCGCCCCGGGCTCGGAGGCGACGGCGGCGGTGTCGCCCTCGGTCCGGTGCAGGAAGGCCTGCAGCACGCAGCCCAGCCGGGGGTACTCCGGGCGGAGCGAGGCCACCAGCCGCAGCGTGGGGCCGACGTGGCGCTCGGCCTCCATGTCGACGGTCACCGCGGTCCCGGCCTCGGCGGCCGCGGCGCAGATCCGGGCGAGGTTCCCGGCGGCCAGCCGCGGCCCCTCGCCGCCCAGCGCCAGGCCGACGGCGGTCGGTTTCACCGAAACCTCTGCCGATGCGGTCAGTCCGGCCTCGCCGAGCAGGCGCAGCAGGTGCAGGTATCCCGCGGTGATCTCCTCGGCCTGCGAGGGGTGCTCGGTGTCCTCCCCGAGGTGGTCGATCGAGGACAGGATGCCCTTCTCGGCGAGCTCCCCCGCTGCGCGTACCGCATCCTCGGCATGCTCGCCCGCCACGAACCGGTCGACGACGCCGCGGGTGAGCCGGCTGCCCGAGGCCAGCGCCCGCAACCGGTCGCTGCGCGCGGCCGCCAGTAGTGTCTGCCGCAGAACCATCCCGAACTCCTCCTCGCCGGATTCGCCTCGCGCTGCGTGCCTCCGAGCCTAGTGGCGCCCGGCGGAGGCGACCGGGGCCTCCGCCGGGCGGTCCCGCCTGTCACGGCGTGCGGCGCCGGAGTGTGGCGGCGCCCAGGACCAGGGCAAGGACCGCACATCCCAGCACCACGCCGGTGTTGGCCGCCAGGTCGACGGTGACACCCGTGGAGGAGGCGGCGTCGCCGATGGCCTCCACCGCATAGGACAGCGGCATCGCGTACGACAGCGCCTCCAGCACCGCCTGCATGTCCTCGCGCGGCGCGAACAGGCCGCACAGCAGGACCTGCGGCATCACGAACGCGGGCATGAACTGCACGACCTGGAACTCGGTGCGGGCGAACGCGCTGGCGAACAGGCCCAGCGCGATGCCCAGCAGCGCGTCGGCCAGTGCGATGGCACCGAGGACCCACGGATCTCCCTCGACCTCCATGCCCAGGCCCAGCGCCGCGGCCACCACGACGGTCACTTGCACGGCGGCCACCAGCCCGAAGGCCGCCGCGTAGCCGAACAGCAGGTCGAGCTTGCCGACGGGCAGCGTCATCAGCCGCTCCAGGGTGCCGCTCTGCCGCTCGCGCAGGGTCGCCATGGAGGTCACGAGGAACAGGACGACGAACGGGAAGACGGCCACCAACTGCGGGGCGAGGCGGTCGAAGAACCGCTCGTCGTCGAAGACGTAGCGCAGCAGGACCAGCAGCACCGCCGGCACGGCGACCAGCAGCACGACGGTGCGCGGGTCGTGCCTGAGCTGGCGCAGGATGCGCGCGGCGGTGGCTGCGGCGACGGCCGGGCTCACGGCTCGCCTCCGCGGTCCGCGGAGCCGCCACCGGGCCGCTCGTGGCGGCCGGGGCCCCGCCCCTGATCGCGCGTGCGGGGGTCGGAGCCCGTCCCGGCGGCCCCGGTCGGCTCGCCGCCGCGGATCAGCTGCAGGAACGCCTGCTCCAGGTCGGGTGTTCCGGTGCGCTCGCGCAGCGCTTCCGGGGTCTCGGCGGCGACCACGCGGCCCTCGCGCATCAGCAGCAGCCGGTCGCAGCGCCCGGCCTCGTCCATCACATGGCTGGAGACCAGCAGCGACGTGCCTCTTCGACGCAGCGTGTGGAACATCTGCCACAGCTCCTCCCGCAGGACTGGGTCGAGGCCGACGGTGGGCTCGTCGAGCACGAGCAGCTCGGGCGAACCCAGCAGTGCGACGGCGAGGCTCGCACGGGCTCGCTGCCCTCCCGAAAGCCGCCCGACCTGCTGTTTTCGGGACTCGGCGAGCCCGGTCTCGCCCAGCACCCGCTCGGCGTCGGAGCGGGGCGCGCGCAGCACCGCGGCGAAGTACCGCAGGTTCTCCTCGACCGTGAGGTCGGCGTAGACCGACGGGGTCTGCGCGGCGTAGCCGACCCTGCGCCGCAGCCCGGGGTGGCCCGCCGGCCGCCCCAGCACGGTCACCGTGCCCCCGGCGACCACCTGCACTCCCATGATCGCGCGCATCAGCGAGGACTTGCCGCAGCCGCTCGGCCCCAGCAGGCCGGTGACCTCGCCCGCCGGGATGCCGAAGTCGACGCTGCGCACCGCTTCGCGCCCCCCGCGGACGACACGCAGTCCCTGCACGGCGATCACCGGCGCGAAACCCTTCATCCGTCGAACCTAGCCCGCGGCGCACCGGCGCACAACGGCTCCCGGCGACACGCGCACGGCGCGGCGCCGGCCGTGCGCGCGGCCGTCAGCGCCTCCTCGACCTCCTGAAAGGCGCGCACGTCGATGGAGTAGGGTCATGTCGTCGTGCCGCCGGGCGGTGACCGGGCCGCGGGCTGCGGCGGTATCCGGGCGCACACCGATCCACAGCAAGGACAGCAGGCAATCCATGGAACTCGTCCACTCCGGCAAGGTCCGCGACGTCTACGCCGACGGCGACGACCTGGTCCTCGTGGCCTCAGACCGCGTCAGCGTCTACGACGTGGTCCTGCCCACCCCCGTCCCGGACAAGGGGCGGATCCTCACCCAGCTGTCGCTGTGGTGGTTCGAGCGCCTCGCCGACATCATGCCCAACCACGTCGTCTCCGACAGCGACGTCCCCGCCGAGTGGGCGGGCCGCGCGATCCGCTGCCGGCGCCTGGAGATGATGCCGGTGGAGTTCGTCGCGCGCGGCTACCTCGCCGGGTCGGGGCTTGCGGAGTACCGCAAGCACGCGACGCTCTCCGGCAACCCGCTGCCCGGCGGCCTGGTCGAGGCGTCGCAGCTGCCGGAGCCGGTGTTCACCCCCACCACCAAGGCCGCGGAAGGCCACGACGAGCCGATCACCTACGACGACGTCGCCGGCCTGATCGGCGCCGAGACCGCCGATCGCCTGCGTGACGCCACTCTGCGGATCTACTCCCGCGGCGCGGAGCTGGCCGCCGAGCGCGGAATCGTCATCGCCGACACCAAGGTCGAGTTCGGCCGCGCGCCCGACGGCACGCTCGTTCTGGCCGACGAGGTGCTCACCCCCGACTCGTCGCGCTTCTGGCCGGCGGACCGGTGGCGCCCCGGCCGCGCGCAGGACTCGCTGGACAAGCAGTTCCTACGTGACTGGAGCAGCACGGTCGCCGGGTGGGACCGCACCCCGCCCGGACCGGAGATCCCCGAGGACATCGTCGAAGCGACCCGCGCCCGCTACGTGGAGTGCTACGAGCGCATCACCGGCCGCCGCTGGAGGTAGGCGGGCGGGTTCCGGTCGGGCCTCAGCCCGTGCGGTCCACCGTCCCTTCCGGTGACACCGCGAAGGTCCGCGGCGGCGCGGTCTCGGCGGGCTCGCGCAGCAGCGTCGTGCGCCGGCGCGTTCGGGGACCGTCGCTGGCGGGGTCGGTGCGGACACCGGCGAAGTGCAGCCGGGTGAAGGCCAGCGCCTCGGCGAGCTCCAGGTGCCGGGTCTCGGAGTCGGCCGCCTTGCGCGTGTTGACCTCCAGCACGATCTGGCCGCCGTAGCCGGTCGTGGCCAGGTGCTCCAGCACGGAGGAGCAGGGCTGGGTGCCCCGTCCGGGGATCAGGTGCTCGTCGAAGTTCTGGGTACCGGTGCCGTCGGCGAGGTGCACGTGGGACAGGCGGTCGCCGAGCTGCTTGGCCATTTCCAGCCCGTCGGAGTGCGACATGGCCGAGTGGGACAGGTCGAGCGTGACGTCGGGGTAGTCGCGCTCGATCGGGTTCCAGCTGGGGGCGTAGGGCACGACCTCGCGGTTCTGCATCCGCACCGGGTACATGTTCTCGACCGCGAAGGCGACGTCGGTCTCCTCCTGCATGCGCTGGATGCCGGTCTCGAACTCGCGGGCGTACTCGCGCTGCCAGCGGAACGCGGGGTGTACGACGATGGTGCGCGCGCCCAGCGCTTCGGCCATGTCCTTGGACTTGAGCAGCTTGCCCCAGGGGTCGCGGCCCCACACCCACTGGGTGAAGATCAGGCAGGGGGCGTGGACGGCCATGATGGGCACGCCGTGGTAGTCGGACAGCCGCCGAAGCATGTCGACGTCCTGACTGACCGGGTCGGTGGATACGAGGACCTCGACGCCGTCGTAGCCCAGCTTGGCGGCGATCTCGAAGGCGGCCGGCGTCTTCTCCGGGTAGACCGACGCCGTCGACAGCACGACCGGCGCGTCTGGAACCTGGACGGAACTCACTCAACCAAGACTATGTGCTGTGGCGGCTCGCTGGATCGGGGCCCGGCCGCGGGCGCGCCGCAGCCGGAGTCCGGGCGCGTCCCGGGAATCCGCGCCGGGCACCCACCGGGGCCTCCTATCCTTCGGCGGGTGAGAGCAGCGCTGGCGGGGGCGGTCCCGAGCCCCAACATCTGGCACCACCCGCGCGTCTACGAGGTGGAGAACCGGGCGGCCGACCCCGACGGGGTCATCGACGCGGCGATGCGCGAGGTGCGCAGTACGGCGGGCGCCCACGTGCTCGACATCGGCTGCGGCGACGGCTACCACCTGGCCCGTTTCGCCCGCGAGGCCGCGCGGGCGACCGGTGTCGAACCGCACCACGGGCTCGCCCGATCGGCCCGGGCCCGCACGGCCGGCATGCCCGGGGTGCAGGTGCGCACCGGGGTGGCCCAGCGGCTCCCCGTCCCCGACGCCTCCGTCGACGTGGCCCACGCCCGCTGGGCGTACTTCCTCGGGCCCGGCTGCGAGCCCGGGCTGGCCGAGCTGCGGCGGGTCATGCGGCGCGGCGGGGTGGCCTTCGTCATCGACAACGACGCCACCCGAAGCACCTTCGGCGGCTGGTTCCGCCGGTTCCTGCCCGGCTACGACCCCGAGCGGGTCGAGCGGTTCTGGTTCCGGCAGGGGTTCTCGAGGACGCCGCTGACGATGCGCTGGTTGTTCCGCAACCGCGCCGACTTCGAGGCGGTGGTGCGCATCGAGCTGTCCCCGCAGGTGGCCGACGAGGTCGTCGCCGAGCACCCCGGACTGGAGGTCGACTACGCAGTCAACCTCTGGTGGCGGGAGTACTGACACGCCGGACCGGGCGCGGCGCCGCGCCCGGGGGTCACAGCCGCGGGCTGCCCTTCTGCACCTCCTCGGCTCCCAGCGCCTCCAGCACTCGCTGGCCGACCGCGGCCATGCCCGCCGAATTGGGGTGCACGGGCGCCGCGGGGCGGTTGGGGAAGATGCCCTCGACCCACCGGTCGCCGGGGGCCGCGCACATGTCGTGTCCCGGGCCCGCGGTGTCGACGTACACCGCCCCCGCGTCGGCGGCCGCCTTGGCGATGACCGTGTTCAGCTCCGACCAGATCCCGTAGAGGTACTCGACGTCGCCGTCGGCGAAGGGGGCCTGCAGGCAGGTCTCGTGGCGGGGCAGCAGCTCCGGGTAGCCGACGACCGCGACCTCGGCGTCCGGACTGCGTTCGCGGACGCCCTCCAGCACCCCGCCGATGCGCTCGCCCACCTCGGGCAGCCGGTCGCGCAGCTCGTCGCCGCCCGGCCCGGTGTAGTGATCGCGGCAGGGGTCGCCGCCGAGGTCGGTGGGCGCCAGGGCGAGGCATTTGAGCGCGACCTCGGCGTATCCGAGGTCGTTTCCGCCGACGCCCAGGGTCACCAGGGTGGTGTCAGCCGTCAGCGCGTCCAGCTGCGGCGGGTTGGAGACGAGCGCGAGGTTCTGCGGTTCGGTCATGTCCTCGGTTTCGGCGCCGATGCAGCTGGCGTCGGTGAACTCGGCGGCGCCCAGCGCCTCGGCGACGCGGTTGGGGTAGTTGGAGCGGGAGCGCAGGCACAGCGCGGGCTCGCCGTACTGCGGCGGGATGAACGGGCCGGAGGTGAACGAGTCGCCCAGCGCGACGTACTCGGCGGCGGTCCCTTGTGCGCCGCCGTCGGCGGCGGCCGCGGGAGCGGGGGCGGCGGTGGCGGTGGCGGTGAGGACGAGCACGCAGGCGGGGGCGAGGACACGGGCGGCGGGTGCGCCGCGGCGGGCGGCTCGGACAGCGGACACGGGCGGCTCCTGGTTGACTGCGGGCGCCGAGCGGATCGGCGGGGCAGGCGCGAACGGCGCGGAGGATCCGCCCGAGTGCGTCGACCCCGAATGTCACCGCCCGAGTGCGTTGCGTCAACACCCGCGACCACACCCGGACACCGACCTTGTGCGACGTTTACCTCACCGAACGTAGTCACAGTTCACCCGGTTTTCCACATACCGCGCCCGCGGGGGCACCCGCTGTCTCCCCCGGCCGCTACCGTGCAGGGCATGGCCAAGGCTGCGAAGACCACCTTCCGCTGCAGCGAATGCGGCTGGACCACCCTCAAATGGGTCGGACGCTGCGGCGAGTGCCAGGCATGGGGCACCGTCGAGGAGTCCGGCGCACCCACCTCGACCGTGATCGCCCCCGCTCGGGTCTCGACCCCGGCGCGCCCCATCACCGAGATCAGCGTCGAGACCGCGCACGCCTCCCCCACCGGTCTGGACGAGCTCGACCGCGTCCTGGGCGGCGGCGTCGTCCCCGGCGGGGTCATGCTGCTCGCGGGCGAACCCGGCGTGGGCAAGTCCACGCTGTTGCTGGAGGTCGCCTCGCTCTGCGCCGACTCCGGCCCGGTGCTCTACGTCACCGGCGAGGAGTCCACCGGCCAGGTGCGGCTGCGCGCCGACCGGCTGGGGGCGCTCTCACCCAAGCTGTTCCTGGCCGCCGAGAACTCGGTGGCCTCGCTGGTCAGCCATGTCGACGCGGTCGCGCCGTCGCTGCTGATCGTCGACTCGGTGCAGACCATGAGCTCCCCCGACGTCGCGGGCGTGCCCGGCGGTGTCACCCAGGTCCGCGAGGTCGCGGGGGCCCTGATCCGGCTGGCCAAGGAGCGCGGGATCGCCACCGTTCTGGTCGGCCATGTCACCAAGGACGGCTCCATCGCCGGGCCCCGGCTGCTGGAGCACCTCGTCGACGTCGTGCTGCAGTTCGAGGGCGACCGCCACTCCCAGCTGCGCATGCTGCGCGCCGCGAAGAACCGCTACGGTCCCACCGACGAGATCGGCTGCTTCGAGCTGACCGACTCCGGCATCCTCGGCCTGCCCGACCCCAGCGGCCTGTTCCTCACCCGCCGCAACGAACCGGTGCCCGGCACCTGCGTCACCGTCACCCTCGAGGGCCGGCGCCCGCTGATCGCCGAGGTCCAGGCGCTGGTGGCGTCGTCCAACCTCCCCCAGCCCCGCCGCGCCAACTCCGGGCTCGACACCGCGCGGGTGAACATGGTCATGGCCGTACTGGAGCGCCGCGCCCGGGTACGCATCGCCAACTCCGACGTCTACGCCTCGACCGTGGGGGGCGTGCGGCTTGGCGAGCCCTCGGTCGACCTGGCGCTGGCGCTGGCGGTGGCGGGCTCGGTGCGCGACGAGCCGCTGCCGCGCGGCGTGGTCGCCATCGGCGAGGTCGGCCTGGCCGGCGACGTCCGGGCGGTCACCGGCGTGCAGCGACGGCTCGTCGAGGCCCAGCGGCTGGGGTTCACGCGGGCGATCGTGCCGCACCACAGCGAGGAGCCGGTCGAGGGGATCGAGGTCGTGGGCGTCGACGACGTCGGCGGCGCGCTCCGCTCGGCCTTTCCCGCACCCCAGCCGAGCTGACCGGCGCTTGATCAGCAGGGATCGCCCACCCGCCAGGCCGGGCGCATCACCGTCGATCTTGTAGCTGTCGTGATGGAAAGCGATTGCCATTTGCGATGGCTACAAGATCGACGGCGCGGGGCCTGCGGGCGGCGGTCAGTTCAGCCGGAACACCTGCGGTTCGGCATTCTGGTCGTACTTGCTGTGCAGCTGCACCACGTAGGTCCCGGGCCGCTTGGCCGTGACGTTGCGGTCGGGGCAGTCCTTCCAGGAGCGCTTGCGGTCCCAGGTGACGGTCGTGGTGTAGGGCACGCCGCGCTGCAGCTTCTGCTTGTCGGAGGAGGATCCGCCGGCGCAGTCGCCGGTCGAGAAGATCCGGTCGTCGCCGGAGGTGACGCGCAGCTCCAGGCTTTCGGGGCCGACGTCGACGGTGCAGGTCTGGTCCTCGGTGTTGACCAGGCTCAGCTTGAACTTCGGCTTGTCGTTCCAGTCGTAGTCGCTCTTGTCGGTCTTGACGGTCACCACCACGTCGGACGGCCGACAGGGGTCGCCGGGCTCCTCGGGGGCGGCGACGCCTTCGGAGCCGCCGGAACCGCCGCCGTCCCCGGAGCCGCCGCCCGACTCGTCGCCGGAGTCGCCTCCTGCGCTCCCGGTGCCGCCGCCCTCACCGCCGCCCTCACCGCCGCCCCCGCCGTCCTGGCCGGCGCCGGCGGAAGGGCTGGGCGAGGCGCTCGGGGACGCGGGAGGTGAGACACTGGGCGACGACTCTTCGGGCGTCGGGCTCGGCGCGCTGCCGGTGCCGGACGCCTCGTCGCCTTCGCCGGGTGACGACGGCCTGGTGCAGGCGTAGGTGATCAGCGCCACGACGACGAAGAGCCCCACCAGAACGAAGACTCGCCTTCTCCAATATGTCTCGGGACTCACCGGCCCCGGTCCAGCACTTGATGCCATGGGCGCAGTATTCCGGGTTTCCGGCCGCCGTACCTACTCAACCCGCCGATCCACACATCGATTGACATGTTCGACAACCCTTACAGCACAGCCGTTCTCGCGTGGTACGAGACCAATGCCCGCGATTTGCCCTGGCGCCGCGACGACGCCACCCCCTGGTCGATCCTGGTCAGCGAGATCATGCTGCAGCAGACGCCGGTCGCGCGGGTGCTTCCCGCCTGGGAGGCCTGGATGCGGCGCTGGCCCTCCCCCGCGCACCTCGCCGAGGAGCCCTCCGGCGAAGCGGTGCGGATGTGGAATCGGTTGGGCTACCCCCGCCGGGCGCTGAACCTGCACGCGGCCGCCTGCGCCGTCGTGGAGCGGCACGGCGGGGAGGTCCCCTCCTCCCATGCCGACCTGCTCGCGCTCCCCGGCGTGGGCGCCTACACCGCGGCCGCGGTCGCCAGCTTCGCCTTCGGCCAGCGGCACGCCGTCCTCGACACCAACGTTCGGCGGGTGCTGGCGCGCGCCCACACGGGGGCGGAGTACCCGCCGAAGACCCAGACCAAGGCGGAGGTGGCGCTGGCGGAGTCGCTGGTGCCGCCGGACGCGGCGGTGGCGGCCCGCTGGGCGGTGGCGGTGATGGAGCTGGGTGCACTGGTGTGCACGGCCCGCTCCCCCGCCTGCGCCGAGTGCCCCCTGTCCGCGCAGTGCGCCTGGCGGCTCGCCGGGAAGCCCGCATACGAGGGCCCGCCGCGCCGCGGCCAGACCTACGCGGGCACCGACCGGCAGGTGCGCGGCCGGCTGCTGGCGGTGCTGCGGGAGTCGCCCGCGCCGGTGCCGAAGTCGGCGCTGGACGTGGTCTGGCAGGAGCCGGTGCAGCGCGAGCGCGCGCTGGACGCGCTCGTGGCCGACGGCCTGGTGGACCCGCTGGACGACGGCACCTACGCGCTGCCGCACTGACCCGGAGGGCCGGCGCCCGGTGGCCGCACCGCGGGTCGGCCGCGCTCGGCTCAGGCCGTGTCGAGCGTCTGGTCGGTGCCGCCGCTGCAGGGCGCACCGGGCTCGGGCGTCTGCGGCCCCTGCACGTAGGTGTTCAGGAACTCCGCGATGCGCTCGTCGTCGGGTTCGTCCACGACAAGGCGCTTGCCCCAGGCGACGAGGACGATGTTCTCGCGCTGAAGGGTGTGTGCGGGGCTGACGAGCAGGTAGTCGCCCTCGCGGTACAGGCCTTCCAGCGTCATCCGGACGTCTCCGGGCTGGTTGTCCTTGTAGCTGATCCACACGGCCCCGTGCTCCAGGGAGTGCACGGCGTGCTCGGGCTTCAGCTCCTTCTGGTAGACGCCGCAGTTCTGCCACACCGGGTCGTGCCTGCCGCCGGGCGGCGGATACAGCTCGTAGGAGACGAGCTCCTCGGTGTGCTCGCGCGGAACGTCGGTGAAGGACCGCACACCGGCCATGTCGCCGGGCTGGTGGCTGCCGGGCAGGTCCTCCTCGGGCGCCGCGGAGCCGCCGCTGCCGCCGCGCAGGAAGAAGTAACCGGCCACTCCGCCACCGACCACCACGAGCACGAGGACCAGGGCGCAGCCGCCCAGCACCCACCACAGCGCGCCCGAGGAGCCCTTCTGCCGGCCTCCGCCGGGCGGAGGCCCGTACCCGTATGGCGGCTGACCGGGAGGCCCGCCCGGCGGCGGCCCCTGCGGGTAGCCGTGCGGGGGCCCGTAGCCGCCCGGGCCGGGCGGGCCGCCCGGATGCGCGTACTGCGGTCCGGAGGGCTGTGCCTGACCTCTGGGACCGCCCGGCGGCGGCTGCCCGCCGGCGGGTTGCGGGGGCTGGTACGGAGGGTTGCTCTCAGGGGGAACCACAGCCGAACCCTATCGAGCGGACGCGGTGCTCGGGTACGCCCGACCGGTCGTTCCCCCGCAGGAAGCCGTGGGAGCGCCCGAGGACACCGCGACAAAACGGAAGGGGCGGCCCCGAAGGACCGCCCCCGCTGGTCGCCGCCGGAGCACCGGCGCCGGACCGATCCGGCTCGGCCGGATCCAGCAGCTACTCGCCCTTGCCGGCCGCGGTCTCCTCCACAGCGGGAGTGTCCGGGACGGACTCGGGCTTGGGCACGCCGTGGAAGGTGAACTTGCCGTCGGTCCCCTCGCCCTCGGCGTCGATCACCACGATCTGCCCGGGCTTGAGGTCGCCGAAGAGGATCTTCTCCGACAGCGCGTCCTCGATCTCGCGCTGGATCGTCCGGCGCAGCGGCCGGGCCCCCAGCACCGGGTCGTAACCGCGCTCCGCCAGCATCTTCTTGGCCCCCGGACGCAGCTCCAGCCCCATGTCGCGGTCCTTGAGCCGCTCGTCCAGGGCGTTGACCATCAGGTCGACGATGTCGATGATCTCCTGCTCGGTGAGCTGGTGGAACACGATGACGTCGTCGACGCGGTTGAGGAACTCGGGCCGGAAGTTCTGCTTGAGCTCTTCCTGGACCTTGGCCTTCATCCGGTCGTAGTTGGTCTGGGCGTCGTCCTCCTTGGCGAAGCCCATCGCCGCGCCCTTGGAGATGTCGCGGGTGCCGAGGTTGGTCGTCATGATGATGACCGTGTTCTTGAAGTCGACGTTGCGACCCTGGGCGTCGGTGAGGCGCCCTTCCTCCAGGACCTGCAGCAGCGAGTTGAAGATGTCGTTGTGGGCCTTCTCGATCTCGTCGAAGAGGACCACGGAGAACGGCTTGCGCCGCACCTTCTCGGTAAGCTGGCCGCCCTCCTCGTATCCGACGTAGCCGGGAGGCGAGCCGAACAGCCGCGAGACGGTGTGCTTCTCCATGAACTCGCTCATGTCGAGCTGGATCAGCGACTCCTCGTCGCCGAAGAGGAACTCCGCCAGCGTCTTGGACAGCTCGGTCTTGCCGACCCCGGAGGGGCCGGCGAAGATGAACGAGCCGCCGGGGCGCTTGGGGTCCTTCAGACCGGCGCGGGTGCGCCGGATGGCCTGCGAGAGCGCCTTGATGGCGTCCTCTTGGCCGATGACCCGCTTGTGCAGCTCTTCCTCCATGCGCAGCAGCCGGGAGGACTCCTCCTCGGTGAGCTTGAAGACGGGGATGCCGGTGGCGGTGGCCAGGACCTCCGCGATGAGCTCCTCGCCCACCTCGGCGACGACGTCCATGTCGCCGGCCTTCCACTCCTTCTCCCGCTGCGCCTTCTGCGTTAGCAGGTTCTTCTCGTCGTCGCGCAGCGACGCCGCCTTCTCGAAGTCCTGGGCGTCGATCGCCGACTCCTTGTCGCGGCGCACGTCGGCGATCTTCTCGTCGAACTCGCGCAGGTCCGGCGGCGCGGTCATGCGGCGGATGCGCATCCGCGAGCCGGCCTCGTCGATGAGGTCGATCGCCTTGTCCGGCAGGAAGCGGTCGCTGATGTAGCGGTCGGCCAGCTGGGCCGAGGCCACCAGGGCGCTGTCGGTGATCGACACCCGGTGGTGCGCCTCGTAGCGGTCCCGCAGGCCCTTCAGGATCTCGATCGTGTGCGAGATCGTGGGCTCGTCGACCTGGATCGGCTGGAAGCGGCGCTCCAGCGCCGCGTCCTTCTCCAGGTGCTTGCGGTACTCGTCCAGCGTGGTCGCGCCGATCGTCTGCAGCTCGCCCCGGGCGAGCATGGGCTTCAGGATCGACGCGGCGTCTATCGCGCCCTCCGCCGCGCCGGCGCCCACCAGCGTGTGCAGCTCGTCGATGAACAGGATGATGTCGCCGCGGGTGCGGATCTCCTTGAGGACCTTCTTCAGCCGCTCCTCGAAGTCGCCGCGGTAGCGGCTGCCGGCCACCAGCGCGCCGAGGTCGAGGGTGTAGAGCTGCTTGTCCTTGAGGGTCTCGGGGATCTCGCCCTTGACGATCTTCTGGGCCAGTCCTTCGACGACGGCGGTCTTGCCGACACCGGGCTCACCGATGAGCACCGGGTTGTTCTTGGTTCGGCGCGACAGCACCTGCATCACGCGCTCGATCTCCTGGTCCCGCCCTATGACCGGATCCAGGTTGCTCTCGCGCGCGGCCTGGGTGAGGTTGCGCCCGAACTGGTCCAGCACCAGGGAGGTGGAGGGGGTGGACTCGGAGGAGGCACCCGTGGCCTGGGGCTCCTTGCCCTGGTAGCCGTGCAGGAGCTGGATGACCTGCTGGCGCACCCGGTTGAGGTCGGCGCCGAGCTTGACCAGCACCTGGGCGGCCACGCCCTCGCCCTCGCGGATGAGGCCGAGCAGGATGTGCTCCGTGCCGATGTAGTTGTGCCCGAGCTGCAGGGCTTCCCGGAGGGAGAGCTCCAGAACCTTCTTGGCGCGGGGGGTAAAGGGGATGTGGCCGGAGGGGGCCTGCTGACCCTGGCCGATGATCTCCTCCACCTGCTGCCGAACCGCTTCGAGGCTGATTCCCAGGCTCTCCAGAGCCTTCGCAGCGACGCCCTCACCCTCGTGGATGAGGCCGAGCAGGATGTGCTCTGTACCAATGTAGTTGTGGTTGAGCATCCTGGCCTCTTCCTGGGCCAGGACCACCACGCGCCGTGCGCGGTCGGTAAACCTCTCGAACATGTCTCGTCGCTCCTCACAGAGCGGTCAGGCAGGGACGGAAGTTCCGACCCTCGCTTTCCGCATTTCGGCCCCTCAGGGGAAAGCCCCGTGGAGGCGCTGCCGCACCCGTCCACCAAGCGGCCGGCGTCGCGGCCCGCCCGACGAACACATCCTGCATGGAAGGTCGCTGCCGACCTTCCATGCCTGAGACTTTCCCCGACGATAGGGCGTTCATCCTCATCCAACTACCTGACGGGGGCCCAGTGTTCCGACTACGCCGCAAGCGAACGGCCCGCGCACCCCGGTATATCGAGGGCACACGGGCCGTGGACACGCATTCGCACGCAGATTTGCTCTCAGCGAACAGCCGCGGTCGCCGACCGGCCCGGCGGTAATGGTCCTGCGCGGCTCTCGCGGGTTCCGGAGAGGTCCGCGCAACCGCCACTCGCGAGCCGGCGCCGGTCGAGGGCTCAGCGCTGCGCAGCCTCGTACTCGGCGACGATGGCCGCAGGGATCCGGCCGCGCTCGTTGACCTGCTTGCCCGCGGCCTTCGCCCACGCGCGGATTTCGGCGCTGCGCTCGCGGCTGGGGGCGTTGCGCTGCTGGCGCTTGCCGCCGCGCCCGCTGGTCTTGGACGGTGCCTTGCGAGCCGCCTCGACGTAGGGCGCCAGGGCCTCGCGCAGCTTGGTGGCGTTGCCGGCGCTGAGGTCGATTTCGTAGGAGGAACCGTCGACCCCGAACGAAACGGTCTCCTCGGCCTCGCCGCCGTCCAGATCGTCGACGAGAAGCACCTGAACCTTTTGTGCCATAGATAGAACCTTTCCAGCAGAGCGGTGCAGTGGCACCTGAATATAAAGCTATCCCGAGAGAACGCGGAAGACAATTCTCCACGCCACCGAAAACCGGACCAGCCTATGCCGGGGCCGCGAGCGCGAAGCAAATCGCGGCTCGGCCCCGATACGGGCCGCGCCTCCCGGACCAGCCGTCGGAGTCGTTAACGCGAGACGCGCACCGCTCCTTTCCCGCGCGTAACCGGTTAGCGGTCGTCCCGCCCGGGACCGTCGTCTGGAAGTTCCGCCCCAGAAGCCTCTGCGTCCTTTGCCCCGCCTTCAGCGGCGAAGTCATCCGCCTCCGGCTGCGACGCCGTTGCGGCGCTCGCGGTTCCGCGGCCGGATGACGTGTCCGCCTCGCTCACGAGTCGCCCGTCCGACGTTCTGGGAGCCATCTCCTTACGGAGCAGCTTCACGACGAACGTGCAGAAGACGGCCGCGACCACAGCCGGGGGGAGCAGCGCCGACAAAACGTCGCCCATCGAGCGCACCCCTTCCTTGGTGTCACTTTATGCAGCAATTACCCCACGGAGGGGTGCCGCCGAGTCGGATCGGCGGCAGGCTGAGCCGCCCGCTCATACATCGATTGCGGACACCGTCATCATAGACATCCTTCGCACCCGCGCGGACACCGCCTGCGGGAAGCTTTAGCCGTTCCACCGAAAGCCCGCTGTATAAGGGGTTTCCGGGTGCGACGGGACGTCTCCGGCCGCCTGCGGGCAGCCGACCGCAACCGAATCGCCATAGAAATGACGGCGTCCCGTGGCCGAAGCGGCCGAACACGCGTGGGATTGGATGCCCCGGTGGATCAGGCATATGGTTCAGCCGCCCTCCGGGCGGAGGAGGGGGAGCGAAGACGCCCTGGCAGGCGCATCGCACATCTCCACCGCATTGGACACATTACCCGGTCGTATACACCTCTCCCGCCCCGGTCCGCATAAGCCGCGAAGGGTCCCGGCCGGTTGTGGGATCGTGGCACCCTGACTCGGGCGAGTCCGGCGTCCGCGGTCCGGAGCCGGCGCGACTTCCGCGTGTTCACCGCGCGACCCGGTCACCGTGGGCATTGAGAGGACCTCACCGTGGAGTTCCACGCAGATCTGCATATTCACTCCAAGTACTCGCGGGCTTGCAGCAAGGATTGCGACCTGGAGCATCTGGCGTGGTGGGCGGCGCGCAAGGGCATCGGAGTCGTCGGCACCGGTGATTTCACTCACCCCGCCTGGCGCGAGGAGTTGCGCGCCAAACTGGTCCCGGCCGAGCCGGGCCTGTTCCGCCTGGCCCCGGATATCGAAGCCGAGGTGCTGCGCACTCTGCCGCCCGCATGTCGGAATCCGTCGCGCTTCATGCTGTCAGTGGAGATCTCCACCATCTATAAACGGGGCGAACGGACTCGAAAGGTACACCATTTGCTCTACGCGCCCACGATGGCGGCGGCCGAGGCCATCACCGCGGATTTGGCCCGGATCGGCAATCTCGCCTCCGACGGGCGCCCCATCCTGGGCCTCGATTCGCGCAACCTCCTGGAGATCACCCTCGCCAGCGACCCCGGAAGCTATCTCGTGCCGGCGCACGTGTGGACCCCGTGGTTCGCCGTTCTCGGCTCGAAATCCGGATTCGACGCCGTCGCGGACTGCTACGCCGACCTCGCCGAGCACATCTTCGCCGTGGAGACCGGACTCTCCAGCGACCCGGAGATGAACTGGACCGTCTCCTCTCTGGACGGTTATACGCAGGTCAGCAATTCCGACGCCCACTCGCCGCCGATGCTCGCCCGCGAGGCCACGCGCTTCGGCACCGATCTCGATTACTACGCGATACGCCGCGCCCTGGAGACCGGCGACGGATTCCGCGGCACCGTCGAGTTCTTCCCGGAGGAAGGCAAATACCACCTCGACGGCCATCGCAGATGCGGGGTGCGCCTGGAACCCGACGCCACCCGCGAGCGCGGCGGCCTCTGCCCGGTGTGCGCCAAGCCGCTGACCGTGGGCGTCTCCCACCGCGTGTTCGAACTTGCCGACCGCCCGATCGGGCACCGCCCCGACGGCGCGACCGGGTTCACCAGCCTCGTGCCGCTGCCCGAGGTCGTCAGCGAGATCGTCGGCGTGGGCCCCAAGAGCAAGCGGGTGCAGGGCGAGGTCGCCCGGCTGGTGGGCGCGCTCGGCTCCGAGCTGGACATCCTCTCCGCTGTGCCCGCCGACGAGGTCGCCCGCGCCGGCGGCACCCTGCTCGGCGAGGCCGTCACCCGGCTGCGCGCGGGGGCGGTGATCCGCGACGCCGGCTACGACGGCGAGTACGGCACGATCCACATGTTCGAGCCCGGCGAGCTGGCCGCCGCCGACGCCGCGCCCGCGCTGTTCGACGCCGGAGAGCTCGCCGCGCCCTCCATCTCCCGGCCCGCCGCGCCGCGCAGGCCGAAGCGGCCCGCCGACCCGAGCGAGGGCGGGGCCGAGCCCGTCCGCAACAGGGGCGCCGCCGGTGCCTCGCAGCCCGGCCCGCCCGGCGGCGCGCCGGGTCGCTCCGGCAGCGGCGGGGGCGCCCGGGGCGGCACCGGCGAGCCGCATGCGACCGCTCCAGGTGCCGGCTCCATCGCCACGGTTTCCGTACCCGCGCCCTCCCCCGCCGCAACCGCTTCCGGAGCCGCAGCGGCCGCCTCAGCCCCGTCTGCGGTACAGGCAGCCGCCACGCTAGAGGCGAACGGCCCGGATTCCGGCGAGCTGTTCCCCGAAAGCGCGTACGGCGACCCCGCCCCCGCCCTCCGGAGCCTGCTCGACGGGCTCGACCCCGAGCAGCGCGCCGCGGCCGAGGCCCCCGGCGGCCCGCTGCTGATCGTCGCCGGTCCGGGCACCGGCAAGACCCGCACGCTCACCCGGCGCATCGCCCATCTCGTCGCCGAGCGCGACGTCCCCGCCGACGGCTTCCTGGCCATCACGTTCACCCGCCGCGCCGCCGACGAGCTGGCCGAGCGGCTCCGCGACCTGCTGGGCGAGCGTGCTCGCGACCTCACCGTCGCCACGTTCCACCGGCTGGGCCTGCTCATCCTGCGCGAGCAGCACGAGCGCGCCGGGCTGTCGGCCTCCTTCGGCATCGCCGACACCGCACGGCAACTGGCGGTGGCCGCCGAGGCCGCGGGCTCCGAGCAGGAGGGGCGGCGCCTGCTGTCCCGGCGGGACGCGGGCGAGCCCGCGGCGGGCGGCGCGGACGCCGCGTATGAGCGCCGGATGCGCGAGCTCGACCTGGTCGACTTCATCGACCTGGTCGCCCTGCCGGTGCGCCTGCTCGACGCCGACGACGCCCTGGCCGACCGGTACCGGCGGCGCTGGCCCTGGATCAGTGTCGACGAGTACCAGGACGTCGACGAGCGCCAGTACGCGCTGCTGCGCCTGCTGGCTTCACCCGGCGGGAACCTGACCGCCATCGGCGACCCCGACCAGGCGATCTACGGATTCCGCGGCGCCGACGTCGGCTTCTTCCTGCGCTTCACGGAGGACTTCCCCGGGGCCGCCGCCGTCCGGCTCGGCCGCAACTACCGCTCCAACTCAGCGATCGTCGACGCCGCCGTCCAGGCCATCGCCCCCGCCTCGCTGGTACCGGGCCGCGAACTGCGGGCGGTCGGCGACTTCACCGACCCGCCCCGCATCGGCCTGCACACGGCCGCCGACGAGCAGGGGGAGGCCTCGTTCGTGGCGCGCTCCATCGACCGCTTGCTGGGCGGTACCTCCTGGCACTCGCTGGACAGCGGCCGCGTCACCGGTGACGGCGACGGCGGCCTGTCCTTCAGCGACTTCTGCGTCCTCTACCGCACCGACGCCCAGAGCGAGGCGGTCATGCGCGCATTCAACACCGCCGGCGTGCCCTACCAGAAGCGCTCGCACGACCGGCTGCTGGCACGGCCGGGCGTGCGGATGCTCGCCGACGAGCTTGCCCGCCGTCCCGACGGGCCGCTGGCGGAGCGGGTGCGCTCGGCGGTGGCGCTGCTGTGCGACCGCCACGCCGACGACGAGGAGCGCTGCGCCGACCTCCGGACGGCGGGTGAGCTGGTGCTCCCGCTGGCCGCCGAGTGCGGCCGCGACCTGGGCGAGTTCCTGTCGGCGCTGGCCATGGGCGCCGAGGTCGACGCGCTGGACCCGCGGGCCGACCGGGTCGCGCTGCTGACTCTGCACGCGGCCAAGGGCCTGGAGTTCCCCGTGGTGTTCCTCGTGGGCTGCGACGACGGGCTGCTGCCCTTCCGGCTGCCGGGCGAGGCGCGCGGCGCCGCCGGCGAGAACGAGGAGCGGAGGCTGTTCTTCGTCGGGCTCACCCGCGCCCGCCGGCGGCTCTACCTCTCGCGGTCGCGGCGCCGCACCCGGCGGGGCACCCCCTATGACACCGCGCCTTCGGCGTTCCTGGAGGCGATCGACCCGAGCCTGACCATGCCGGTCGACGAGGAGTCGGCCACCCGCCGGCGGCCGCGCGAGAAGCAGATGCGCCTGCTGTGAGCGTGCGCGCCGGCCGCCGAGAGCGGGCGCGCGCGTCAGTGCGTCCGCGGAGTGCCGGGCTCGTTGAGGTGCACCAGCATCCGGGTGTTGCCCAAGGTGTTGGGCTTGACCCGCTCCAGGTCGAGGAATTCGGCCACGCCCTCGTCGTAGGAGCGCAGCAGCTCCTCGAACACGCGCGGTGAGACGGGTGCGCCCTGGATCTGCTCGAACCCGTGCCTGGCGAAGAAAGCGGTCTCGAAGGTCAGGCAGAACACCCTGCGTATGCCCAGCTCGCGGGCGCGGTCGAGCAGCGCGGCGACGATGCTGTGGCCGACGCCGCGGCCCTGGGCGACGGGGTCGACGACCACGGTGCGGACCTCGGCCAGGTCCTCCCACAGGACGTGCAGTGCGCCGCAGCCGACCACGGCGCGGTCCGCCCCGTCGCCGATCTCGGCGACGCAGAACTCCTGAACGTCCTCGTAGAGGTTGACCGTGCTCTTGGTGAGCACCCGGCGCTCGCCGCTGAAGGAGTCGACGAGCCTCCGGATGCCGGCGACGTCGCGGGTGCGCGCGCGGCGCACGGTGACCTGGGTTGCGTGCATG
This sequence comes from Streptomonospora wellingtoniae, assembly GCF_031845375.1. Classification (NCBI taxonomy): domain Bacteria; kingdom Bacillati; phylum Actinomycetota; class Actinomycetes; order Streptosporangiales; family Nocardiopsidaceae; genus Streptomonospora; species Streptomonospora wellingtoniae. The sequence continues at coordinate 84,434 of NZ_JAVREK010000001.1, forward strand.
ACTGCATCAGGTTACTCGGCTGCGGCTGCGCGCAGCCACGGCGCAGGCCCGCCGCCCCGCCGGGACAGGGCGGAGGCGGCGCGCCGCGGCGTCGGTTCCTCGAGGGGTGCGTTCAGCCGTTCGGTGCGGTGGGATTCGGTTCCTCTGGCTAGATCAGCTGCTTGCGCGCCGCCCAGACGACAGCCTCGATGGGGGTGTTGACCCCGAGCTCGTCGCAGATCGCCCGGAGGCGGCGGCGCAGGGTGCGCGCGCTCAGCTCCAGGCGCCGGGCGGCCACGTCCGTGGTCACACCGGTGGCGATCTCAGCGAGAAGCTGGAGCTCGTCGTCGGTCAGGTTGACCGGAAGGTTCTTGCCCCCTTCGGGGACCGGCACCGGGGTCGACACGATCCCCTCGCGCACAAGCGCGGTGGCGGGGTCGTTCGCGGCACGACGTACGAGTGTGGCCTGTTCCACTCCGTCCTCCCTCATCCGTGGTGAGTGCGGAACAACAACTCGTCACCGAAGCGATCTGCGATGGGCCGAGGCGCGCCTCTGGACACGCGGGCGCCGACGTTCCCCGGCAGGGCTCCCCGGCTCCGGTGCGGCGACGCCCTTCTGGCACAAGGGCGAAGCGCCCGGCGAGCAAGGGCGTTCGCCACCGGTCGGTGCGGTCTGGGACGGACAGATCGCACGCGGGCGCTCACGGCCGAGAATGGTGGAACCGGCCAAGCCGTGCCCAGCCATCCTCACTCACCGTCATATCGATCCACTACGGCAAACCAGCGGAGCGGAGCTCCGCTCGGTTTGAAACGCTAGGCCGATGCGAACTGCCCGTCAAGGTCGATTTGACTACTTTGCGTAGTATCGCAATTATCCCAGGTCACAGAGGTGTCGCTTAAGAAAACCTCATAGATGAGACTGACCTGCGAAAAGAACCTTCGCACAGCCGCCCGGAAACCCCCTCGCGGGCGACAGGCGGCGTTTACCCGAAGTATTCTGGGAGGCGGCCACTGACCTGCGGTTTCTCCGAATCCTGGAACATCACGATCCCGCAACGAGATCGCGGGGCGGGGCGACCGGCATCGCCGGACGCCCCGTTACCCTCACTCGGGCTTGACGATCGGGAAGAGGATGGTCTCGCGGATATTGCGCCCCGTGAGCGCCATCAGCAACCGGTCGACGCCCACACCGACGCCGCCCGAGGGCGGCATGCCGTACTCCAGCGCGCGCAGGAAGTCCTCGTCGAGCTGCATCGCCTCAGGATCCCCGCCGGCGGCCATCAGCGACTGCTCGGTCAGCCGGCGCCGCTGCTCGACCGGGTCGACGAGCTCGGAGTAGCCGGTGCCCAGCTCCATGCCGAAGCCGATCAGGTCCCACTTCTCGGTAACCAGCGGGTCGTCGCGGTGCCGGCGGGTGAGCGGGCTGGTCTCCAGCGGAAAGTCGCGTACGAAGGTGGGCTGCTGCAGCGTGTGCTCGACCAGCTCCTCGAACAGGTGCTCGGCCAGCTTCCCCTGGCCCCAGTCCGGGCTCCACTCGACCCCGCGGGCGTCGGCGACCTTGCGCACCGCCTCCACCGGCGTGCGCGGGGTGACCTCTTCGCCGACCGCCTCGGAGACCGCGTCGTAGAGGCGCACCGACGGCCAGGCGCCGCCGAGATCGTACTCGGTTCCGCCGCGCTCCACCACGGTGCCGCCGAACGCGGCGCGGACCGCGCCCTGCAGCAGTTCGCGGGTGAGGTCGGCCATCACGTCGTAGTCGGCGTAGGCCTGGTAGAACTCCAGCATCGTGAACTCGGGGTTGTGCGTGGAGTCCGCGCCCTCGTTGCGGAAGTTCCGGTTGATCTCGAAGACCTTCTCGATGCCTCCCACGACGAGCCGCTTCAGGTACAGCTCGGGTGCGATGCGCAGGTACAGGTCCAGGTCGTAGGCGTTGATGTGCGTGGTGAAGGGCCGCGCGGTCGCGCCGCCGTGCACCCGCTGCAGCATCGGGGTCTCGACCTCGGTGTAGCCGCGCTCGTGCAGCCCGTCGCGCAGCGCGCGGATGGCCGCGGCGCGGCTGTGCACCATGGCGCGCGCGTCGGGGTTGACGATCAGGTCGACGTAGCGCTGGCGGACCCGCGCCTCGGGGTCGGTCAGGCCGCGGTGCTTCTCCGGGAGAGGCCGCAGGCACTTGGCGGTCAGCTTCCAGGAGTCGACCATCACCGACAGCTCACCGCGGCGGGAGGTGATGACCTCGCCCTCGACTCCGACGTGGTCGCCGAGGTCGACGTCGCTCTTCCAGGCCGCCAGCGAGTCGGGGCCCAGCTTGTCCAGCGACAGCATCACCTGCAGGTCGCCGGTGGCGTCGCGGAGGGTGGCGAAGCACAGCTTGCCGCCGGTGCGGTAGAGCATGACGCGCCCGGCGATGCCGACGCGCTCACCGGTGGCCGAATCCGGTGTGAGGTATCCGTGTTTCTCCCGGATCCCACCGATCGTCGTGGTGCGGGGGAACCCGAACGGAAAGGGGTCGGTGCCCTCCGCGCGCAGGCGGTCCAGCTTCTCCCGCCGGACCCGCATCTGCTCGGGCAGGTCGTCGTAGGATTCGTCCAGTCCTTCGCTCACGCAGTGAATCCTATCGGCCCGGTGCGGGTGGCCCCGACGTGCGATCCCTCCCCGGCCGGCCCGCCGGCCGCTCAGGCGTTGCGCTGGAAGACCAGGCGCAGCCCGACCAGCGTGAGCCAGGGCTCGTGCACGTCCACGGTCTCGCACTCGTCGACGACCATCGGCGCCAGCCCGCCGGTCGCCACGACGGTGACGTCGTCGGCATCGTCGGTCAGCTCCTGGGCCATGCGGTCGACGATCCCGTCCACCTGCCCGGCGAACCCGTAGACGATGCCCGAGCGCAGCGCCTCGGTGGTGTTCTTGGCGACCACGGAGCGGGGCTTGACCAGCTCCACCATGTGCAGCTGCGCTCCGCGGCGCGAAAGGGCCTCGACCGAGATGTCGATCCCCGGCGCGATCGCCCCGCCCACGTACTCGCCCTTGGGGCTCACGGCGTCGAATGTCGTCGCCGTGCCGAAGTCCACCACCACGGCCGGGCCGCCGTACTGCTGCACGGCCGCCAGCGCGTTGACGATGCGGTCGCTGCCGACCTCCTTGGGATTGTCCATGCGCACCGGCACGCCGGTCTTCACGCCGGGCTCGACGATGACGGCGGTGACGTCGCCGAAGTGGCGGCGGAACATCTCGCGCATCTCGTGCTGGACCGAGGGCACCGAGCAGCACAGCGCGATGCCGTCGACCTGCCCGCTGGCGACGATGGAGCTCCCTCCGATCAGGCCGTGCAGCACCACGGCCCACTCGTCGGCGGTGCGGCGCGCCTCGGTGGAGACCCGCCAGTGCTCGACGAGCAGCTCATCGTCGAAGAGGCCGAGGACCGTGTGCGAGTTGCCGACGTCGATCGCAAGGAGCATCTGGGGCCTCTCGTGATGAATTGTGCGGATCTCAGCGAATGTCCCGGAGATCGAGCGCGATGTCCAGCGCCGGGCTGGAATGGGTCAGCGCACCGACCGCCAGGAAGTCCACCCCGGTCGCCGCGACCGACGCCGCGCCGGACAGCCGCAAGCCGCCGCTGGCCTCCAGCCGCGCCCGCCCCGCCGCCAGCCCCACCGCCTCGCGCAGCTGCCCGACGGTGAAGTTGTCCAGCAGGATCTCCTGGGCTCCGGCAGACAGCGCCGGCTCGATCTGGTCGATCCGGTCCACCTCCACCTCCAGGGGCAGTCCCGGGAAGGCGTCGCGCACGGAGCGGACGGCCTCGGCGACGCCGCCCGCGGCAAGCACGTGGTTGTCCTTGATCAGCGCCGCGTCGGCCAGGCCGAACCGGTGGTTGGCGCCGCCGCCGCAACGCACCGCGTACTTCTCCAGCGCGCGCAGGCCCGCGTGCGTCTTCCGGCTGTCGCGCACGCGCGCGTCCGTGCCCGCGACGGCATCGACCCAGTCGGCCGTCGCGGTGGCGATTCCGGACAAGTGGGTGAGGAAGTTCAACGCGGTCCGCTCGGCGGTGAGCAGGTCGCGAGTGCGGGCGGTCACGCTCATCAGCACATCGCCGCCGCCGACCCGGTCGCCGTCGGCGGCACGGCGCTCGACCTCGAACACGCCCCCGGTCACCGCGGCGAAGACGAGCTCGGCGACCGGGAGGCCGGCCACCACGCCGTCGGCGCGCGCCACCACGTCTGCGGTGCGGATCTGGCCGGCGGGGATCGTCGCGGCGGTGGTGGTGTCGACGCCCGAGCCGCCCTCCCCTGGCAGGCTCAGGTCCTCGCTCAGAGCGGTGCGCACCCGGTCGAGGACGCCCGACGCTCCCCCGCCGCGGTGGCCGCCCGAGCGGGCGGCGCACTCCAGCTCCTCCCCCAGCGGCCCGGACAACGGGTCCGTCTCGGCGGGGACCAGCTCGTGGTGACCGCCAAGCGCCACCCGCACGTTCAGGCGGGCCGGAAGCGCTGCGGCCGGGCCGGACGCTCCGCCGGCTCCGGTGTCGGCGCGCACCCGCAGCAGAGCGGCGTGGACCAGCGTCGCCGCGACGGTGAGCAGGTTGGTGGCCTCCCAGGCGGTCTTCCCGGGCTCGGCGCCGCCGTTGGCGGGGTCCTCGGCGATCTCGGCCAGCTCCGCGAGCGCGGCGCGCAGCCCCGACTCGTCGCGCACCACGCCGGCGCACCGCGACATCACGGTGCGGATCCGGGCGACGTTGGCGGGGGCGACCAGCCCCGGGCGCCCTTCCGGCGCGGCCGCGGCGGGTGAGGTCGGCAGCGGCTCAGCCGAGTCGGCGGCCGTGCGTGCGGCCAGGTCCTCCGCGGCGCTGTGGGCGAAGACCACGCTCTCCAGCAGCGAGTTGGACCCCAGCCGGTTGGCGCCGTGCACGCCGGTGCGGGCGACCTCGCCGACGGCGTAGAGGCCGCTGATCCCCGAGCGTCCCCGCAGGTCCGTGCGGAGACCGCCGGAGGCGTGATGGGCGGCCGGGGCCACCGGGATCAGGTCGGTCACCGGGTCGATGCCGTGCTTGCGGCAGGCGGCGAGGATCGTGGGGAAGCGCTCCTCCCACATCCGCGCGCCGAAGTGGCGGCCGTCCAGCAGCACGTGGTCCGCGCCGGTGCGCGCCATCGCCTCGGCCTCACCCGCAGCCACCACGTCGCGTGGGGCCAGATCGCCCAGCTCGTGGCGCTCGCTCATGAACCGGCGCCCCTCGGTGTCGACCAGGAACGCCCCCTCGCCGCGGACCGCCTCCGAGATCAGCGGCAGCTGTCCGCGCGCCTGCGCGCCCAGCCACAGCACAGTGGGGTGGAACTGCACGAACTCCAGATCCTCGGCCACCGCCCCGGCGCGCAGGCCCAGGGCCAGGCCGTCGCCGGTGGAGACCTCGGGGTTGGTCGTGGACGCGAAGGCCTGGCCGATTCCGCCGGTGGCGAGTACGACGGCGCGCGCCCGGACCCGGCCGACGCCGCCGTGCTCTCCTTCCCCGATGACGTGGACCGTGACCCCGGCGGCGGAGGGGCCGCCGCCCGCACCGGCGGGCCGGGCCGTCAGCAGGTCGGGGGCGAAGGCGTGCTCGATCACCTCGATGCGCGGGTCGTCGGTCACGGCGTGGATGAGCGCCCGCTCGATCTCCGCGCCGGTGGCGTCGCCTCCCGCGTGGGCGATGCGGCGGGCGCGGTGGCCGCCCTCGCGCGTCAGGTCCAGGTTGCCGTCGGCGGCGCGGTCGAAGGCCGTACCGCGCTCCACCAGCCAGCGCAGCGCGTCGGGACCGGCGGCGACCAGGGCGCGAACGGCCGACGGGTCGCACAGCTCGCGCCCGGCGACCACCGTGTCGACCATGTGCGACAGCGGGGCGTCGGCCGGGTCGGTGACCGCGGCGATGCCGCCCTGGGCCCACCGGGTCGAACCGGTCGCGAGCAGATCCTTGGTGACCAGCACGACCCGGCCGTTCGGCGCCAACTCGGTGTAGCGCAGGGCCGTGCTGAGCCCGGCGATGCCGGAACCGACGACCACGACGTCGGCCGAGGCCGTCCAGCCGGGGTCGGGGGCGGTCAGCTTGCGCGGAAGCTCGGGGGGTGTGTCCGACACCGCGGATCCTCCTTCGTCCCGGGTGCCGCCCGCCGCCCCGGGAGCGGTGCACCGGAGCGGTTCACAGAGTGAGCGGCACGTTGTCGATCAGCCTGGTCCCCCCGACACGGGCCGCGACGAGGAGCACGGCGTCCCCGCGGAAGTCGCTGGGGACCTCCGCGAAGGTGTTCGCGTCGACCAGGGTCAGGTAGTCCACGGTGACCGGCGGGTCGCCCGCGACCGCTTCGTCGAGGACTGCCCGGGCCGCACTGAGAATACCCACCGGCCCGGTGAGCGAGGCGTCCGCCCCCGACAGCAGCGCCTTGGACAGAGCCAGCGCGCTGCGGCGCTCCTCGGATCCGAGGTAGGCGTTGCGGCTCGACGAGGCGAGGTTGTCGGGGTCCCGCATGGTCGGCGCCGCCGCGATGGTGACCGGCAGGTTCAGGTCGCGCACCATCCGGCGCACCAGCGCGAGCTGCTGGGCGTCCTTCTGGCCGAAGACGGCGGCGTCCGGCCGGACCAGGTTGAACAGCTTGCAGACGACCGTGAGCACGCCGCTGAAGAAGCCGGGGCGGAACTCCCCCTCCAGCACCCGGCCCATCTCGCCCGGGTCGACGCGCACGATCTGCTCGCCGGGGTACATGTCCTCGGCCGACGGCGCGAACACCAGGTCCGCGCCCTCTTCGGTGCACACCCGAATGTCTGCGCCGAGGTCGCGCGGGTAGTGCTCGTAGTCCTCGCCGGGGCCGAACTGCAGCGGGTTGACGAAGACGCTGACGATGATCGCGTCCGCCTGCTCGCGGGCGGCGGCCATCAGCGCGCGGTGCCCGCCGTGCAGCGAGCCCATGGTGGGCACCAGCGCCACGCGGCCGCCCAGGCGCGCGCGCATGCGGGCCAGCTCCTCGGGGGTGCGCGCGAGAGCCGGTGCGGGCGTGCGGGCGCCGGAAGGGAGGCCGTCGGCGGGGTCGGGCGCGGCGCCGCCGGGTGTATCGGTGGGGTCCGTCATGGGGATGTCTCTCTGGTTGCGGGGGAAGTCGCTCACGCTTGGAGGACGTCCAGCAGGCGTTCGGCGTCGTGGGGCTTGAGCAGTCCGGCGGCCAGAGCGCGATCGGCCGTCAGGCGGGCGAGGGCCACGTAGGCGGGCACGCTTTCGGGCGAATGGCGCCGCAGCTCGTCGATGTGGGCCGACACGGTCTCGGTGTCGCCGCGCAGGACCGGGCCGCTGAGGCCGTCCATGCCCAACCGCAGACCGTTGTCCAAGGCGGCGCCCAGCAGCGGCCCCAGCAGGCGCGAAGGGTGCTCGACGCCCGCGGCGCTCAGCAGCGAGGCGCTTTCGGCGACCAGGGTGACCAGGTGGTTCGCGCCCCCGGTGAGGGCCGCGTGGTAAAGGGTGCGGTGCTCCTCCGCGATCCACACGGGCTCGGCCCCCATCTCCACGACCAGCGCCTCGGCGATGGGCCGCAGGGCGTCGGGAGCCGTGACGCCGAAGGAGCAGCTGGCCAGGCGGTCGAGGTCCTCGTCGCGGCCGGTGAACGTCATCACCGGGTGCAGGGCGAGGGGCAGCGCTCCGGCGGCAGTGGCCGGCGCGAGCGCGTGGTATCCGTGTGCTCCGCTGGCGTGGACCAGGAAGGTGCCGGTGAAGTCGGCGCCGGTCTCGACGAGCCCGCGCACGAGCGGTTCCAGCGCGTCGTCGGGCACGGTGAGCAGGACCAGGTCGGACTCGGCGACGACCTCGGCGGGCTCGGCGATGCGCGCGGAAGGCAGGCGCCTGGCCGCGCGCCCGCGCGAGTGCTCGGAGACCGCGGAGGCCGCGACCACACGGTGTCCCGCGCGCTCCAGCGCCGCTCCCAGAACCGATCCGACCCGACCCGCGCCGACGACACCGACACTCAGCCGGGCCGGCCGCTGCGTGTTCTCCGCCTGCTGCATCGCACCTCGTTCCAGTCCACCGGGGTACCGGACATCCGCGCGGCCAGCCTACGTTCAGCCGAGGGCAAGGGCGTCCACTGCCGCCCCGCCGGAGTGGGGCGGCAGATCTTGCGGAGATGGGGGCGAAGGCGGAGGCGGGCTCGGGTGGGAGAGAGCCGGGGCCGAACCGGCTCCAGCGTAGGCGGGGTGGGCGGAAGGCGGTGGGGCCGAGGAAACCAGTGGCGGAGCGGCGTCCGGAGTCCGGCCGAGTGCCCGATCGCCCCGCGCGGGGCCAGGGGCACGGGGCCCGCGCGCGGGGTGGGGGTCAGGCACTCAGCGTGGCGCGTATTGCCCGGACTTCCCCACGAACCGCCGGGTCAGACGGGCTGCGCAACAACCCCCGACATCCGTGTGATACACGCCACACGAGTCTCGCCCTCCGCGCGGCCGTGCCGGGCCGCCGGATCAGCGCGCCGGGGGCGAGGGCTCGCTGCGGGTCGCCCAGCGTTCGGGGCCCGCGTTCGAGCGGCGGGCCGCGTGCCCGAACGCGGCCATGCCGTCGACGATCCGGCGCGCCTCCTCAAGCCCGCGGCCGCTCGCGTGCGCCCGGATCGGTCCCGGCGGCGTGTCGGCCTCGACCGTTGCGACCCCCCTCCGGCGGTCGATCGGGCCGGCGGTCATCCGGATGCTCTGCGTCCGGGTGTGCGGAACGATCTCGGTGACACGGCACACCAGCCCGCGGCGTGCGACGAACAGCTGCTCGTCGAAGCCCAGCTCGCCGTCGCGGGCGCGCCCGCCCTCGGCCGGGTGCAGGACCGTGCGGGAGGCGTCCGCGCCGGAGAACAGCTCACCGACCAGCAGGTAGGCGATCCGCCTCGGGACGACGGGGAGCAGGGTCGAGGAGTCCATCTGCCGCTCACCGACGTAGCCGGCCACATTGGCCTCCACCCGCACGACGCCCATGGCGCGCCACAGCAGCGGCTCGACGATGCGCACCGCCTGCACACGCCCCGGCGGCACGGTCTGCATGCGCGCCTGGAAGATCCCGTAGCGGAGCCGCAGCCCGTCGGGTGACAGGGAGGAGTAGAAGTCGGTGTAGCGCATCAGCGGGCCGAGGAAGCCGCGCATCAGCCCCAGCAGTAGCGGCAGGGCACCGCCGAGAACCCCTGCTTCGAAAAGGCCCGTGCTGCTGACGACCGCACCCCCGGCGGCGATGAGGAGCACGAACAGGACCACGCTGCCCAGCACCGGCAGCCTGAAGGCGAGGGCTCCCAGCAGGAGCCCGAACGGCAGCCGGAAGAACGGCCATTCCGGCGCCTTGGGCGTGCTGCCCGCGAGCCCCGCGGCGTGTGCGAGCAGCGCGGCCCGAAGCCGTTCCGCCCGGCCCCACGTCAGATACCGCAGCCTGATCTCGCTGGAGTCGCCGCCGGCGAGCTCCACACGCAGTTCGGCCAGGCCCAAGACCTGCATCAGCAGCGGACGCACGACGTCCACGGCCTGCAGGCGGCTCAGCGGGATCTCACGCGACGAGCGCCGGATCAGGCCCGAGTGGACGACCAAGTGGTCGTCGCGGAGCCCGAAGGAGGAGTTCCACCAGGCCAGCAGTGCGAACGCGACAGCACCGCAGGCGACCGCCAGCGTCATCAGCAGAACCCAGACCACGCCGAACTGGACCAGCAGAGATCCCGGCAGGGCCAGGAAGACGAGGGTGACCAGAAGGACCTGGAGCGGCACCGAGGCCCAGTGCGTGCGGTGGGCACCGTGGGCGATGTCGGGCTCGCTCGGCCGGACCTGGGCCGAACCGGGCTGCGGCGGTGCCTGTCCGGGGGGTGCGGGAGGGCCTGCGAACGTCGGCGGCAGGAATCGCACCGGGCCATCGGCTGGACGACCCGCGTCCGGGGGGCCGCCGGCGCCAGGAGCCGGCCACGGACCGCCCGGCGCGATACCGGCACGGCCGGGCGCAGCGGCCGGCCCCCCATGACCGGTCGGAGCCCCACCCGGCACACCGCCAGGCGGTGCGTGCCCGGACGCCGCGGTCGGCGGGAAGCCGGACCGCGGGTGCCGCTGCTGCGCGCCGCCGGCGCCGTACTGCGTCGCCGGTCCGGGGGCGGGCGGGTGCGGCGCGGGCTGCCCGGTCCCGGGGCCGTAGTACGTCACCCCCGCCGACCTGTGAGCCGGCACGTCGGAGGGCGCCGACTCTCCAGGGTGTCCCGGGTTTCCCGCGGGCGGACGCGCCCACTCCTGCGGGGGCGCGCCCTCCGACGGCTGCGCCGGGGCTGCGGCGCCGCCCGGCGGCGACGGGGGCGCAGGCACGATTCTGGGCAGCCCTCGTTGGCTCTTCGCCTGTCCGGGCGGGTGTTCGCCGTTTGGCCCGGGTCCGGCGACAGGGACGCCGGACGAGTCCGTGCCGACGACGTGGGGGCCGGGCCAACCGCCCGCGGCAGGATGGGCGCCCTGACCCTCGGAGCGGTCGAGGGCGGGGCCGCCCTCGCTCTGGGGCAGGGCGCCGTCGCCATCGGTGCGATGGGTCTGTTCACTGCTGCCGGTGCCGACGCGTTCGCCTTCGCCCCCGTCGTCGCCGCCGGGCGCCTCCGCCTGCCGGGCGGCGCCTGCTTGTGTCCGGGGCTCGCCGCTCCCGCCGCCCAACGGGCCGTCGCCGGTGCAGCGCTCCGTGCCGCCGCCGTTCGATCCGCGGGTATCGGTCGGCACGTCCGGCTCGCCTGCCGACCAGTCCGCCGCACGGGTGTCGCCGGTCCCGTAGGGCGCGTAGTACGGACGGTCGGCGACCGGCGGAGGCGCCACCTGCTCGTGGCGGTGGGTGTCGGTCGGCGCCGTCACCGGGCGCAGGTCGGAGAGGCCGCGTTCGGCGGGGCGCTCGAACGCCCAGTCCTCGGCGTCCCCGTCCGGGTTCGGACCCGGCTCCGGCACGCCGATCCCCGAGGGCACCCCCGGTTCGAGCGCACTTCCAGGTGGCACCCCGCCGAAACCGTCGGGCTCGTCCCGGCCCGCCGGGTCGGCCGGCCCCGCTTCGGCGCGGTCACCGCCGCCGGCAGGCTCCGCCGGCCGCGGGCGGACGGAGCCGTGCCGGTCGGTGCTGTGATCGGATCCCAGTTCGGTGTTTCGGGGTTCGTCCGCCTTTGATTGCGCCTCGGCGCCGGAGGAAGCCGCACCTTCGCCGCCTGCTCCCGCGCCATCCGAAGGCTCGGGCTTCGGCGCGCCGCCACCGCTCCTCGGTTCGGCGCGGTCGCGTCCCGGGCCGGCCTGCGCAGGTTCGGCGACGAACCAGCCTTCGGCCGGGACCGCCGACCCGCCACCACGGCCGCCCGCACCCGATCGGTCACCGCCACTGGACTCGGCGGCGGATCCGCCCTCGCCATCGGCCTCGGCCTCCGCACCGGCCGCGCCGCCGTCCCGCGAACCTAGCTCGTCTTCTCCGGCTTCCGAAGGCGCCCCGGCTTCGCCAGCTCCCTCGGCGGTGTCCGGATCGTCTCCCGGTTCGGCGGGCTCGGGGCCGAACCACTCGGCGGCGGGGCGCACCGGATCAGCGGAATCGGGCGGTTGGGGGCGAGCCACCCGGCCATCGGGGTCGGGGCGGCCGCGCCCGCCGGCGGACCTGCCGCCGGCGGGCGGACCGGACGCGGAGTGGTCGGCGTCGCTCACGGATCACAGCCCCGTCGAGAAGGTCTCGCTGCGCGCGGCCAGGCGGTCGCGCAGCTGCACGGCGTCGTCCAGGCGCAGGCCCGGGATGCGGGAGTCGGCGGTCGTCGCCGCCGTGCGCACCTGAACCGTGGCCATGCCCAGCGTCTGTTCCAGCAGGTCGGAGGTGACGTCGACGACCTGCATGCGCCCGTACGGAATCACCACCAGCTGGCGTGTGAGCAGCCCGTAGGTCAGGTACAGGTCGGTCTCTCCCTCGGCGTAGCCCCAGGTGGCGCGGACAGCGCGGGCGGCCCACCACCCCACGGCGCCGCCGGCGGCCGCGAGGACGGCCCAGACGAGCACCCACACCCACCCGACGACCCACAGCGCCGCCCCGCCCAGCAGCAGGACCGGGACGAGCACCGCGAGCATCACCGACCTGCGGTACCAGGTCAGGGACGTCGATACACGGGTCCAGGAACCGCCCTCCGGCGCGGCGAAGGCGGCCTCGACGCGCGAGGCGCGCGCCTCGCGGCCGTTCGGCCGGGCGGTCGCGGACACGTCCTGTTCGGTCGGCGGCCCGCTGTCGTCCCGCGGGCTGGAGGCGGTTTGCTCGGAGACTGGCTCAGACGCGGCAAAGTCCACGATTCCAGTCAATCATCCCGATGCCACTCCGCGGCGGCGCCGCGCACAGGGCAGGACGAACCGCCCGACAACACCGCCACGCGTCGGTTTCCGGCGTGCCGCGCTCCGACCGCTCTCGCCGGCCCTACGGCGCCCGAAGCCCGTCGATCTGCAGCCATCGCAAATGGAAACCGCTTCCTTCCCGATGGCTACAAGACCGGCGATGCTGTGCCGGGTCTAGGAGGACTCCTGCCCCGCCGGGTCGTCCGGGACGCGGCAGGCGTACTCCAGGAACAGCGCCGCCGCGAGGAGGACCGCGGCCGACAGGAGGGTGCCGCCGGCCGTCAGGGCGTCGGTGCGGACGTCGACCGCGGCGAGGCGGTCGACCAGGGAGACCAGCATCCCGGCGAATGCGCCCACGGCGATCGACGCGAACACCGCGCTCGCCTTCGCCAGAGCCACCAGCCGGGCGGTGCTCAGCGGATCGATCGGCTCGGTTCCCGGCACCCGGCGGATCCGCCGCCGGGTATGCACCGCGGTGATGGTCTCCGCGGCGGCGAGCAGCAGCAGCGTGGGGATGGCGCTCCACGGCAGCAACGGGATCGCGCCGTAGACCTCTTCGATCACCAGGAAGGCCGCCACAGCCGAGGCGACCGCGACCGCCAGCGGCGCCCGCCAGCCCGTCGGCCGGATGCGGCCCTGGCCGTCGCCGCCCCCGTCGCCGGAACCACCGCCGCCGGGCAAGTCCTCGGACCCGTCCTCATTGTCGTCGTACACAGTCCTCACAACCTCAAAGACCCCGTTGGCCCTGATCGCCGATGACGCCGGCCTCCGCGCACCCGCTCGGCGGCGCTCACACCTGCAGTTCCAGGTCGTCGCGCCGGTCCAGCTCCTGGCTGTCGACGACTGTGAGCAGGTCGAGCACCGCTCCGCGGCCGGCGATCTCGGCTCCGGGGTCGACGTCGGCCCAGGGCCGCAGCACGAACGCCCGCTCGTGGGCGCGCGGGTGGGGAAGCGTGAGGCGCGGATCCTCGCTGCGCTCGCCGCCCACCGAGATGATGTCGACGTCCAGGGTCCGCGGGCCCCACCGCACGTCGCGCACGCGGCCCAGCGCCTCCTCGACCGACTGTGCGCGCTCCAGCAGCACGTCGGCGGGCATTCGGGTATCGGCGGTGACGACGGCGTTGAGGAACGGCCCCTGCTCCGGGCCGCCCACCGGGGCGGTCTCGTACACCGGCGACAGCGCAACCGGCTCCAGGCCCGGCGCGTCGAACAGTGCGTCCACAGCACTCTGAAGGGCGGCCATCCGGTCGCCCACGTTGCTGCCCAGGGACAGCACCACCCGGCGCGGCGGCACCAGGCCGCTCATCGTCCACCCCCTCGGCCCGCTGCGAACCGCGCACGGCGCCCCGTCACCGGCGCCACAGCTGCCGACGGATCCGCCCGGCTCATCCGCTCACCCTCGTCCTCGCGCGTCGGTGCCCGATCCCGTCTCACGCCTGCGCACGATCGTGACCGACACGTCGTCGAAGGCGTGCGGCACGGGCGCCTGCGGCTTGTGCACGGTCACCTCGGCGCGGCACACCCTCGGCTCGGCCAGGCACACCCGCGCCAGCCGCTCGGCCAGCGCCTCGATCAGGTCGAGCGGCTCGCCCCGCACGGCAGCCACCAAGGCCTCGGCCAGCTCACCGTAGTGCACGGTGTCGGCGAGGGCGTCGCTGCGTCCCGCCTCGGCCAGGTCCACGCCCAGATCGACGTCCACCACGAAGTCCTGGCCCTCGCGGCGCTCGTGCTCCAGCACTCCGTGGAAGCCGCGGGCGCGCAGACCGCTCAACCGGATGCGGTCCAGCTCCTCGCTCACACGACGTCCCCGTCCTGCTCGCCGTCCTCGTCGCTCTCGTCCAGGAGGACCGGGGAGGCATGGTGCGACCACAGCCGCCAGCCCTCCGGGGTCCGCACGAACATGTTGGTGGTCACGACCTGTCCGCCCGCGACGAAGCCCGGGGTGTCGTCCTCGGCGGTGAGCACGTTCTCTTCGCAGGTGACCATGGCCACCTCGCCGCTGACGCCGATGTGGGTCTCGGTGAGCACGTACTGGATGTAGGGCACGTTCGCCATGATGAGCGCCCAAGCGCGCATGATCTCGGCGCGGCCGCGCAGCAGCGGCCAGCCCGGGTTGACGCAGACGAGGTCGGGCGCCTCGTCCTCCTCGGCCCACACGCGGCGCATCAGGTCGATGTCGCCGTTCTCGATGGCGCCGTAGAACTGCGCGTTGGCCTCGGCGACGCGCTCCATCACCTCCTGGCGGGACTTCACACGCCGCTCCGGCCGATGAGGTCGCCGCGCCCTTCGTCCAGGAGCGCACCGCCGGTGCGCCACGCCGCGGCGACTCGCACCGCGTCGGCGTTGGGCCGCACGTCGTGTACGCGCACGCACCACGCTCCCTGTCCGGCGGAGAGCGTGGTCAGCGCGATCGTCGCGTCGTCGCATTCGGTGAAGTCGCGCGCGTTGCCGTCTGCGTCGCTGAGCAGTCGGCCCAGGAAGCGCTTGCGGGAGCCTGCGATCAAGAGTGGACGCCCCAAGTCGTTGAATCGGTCGAGATGGGCGAGCAGCGCCCAGTTGTGGGCGCGGTCGGGCAGCTTGGAGAACCCCAGTCCGGGGTCGAGGACGATCTGGCCGGGGTCGACCCCGTCGTCGGCCATGGCCGACATGCGGTCGCGAAGCTCGTCGTGGACCTCTTGGACCACGTCGCCGTAGCGGGCGCGGTCCTGCATCCGGTGGCTGTGTCCGCGCCAGTGCATCAGCACGTAGGCGACGCCGGTCTTGGCGACCAGCCGGGACATGGCGGGATCGGCGAGACCGCCGCTCACGTCGTTGACCAGCCGCGCCCCTGCCTCCACTGCGTGGGCGGCGACCTCGGCGCGCATGGTGTCGACGCTGACGGCGATGCCCTGCCGCGCCAGTTCGCGCACGACCGGACCGATACGCCGCAGCTCCTCGTCGCGGGAGACGCGCTGGGCGCCCGGCCGGGTGGACTCGCCGCCGACGTCGACGATGTCGGCACCCTCCTCGGCGAGGCGGACGCCGTGCTCGACGGCCTTCGCCGTGTCGAACCAGCGCCCTCCGTCGGAGAAGGAGTCGGGGGTCACGTTCACCACGCCCATGACCAGGCATCTCCGCCGGACCGGAAGCCCGGGGAGGTCCCGGCCCGAAGGTAGCGGGGCAGAACCGGCTCCGGTGCACTCCCACTGCTCGGACCCGTTCGCTTCGATAGCCGTGATCTTCTCTTCCCCTCCCGTATGTGGGCCGCCGCGGCTGACGGGGATCGTGCGATCAGCCTACGAGACCCCCGGCTTCCGCTGCGACCCGCGGGCCTTAGAGATCACCGTTGATCTTGTAGCTATCGTCACTGGAAATCGATTGCCATCACGATAGCTACAAGATCAACGGGGGTTGGGGGCCGCGGGACCGGTGATCAGGTGCCGAGCGGCGCCCGCGGAGCTCAGTGGTGCCCGAGGATCAGGCTCATGGCCTCGGCGCGGGTGCGGTCGCGGTTGCGGAAGTCGCCACGCACCGCCGACGTCACGGTCTTGGCCCCGGGTTTGCGCACCCCGCGCATCGTCATGCACAGATGCTCGGCCTCGATCACGACGATCACGCCCCGCGGCTCCAGTTGGGCCATCATTCCGTCGGCGACCTGGGTGGTCAGCCGCTCCTGCACCTGCGGGCGGCGCGCGTAGACGTCCACGAGCCGGGCGATCTTGGACAACCCGGTGATCTGGCCCTTGCTGTTGGGGATGTAGCCCACGTGCGCGCTGCCGTAGAAGGGCACCAGGTGGTGCTCGCACGTCGAGTACAGCTCGATGTCGCGGACCAGCACCATCTCTTCGTGGCCCGCCTCGAACACCGTGGTCAGCACGTCCTCGGGCCGCTGCCCCAATCCGGCGAACTGCTCTTCGTAGGCGCGCGCCACCCGGGCGGGTGTCTCGCGCAGCCCCTCGCGGTCGGGATCCTCGCCGATGGCGACGAGGATCTCCCGGACCGCTTTCTCGATGCGTGCGTGGTCAACGGCGTGCCGCTCCGGCACGACCAGCGGAATGTCGGTCTCAGGCGGCTCAGGCTCAGTGCCTTCGGCACTCACACCTGGTCCCCGCTGCCGTCCTGGGGCTCGCCCGACTGCCGCCCGCTGCCGTTGACGCCGCCCTCAGCGGACTCGCCGCCGCGGTCGGACTCGCTCCACGGCTCACCGCCGGAGTAGTCGCCCCGGCCATTGCCCGAGGACATCTCGTCCGGCTCGTGCGGGCCCAGCACCGCCAGCTCCTTGGGCGTCTTCACCGGCGGGTGCGCGGAGGGCTGGCGCTTTCCGTAGCCGGTGTAGGAGCCGCGCGAGGGCCGCTTGACCACCGGAGCGAAGATCTCCAGGACCTCCTCCTTGGACAGGGTCTCCTTGTCCAGCAGGTGCAGCACCAGGTCGTCGAGGACGGCACGGTAGTCGACCAGGATCTCCCACGCCTCGTCGTGGGCCGACTCGATGAGGCGGCGCACCTCCTCGTCGATCACCGAGGCGATCTCCTCGGAGTACTCGCGCGAGTGCGACATCTCGCGGCCCAGGAACGGCTCGGAGTTGCCGCTGCCGAACTTGCGCGCACCCAACCGCTCGCTCATGCCGTACTCGGTGACCATGTTGCGGGCCAGGCTGGTGGCCTTGTCGATGTCGTTGGCCGCACCCGTGGTGGGCTCGTGGAAGACCATCTCCTCGGCGGCGCGCCCGCCCAGCATCATGGCGAGCTGGTCCATCATCTCCGAGCGCGATGTGAGGAACTTGTCCTCCATCGGCACGGACATGGTGTAGCCCAGCGCGCGACCGCGCGGCAGGATGGTGATCTTGTGCACCGGGTCGGCGTGCGGCAGCGCGTGGCCGACCAGGGCGTGTCCGCCCTCGTGGTAGGCGATGACCTTCTTCTCGGCGTCGGCCATGACGCGGGTCTTGCGCTCGGGGCCGGCCATAACCCGGTCGATGGCCTCCTCCAGGGTGGCCAGGTCGATCAGGTTGTGCCCGGCGCGGGCCGACAGCAGGGCGCCCTCGTTGACGACGTTCTGCAGGTCGGCGCCGGTCATGCCGGAGGTGCGGCGGGCGATGACGTCGAGGTCGACGTCGTCGGCCATCGGCTTGCCCTTGGCGTGGACCTCCAGGATGCCCTTGCGGCCCTCCATGTCGGGGCGGTCCACGACGATCTGGCGGTCGAAGCGGCCGGGGCGCAGCAGGGCCGGGTCGAGGATGTCGGGCCGGTTCGTGGCGGCGATCAGGATGACCCCGCCCTTGATGTCGAACCCGTCCATCTCGACGAGCATCTGGTTCAGCGTCTGCTCGCGCTCGTCGTGGCCGCCGCCCATGCCTGCGCCGCGGTGGCGCCCGACGGCGTCGATCTCGTCGACGAAGATGATGGCCGGCGCGTTGGCCTTGGCCTGCTCGAACAGGTCGCGCACCCGGGAGGCGCCGACACCGACGAACATCTCGACGAAGTCGGACCCGGAGATGGAGTAGAACGGGACGCCGGCCTCGCCCGCGACGGCGCGCGCGAGCAGCGTCTTGCCGGTGCCGGGAGGACCGAAGAGCAGCACGCCCTTGGGGATCTTCGCACCCATCGACTGGAACTTCGAGGGATTCTGCAGGAAGTCCTTGATCTCGTGCAGTTCCTCGATGGCCTCGTCGGCTCCCGCAACGTCGGCGAACGTGCTCTTGGGCGTGTCCTTGGTGATCAGCTTGGCCTTTGACTTGCCGAAGTTCATCACGCGGCCGCCGCCGCCCTGCATCTGATTCATGATGAACAGGAAGATGGCGATGATGATGATCAGCGGAAGGAAGCTGAACAGCAGCGACACGAACATGCTGTCCTGGGGGACCTCGATGTCGTAGGACTGGAGGTTCCCGCTGCCGTCGGCGTTGTCGCCGTCCTGTTCCAGGTTCTCGAGCCGCTGGGCGATCTCGTCGCCCTGGCCGGCGACCCAGTAGGCCTCGTAGACCTTGCCGCCGGTGGTCGTCACCTCGATCCGCTGTTCCTTGTCGACCAGCCGGGCGTTGTCGACCTTGTTCTGGGCGATCAGGTCGAAGACCTTGGAGGAGTCGACCTTCTCCGGCTCGGTGCCCGAGCCCAGACCGGTGAACTGGAAAACGGCGATAATCAGCAGGCCGATGGCCACGATCCAGAGCCACGGCCCGCGGTACAAGCGCTTGAGATTCATCTATCCGGAACCCCGCTGGGTCCGTCCCTCCTGACCAGCCGGCTTGCCCCGAAAACCGCAGGGGTCGGCGTGGCGGCGGTGCCGGGCGCGGGCGCATAAGCGCCGTGTGCCAAACCCGCACCGCCTGGCCGAGAAGCCCCATGTGGCCGCCGGAAGCGGAACCTATCGGACACGTTTTCCTTCATGCTCTGCGTTCGGCCCGCGTCTTCGCGCAGACTTCCGCAGCTCCCCACAACGCCGGGATAATCGACCGTACACCCCGTTCATCACCGGGTGCACTCACGCTCCCCCACGTTCGCGGACGGTGGAAACCGTCATGACTCCAACGCGCGGGAAGGGGCGTGTTGTTCCCGGCCCCGGTCGCAGCCGCCCCCGACACCGCTCCCGGCGCCCCCGCGGCCGCTCCCCGGGCGCGCGGACGGGCTTCCGACGGCGCTCAACTCCGGTAGACGTGCGGCGCCAGGGTGCCGATCAGGGGGAGGTTGCGGTACTTCTCCGCGTAGTCCAGGCCGTAGCCGACGATGAACTCGTTGGGCAGGTCGAAGCCCACGTAGCGCACGTCCAGCTCCACGTCGAAGGCGAGCGGCTTGCGCACCATCGTGCAGATCTCCACCGAGGCCGGTCCGCGCGACTTCAGGTTGCCCACGAGCCAGGAGAGGGTGAGCCCCGAGTCGATGACGTCCTCGACGATCAGGACGTTGCGGTCGTTGATGTCGATCTCCAGGTCCTTGAGGATCCGCACCACGCCCGAGGACGTCGTGCCCGCCCCGTAGGAGGACACCGCCATCCAGTCCATCTCGCAGGGATGGTGCAGCGCGCGGGCGAGGTCGGCCATGACCATGACCGCGCCCTTGAGGACGCCGACGAGCAGGAGGTCCTTCCCGGCGTAGTCAGCGTCGATCTCGGCGGCCATCTCGCCCAGCCTGGCGTTGATCCGGCTCTCGGTCACCAAGACCTTCTCCAGATCCTCGCCCATGTCTTTCGCGTCCACGCTTGGCTGACCTCGCTGCTCAGGTGGGGATTGGCAGAACGCCCCCAGAATAGACGGGCGCCGACGGGCGACGCGCTCCGGTGCCCCGCCGCGGGCACGGGGCAGGACCCGGGCACCCGGGGGCGGGCCGGGCCGGTGATCGGCGGGCACCCGTCCGCGGGGCGCGCGCCGCCGGCGGACGGTGCGGGGCGAGCGGTGTGAGAGTGGTCATTGCGGCGCGTTCCGGGTGTCGGCGCAGCTCAGGAGGGTCATTCGCCGTGGCCGCCGCCTGTGGCCGGGTCGAATGCGATCCGGCCCTCGCGGCGCACGCCGCGGATCCCGCCGGGAAGGTCGACGTGCGCCTGCCCGCGCCAGTCGGAGACCAGCCGGTCCAGCTCGGCCACGTGAACCGCGAACAGCGCCCCTGCGGGGGCGCCGGCAGCTATGGCGGCCCGCCGGAGCAGACGGGTGCGCACCGCGCGCGGCAGCTCCGAAAGGGCTGCGACGTCGAGTGCCGCGTCGGCGCCCGAACCCTCGCGCACCTGCTCCTCGGCGGCACCGGTCCAGGCGTCCAGCGCCTCGGCGTCGTCGCGCAGCAGGTCGGCGGTGCGGGCGAGCGCCTCGGCGATTCCGGGGCCCAGGGTCTGCTCCAGGACGGGCAGCGCGTCGGTGCGCACGCGCGAGCGCGCGTAGGCGGGGTCGCAGTTGTGCGGGTCGGACCACGCCTTCAGGCCCATGTCCGCGCAGGCGGTGTGCACCTGCGCGCGCGGCGCCGCCAGCAGCGGCCGCAGATAGCACCCGCTGCGCGCAGGCATCCCCGAGAGCGAACGTCCGCCCGAGCCGCGCGCCAGGCGCAGCAGCACGGTTTCGGCCTGGTCGTCGCGGGTGTGGCCGAGCAGCACCGCAGCGGCACCCAGCCGACGCGCGGCCTCGTCCAGGGCGGTGTAGCGGGCGCGGCGGGCGGCCCCTTCCGGCCCGCCCTCGCCCCCCACGCGCACCGCGACGCATTCGGCCGGGTCCAGTCCCAGCCCGCGCATCGCCGCGACGACGTCGGCGGCCCGCCCGGCGGAGCCGGCCTGGAGCCCGTGGTCGACGGTGACCCCGCCGGCGCGCAGCCCCATCCTCGGCGCGGCGAACGCGGTCGCACCCGCCAGGGCCAGCGAGTCGGCGCCGCCGCTGCAGGCCACCAGCACCAGCGAGCCCGGGGCAAGCCCCGACAGCGCGCCGCGGACGGCACTGCGGACCGCGGCGACGGCCGGCGGCGGGCCGGTCACGGCCGGCCTCCCGCCGCGGCGGGCCTCACCCCTGCGACGGGCCGTCCGCGGACCCGCCCCCGGGGGGCGGTCCGGCGGGGCTCTCCCCGAACTCCTGCTGCAGTGCGGCGGGCCGCACGACGCGGGCGATCCAGGAGTCGGGGTTGCGGATCTCCTTGATGGTCGGCAGGGTCTCCGGCGACTCCCAGACGCGGTTGAAGTCGGCCATGCCCACCTGCGAGACCACGGAGCGCACGAAGGCCGCACCCTCCTCGTACTGCTTCATCTTCAGGTCGATCCCCAGCAGCTGGCGGATGACCTTGTCGACGCGGTTGGCGCCCTCGCGGCGGCGCTGGAAGCGGCGGCGGATCTCGGCGACCGTGGGCACCACCTCGGGACCGACGGCGTCCATCACGTAGTCGCCGTGGCCCTCGGCCAGCGACATGACCGCGGTGATGCGGTCCATGATCTCGCTCTGCTCCTCGCTCTGGAACACCTCGATGAGGTTGCCGTCGCCGCCGCGGATCGCGTCGGCGACCGCCTCGCCGGCCGAGCGCAGGCGGTTCAGCAGGTCGCCGGCGTCGATGTTGGAGGCGAGCAGCATCTCCTGCATCTGCTGCTGCACGTAGTCGCGCAGCCAGGGCGAGGAGGTGAACTGCATGCGGTGGGTCTCTTCGTGGAGGCAGACCCACAGCCGGAAGTCGCGGGGGTCCACGTCGAGTTCGCGCTCGGTGTGGACGATGTTGGGGGCGACGAGGGTGAGTCGCCCGGTGGGCGCCCGGCCGTCGGGGTCGGGCGGCAGGAAGAGCTCGTACTGGCCCAGCACCCGGCCGGCCAGGTAGGAGAGCACGGCGCCGAGCTGGACGCCGGTGACGCGCGAGCCCACGGCGGTGGTGAGCTGAGCGGCGCCGCCCTCGTTCATGCGTTCGCCGCCGAGTCGGTCGAGTATGGGCTCCAGGACCACCCGGAACCCGTCGACGTTGGCCTTGATCCAACCGGGACGGTCCACCACGACCGCCGGTCCCGCCGGCTCAAGGGGTTCCATACCGGTGAACTCCCGTACGTGGCCCTGCGCGGTGACGGACAGCTCCCGCAGCTGCGCCACCGCCTGGCGGGCGTCGGCGAGGTCCACCTGCGGACCGGGCCGGACGAGTCGGACACCGGTGCTGACGGCTACGTCCCAGTCGATCAAACTCACGTCTTCACCGTACCCACGAAACCGCCGAACGGGCGTGCGGCGCGGGTATTTCCGGGTTTCCTCAGGGAAGTTCCCGAGAGGGCCTCCAGGGCCGCCGCCGCGGGCACCGGCGCGCGGGGTCCCGCGCGCCGTGCCGCAGCGGTTACCGGCAGCCGCACTCGGCGATGGCGGCGGCGAAGGTGTCGAGGGTGCTGCCCAGCGCGGCGGGGTCGTTGGCCATGAACGCGAACGCCAGCAGCCGGCCGTTGGAGTCGTAGGCGGTGCCCGCGAGGGTGCTCACCCCGCTGAGCGTGCCGGTCTTGGCACGGATGCGCCCAGCTCCGGACTGGGACCCGCTTGCCGAGGAGTAGCGGTCGGAGAGGGTGCCGGTGAAGTGCCCGGTGGGCAGGCCGCCGAGCGCCGGGTACAGCTTCGGCCGCTCCGCCGCCAGCAGCACCAACTCGACCAGCGCCTTGGGGGTGATCTCGTTGTTCACCGACAGCCCGCTGCCGTCCTCGGTGTGCACGTTCTGCACGCCGAGCTCCCGCATCACCTCGGCCACGCCCTCGGCGCCGCCCGCGAAGGAGGCCTCGTGGCCTCGGGCGAGGCCGACCTTGTGGAACAGCGCCTCGGCGATGTTGTTGTCGCTCTCCAGCAGCATCCACTCGACCAGCGAAGCGAGCGGCGGCGACAGGACGGAGGCGACGGGTTCAGCTCCCTCAGGCGCCTCGGCGGGGCCGGGCTCGCCGGAGACCTCGACGCCGGCGGCCTCCAGTTGCTCGGCGAAGGCGTCGGCCGTGACGCCGGGCGGGTCCCCGACGCGCTGGCTGTAGTGGTCGTAGCGGTCGACGCGGCCGCCGTCGAGCATCAGGGCGTGCACCGTGGAAGCGCTGCCCTCGTCGACGTAGCCCGGCTTCCAGCCCGGCGCCATGGCGGAGCCGCGGTAGAGGGAGTCGTCGTAGCTGAGCCGCACCGAGTCGGTGCCGGACTCCTGCAGCGCGGCGGCGGTCTCGGCCGCGAGGTCTTCGAGGCTGGCCGGGCGCGGATAGTGGTCGAACTCGTTGTCGGCGGTAAGGGTGGGGTCGCCGCCGCCGACGAGCACGAGCCCGCCGTTGTCGTCGCGCACCACGTCGGTCGACAGCCGTTCGGAGGGACCCGCGGCGTGCAGTGCGGCGACAGCGGTGACTAGCTTGGTGGTGGAGGCGGGGACGGCCCCGTGGTCGGCGTCGCGCCCGTAGAGGCGCTCACCGGTCTCGGCGTCGGCCACGTAGGCGTAGAGCCCATCGGCGATACCGGAGTCCGACATGGGATCATCGAGCTTGTCCCGGAGCCGCTCCGGATCCACCTGGGCGGCGTCCTGCTGCGCCGCGTCGGGCGCGTCCTCGGCGAGGGCGACAGGGTAGGGCATCGTCGCGGGTGGCCGGGAATCGATGATGTCGAGCGCGACAACACCCGCCACCAGCACGAATATGTTGAGGACGGCCAACGCTGACAGCGCTCGGGCCCGTACCTGCCGCACCCTGGACCTGCCTTCCGTTGGCATGCGACGACCTTTGACTGTTTGTAGCGACACTAGCCGTAGAGGAAGCCGAGAACAGCATGGAATTCGACGTCACGATCGAGATCCCCAAGGGCGAGCGTAATAAATATGAGATGGATCACGAAACAGGACGTATCCGTCTGGACAGGATGCTGTTCACGTCGACGAGCTACCCGGCCGACTACGGGTTCATCGAGGGCACGCTCGGCGAGGACGGCGACCCGCTCGACGCGCTCGTCCTACTGAAGCACCCCACGTTCCCCGGGTGCCTGATCCGGTGCCGTGCGGTGGGCATGTTCCGCATGCGCGATGAGGCCGGCGGCGACGACAAGGTGCTGTGCGTACCGGCGACCGACCCGCGGATGGAGCACCTGCGTGACATCCACCACGTCAACGAGTTCGAGCGCCTGGAGGTCGAGCACTTCTTCAGCGTCTACAAGGACCTGGAGCCCGGAAAGTCGGTGGAGGGCGCCACATGGGTGGGCCGCCACGACGCCGAGCAGGAGGTCATCGCCTCGGTCAAGCGCGCCGAAGAGGCCGGCGTGCACGGCGACACCTCCCACATCAAGGTGAGCGAATAAGCCTCCGAAGGGGGCGGGGGCGGAGGGCACCTGCGAGCGGGGACGGCCAAGCGTGCGGCGCCGGGCGCCGTGGCGGCGCACGCGGTCGGGTCCCCGGCCGGATCGCGACCACTCATGCCGAGTCGAGATACCGCCCGATCCGCTCGGCGACGTGTTCGGCCTGCTCCGCGGAGAGCACGTCGCCGCGGGCGAGGATGTGCCGGACGGCGGGGCGGGGGCGGGCCAGCAGCACCCGTCCCAGCTCCACGACCGACTCCGGCCGCCGCCCGACGACCAGGACGACCGCCACGGCCGGGACCGCGGGAGCGGGTCCCGGCGCGGCCGCGGAGTCCCGGGGCGCCTGCCCGCCCGCCGCGGCGGCGTCCAGGCCGGCGGCCTGCTCCTCCAGGCGCTGGGCGAGCCGCTCCGCCGGGGCACCGCCGACGCGCCATCCGCGCGGGCCGTGCCAGGAGGCCGACCTGCTGGTGGCCACCAGCAGGAACACGCCTCCGGGACCGACCGCCACAGAGCGCGCGGCGCCGTCGGGGACCAGCCGGTAACCGCGGGCGCGCAGGGTGCGCAACGCGGGGCCCAGCCCTCCGGAGCGCGGCACGCGCCGCCCGACCGTGCCCGAGAGGACGTAGGTGAGGGCGGTCAGGCCGGCCACCAGCAGACCGGCACGCCAGTCCAAGAAGCCGGCGGCCATCACTCCGGTAGCGGCGCTGACCAGCGCGCTCACCGCGATCCGGGCCCACCTTCCCGCGGGCGCGGCGGAGGACTGCCCGCTTCTACCGGGCCGCGCCGCTCCGTCGCCCCCCAACGATCACCTCCGGCGCGACCGCCCGGCGGGCGCGCTCGTTCTCGTCCCGCCTCGCCGCGCCGGGCGCCGGAGCCTGCGCGGGAACCGCGGACCCTGCACCGGGTTCCGGTCTTCAGCGGTCTCTTATGCCATCACCGAATCAGGCGGCGCCGCAACGCGTTTACCTAAAATTGGTCCGGACAGATCCCACAATTCCGGGCACTGCGGGGGACGGTGCTGCGCGCCTCCCCGTCGACCGGGACGGCTGCCGGGCGGGCCGGCGGGCGGAACCGGGTCCGGCGCCGTACGGCGCGTGACGCGGACGACACCCCCGGGTGGGCAGCGGGCGCTTGACACCCGGGGCCGGGCTTGGTCTTCTTGGCTGCATGCATCCGCGCACCCGCAATGATCGATCCTCCATGGCTCGCAGCGCCCGCTCCGGCGCTCGCCGTGCGGTCGGTGTGCGCCGCCTGTGTTGCTGTCCAACCCGCCGCGACCACCGCTGAGCCGGGTCGCGCCGCAGGCGCTCGCCTGACGTCGCCTCTCCGTTCGCCGTCCGGTCCGCATTTCCGTTCGCATTCCGCCGGTCCCCGGCGCAGACCGCCGCCGCGCGTCGGCGGCCGCCGCAGGGCTTCCGCCGTCCGGGACGACCGGCTCCCTCGAGTTCCGCCAGCCCGGCGCCACCGCGCCGAAGGCTCGACGCCGCGAAGGACAGCACCACCCATGACCTACGAGACCGCCGCCCCAGCGGCCACCGCCGTGCACCCCGCGAACCGGATAGGACACGAAGGGTCGCCGCCGGTCCCGCGCCCGGCGGCCCCGACCGTATCGCCGGAGGGCATCGGCGACATCGTGCTCGCCGGGCAGCCCGCCCCCTACCCGCACCTGCAGACTCGCAGTGCCCCGACCATCGGCCGACTCGCCGCCGCGGCACGCGCCGCCGCCTCGGTGCCGGTCCTGCCCGCACTGCGCCCGCGCCGCAGGGGACGCTGGGGGCCCGCGCCGCGCTCAGTCCGGCGCACCGCCGCACGGCGGATGCGCGTGAGCATCCTGGTACTGGAGCCCAACGGGTTCGCAGCGGTGCCCGCCGAGCCCCGCCGGACCTCGGTCCTGCACCTGGCGAGCGGCCGCGTGCACATGGTCACGGTCGCCCCCGACCGCGAGATGCAGGCCGTGCAGGAGCTCACCGGCGACCGCGCCCGAGCCCTGGGCTCGGGCGACGACCACCAGTTGATCAACACCGGCGGCGAGCGCGCGGTGGTCGTGCGCGTCACCGGCTGAGCCCGGCGTGCCGTGCGCCCGGTGCACACGGCACGGACGATACGGCCCGGCTACTCGGCACCGCCCGCGGCCGCGCGCAGCGCCTCGTCGACGGCCTCGATCGCGCGCAGCACGGCCGCCATGCGCAGACCCTCTTCCCGGTAGGCGTTCATGACCTGATCGACGGCGTGCTGGGGCAGGTGGTCGCGCAGGTCGACCCGCGCGGTCCGGTACCCCTGCCGCGCGCCTTCGAGCGAGGAGGCCACGTGCTGGCGCGCCAGCCGCGACAGCGCCACCGGATGCCGCCGCAGCACGCCGTGCAGCCGGTAGTCGGCGGGCACGTGATCGAACAGCCAGACGGCGGCCGTCTGCTCGAACGAGTCCGACCCCGGAGGGTGCACGCTCTCCGGCCAGTCCGGAGATAACTGCTGGTCAGGCATACCACGAGCATACCCGATCTCGTACATGCGTTCGAGTTCGGGGCAGCCCGCACCCCCCGTTGATCTTGTAGCTATCGTGAATTAAAACGATTTTCCCTCACGATAGCTACAAGATCGACGGTGCTGACGCCCGTCGACCCTCCAGCTAGCCCGGCAGCCCCTCGGAGGTGTCCGCCGAGCCCGCGGCCCCCGGCTCCGCGCTCCCGCCGCCGGAGGACTCCTTCTCACCCTCGCCCTCGCGGCGCTCCGCCTCGACCCGGATGGCGTACTCAGCGGCGTCGACGGCCGCGCGCGCGGTGATGGCGTTGGTGTGCGCCCGCTCCAGATCGTCCAGCTCGATGCAGTCGAACGCGACGCGCGCGTCGTGGATGGCGGCTTCGAGTTGGCGTCCCGCTTCGTCCAGGCTCATGGTCTCCCCTTTTCCCTACGGCGTGCGGCCGGATCCGACCGCGACGTTCGGCTTCCGGGTACTCCATGCGCGAATCCGTCACGAGGAGCCGCGCGTTGGATCTCTCTACCCCCGAGACCGGGGGGTCATGTCGCGGCCGGCACGAGTCCCCCGCTCAGCGGCCCGCACCCGGCCCCACCGCCGGGCGGCCGCCCGGCGCGGCGCCGCACGCCCCGATCTCCCGGCCTACACCGGGTTCGCCGATCCGGCCGGAACCGTCGGCACCCGCCGCTAGCATGTCCGGGACGCGAAGAGAGCAGGGGAGTACGATGCGCAACCGCTATCCGGGAACATGCACCTCCTGCGGCACCCCCGTCGCGGCCCAGGCCGGAGTCGTCCTCAAGCAGGAAGGGCGATGGCGCACCTACTGCGCCGAGCACGAGCCCCGTCCCGAGCCCCCGTCCCGCGGCGACCACATCGGCTGGCACACCGGCCCGCTCGCCGGCTACGACTGCGAGACCTCCTCACGCGATCCCCGCGAGGCCTTCCTCGTCTCGGCGGCCTTCGTCGACTCCGCGGGCGCCGAACGCACCTGGCTGGTCGACCCCGGCGACC
Organism: Streptomonospora wellingtoniae; assembly: GCF_031845375.1. Taxonomy (NCBI): domain Bacteria; kingdom Bacillati; phylum Actinomycetota; class Actinomycetes; order Streptosporangiales; family Nocardiopsidaceae; genus Streptomonospora; species Streptomonospora wellingtoniae. Next base: position 111,904 of record NZ_JAVREK010000001.1, read on the forward strand.
GCGAGATCCCCGAGGACGCCATCGCCGTCCACGGCATCACCAACGAGCGCGCCCGCGACGAAGGCGTCCCGGCCGTCAAGGCGCTGGACGAGATCGCCGAGGCCCTCTGCGCCCACCTGATCGCCGGGCGCGGCCTGGCCGTCTTCAACGCCCCCTTCGACCTGACGGTGCTGGCCGGCGAGCTCCGCCGCCACGAACTGGCGCCGATGAGCGAACGCCTCGGGACCGACACCGTCTCCCCCGTCGTCGACCCCCTCGTCATCGACCGCGGATCCGATCCCTACCGGCGCGGCAAGCGCAACCTCGCCGCCATGTGCGAGTTCTACCGCGTCGACCTGAACGACGCGCACACCGCCCTCGGCGACGCCGCAGCCTGCCTCGCCCTGGCGTGCGAGATCGCCGCGCGCCGCCCCGACGTCGCCGCGATGGACCTCGCCGCACTCCACCGGCGCCAGATCGAATGGGCGGCCGCCTACGCCCGCAGCCGCCAGGAGTGGCTCGACAAGAGCCGCCCCGGGCACGGCACCGTCGTCGACGGCACCTGGCCCTGCGACGCCCTCTGAGGACCGCCGCCACGGCTCCCGCGGCGCGCCGCCGACCCTAGTTGCGCAGACCGATCGTGGCGCTGGCGCGCCGCTGCTCGGTCGGCAGCCATGACAGCGGCACCAGGTCGGCCAGGAACCGGTGGTCGCGGGCGAGTCTGCGCTCCGCCACGCTGTGGCCCGCCGCGGTCTGGCCCCACCACGAGGCGATGTCGGCCCAGCCGGGCGCCGACAGCGAACCGCCGGTGTGGCGCAGCGACAGGGCGGCCGAGAGGTTCGCGAAGCGCAGCCGCTGCTCCAGCGGCCAGTTGGCCAGCGTCCCGACGACGAATGCGGCGCCGAAGACGTCGCCGGCCCCTGTGGTGTCGACGGTCTCCAGCACCAGGCCCTCGACCTCGGCGCTCTCGCCCGTGCACTGGTCCACGGCCAGGGCGCCGCGCGGTCCGTCGGTGACCACGGCCACCGGCACGTACTCGGCTAGCGCCGACAGGGCCGAAGCCGGACTGCCCGTGCGGGTGTAGGACATCGCCTCGATGGCGTTGGGCATGAAGACGTCGCAGCGCCGCAGCTGATCCAGCACCGCACCGCTCCAGGTCCCGCTGTCGTCCCAACCGACGTCGGCGAAGATCCGGGCGCCCTTGGCGGCCTGGTCCAGCGCCCACTGCGGCACCCCGTCGTCCATGCCCAGGCCGACGAACGCCGCACGCGCCTGCGGCAGGGCGTGGGCCATCTCGTGGTGCGGCGTCGGCGAGGGGTGCTCGTGAGTGACCATGCTGCGGTCGCCGCGGTAGGCCAGCGACACGGTGAACGGCGAGTGCCAGTCGGGGATGCGCCGCGACGCCGCCAGGTCCACGCGCTCCTGCACACTCAACGTGTCCCACGCGAAGTCGCCGTAGACGTCCTCGCCGAAGGCCGCCGCCACCGAGGTGCGCAGGCCCAGCCGGGACGCCGCGACCGCGAGGTTGGCCACCCCGCCCGGACACGACCCCATGCCCTCGGCGCCGACCTCGGTCCCCGCGGCGGGCGGGGCGGCCAGACCGGTGAGCACGATGTCGAAGAACACGGTCCCGCTGAGCGCGAGGTCGACCGCCGGACTGTCGGGCTCGCGCTCGGCGGCGAGGACGTCGTGCGGCTGCCCGACAAGGGGCGCCGATTCCAGCCGTGTGTCGGCTTTCGCCGCCTGCTTGCCGCCGTTCACGCGTGTCTGCACGCCCATGGTCTTCCCCGCGGTCTCCGCCCCCGTTCGAGGGCGCCAGCTCAAGAGTCCTAGAAGTGCAGGCTACGCAAGGACACCGACACTGGCACGCTTGATGTCGCCCACACCCCGGGGGAACCGCCGCGGACTACGGTGGAACCGGGCGGCCCGGATCGGGCGGAGAGGAGACGCACACGTGCGACTGGCCATTCTCGGCGGCGGCGGGTTCCGCGTGCCGCTCGTGCACCGGGCCCTGCTCGCCGAGTCCCGGCGCGGCGACGCCGTGATCTCCGAGGTGGTCCTCTTCGACACCGACGAGGACCGGTTGCGCGGCATCAGCGCCGTGCTGGAGCGGCAGCGCGACGCCCACACCGCCGAGCACGGCGAGCCGCGGCTGGCCGTGCGCACCGCCGGCAGCCTGCCCGAGGCACTGGCGGGCGCGGGAATGGTGTTCTCGGCGATCCGCGTCGGCGCGATGCCGGGGAGGGCCGCCGACGAGCGCGTAGCGCTGTCGGCCGGGGTCATCGGCCAGGAGACCGTCGGCGCCGGCGGCATCAGCTACGGTCTGCGCACAGTTCCCGTCGCCCGGCGCGTCGCCCGCGCGGTCGCCGAGCACGCGCCCGGAGCCTGGGTCGTGAACTTCACCAACCCGGCGGGGCTGGTCACCGAGGCGATGTCCGCCCAGCTCGGCGACCGCGTGATCGGGATCTGCGACTCCCCCGCCGGCCTGGCCCGCCGGGCCGCCCGCGCACTGGGCCTGGACCCGGCGGCGGTGCGCGCCGACTACGCCGGGCTGAACCACTTGGGGTGGCTGCGCGGGCTGTGGAGCGGCGGCCGCGACCGGCTGCCCGACCTCCTGGCCGACACCGCGGCACTGGAGTCCTTCGAGGAGGGCGGCCTGTTCGGCGCCGACTGGCTGCGCAGCCTGGGAGCTCTGCCCAACGAGTACCTGCACTACTACTACATGGCCCGCGAGGCCGCCGCGGCCGCCGCCGAGTCCGCCCGGCGGGGCCCGACCCGCGGAGAGGAACTGGTCGAGCAGCACCGCGGCTTCTACCGCGAGGCGGCGGCGCGGCCGGGCGAGGCGTTCGAGCTGTGGGACCGGGCGCGACTGGCCCGCGAGCGCGGCTACATGGCCGACAACCGCCGCGCGGCGGGGGGCGTCGAACGCGCCGAACAGGACCTGGACGGCGGGGGCTACGAGGAGGTGGCGCTGTCGGTGATGCGGGCCCTGGCCCGCGACGAGCCGACCCGGCTGATCGTGGACGTGCGCAACCGCGGAGCCCTCAACGGGCTGGACCGCGACGCGGTGGTCGAGGTGCCCTGCCTGGTCGACGGCGGCGGCGCGCAGCCGCTCGCCTCGGCACCCCTGTCAGGGCACCAGCTGGCCCTGGTCCTCGCGGTCAAGTCGGTGGAGCGCGACATCATGGAGGCCGTGCGCACTGGTTCGCGCGCGACGGCGCTGCGGGCCTTCGCCACCCATCCCCTGGTCGACTCGGTGGGCACCGCCCGCACCCTGCTGGACGGCTACCTGGACGCCTTCGGCGACCTCGGCGAGATCCTGCCGAACCCGTAGCCGCCGCCGGGCCGGCAGGCGGGCGGGCGCTGCCGGGTGCCCGGACGCGCGCTGCCGAGTACCTGAAGCGCCGCCGCGCGCAGCGCCGCCGCTACTGCCCGGGGCGGCGGATTCCGGCCACGATCTCCTCGGCCCGAAGGGCACTGCAGCCGGTGGCGTCGCGGACCGCGCCGACCGCCTCGTTGTCGCGGCCCTCGGCGAGCAGTCCCCGTACGCGCGCGAGCGCGTCGCCGGCGAGCTCCCTCCCGGCGTCCTCTTCGGAGCCTTCCAGCAGGGTGTAGCCGCCGACGGGCGCCTCGTCCGGGGCGGCGGCCCCATGCGCGTCGGCGCCCGGCTCGATGTCCCGGCGCCCGCGCCGCACGTGCGCCGACACCCAGCTGCCCAGGCCGAGCACGGCCAACGCGCCCAGCATCGCCAGCACCATCAGCACCATGCTCATACCTGTCAACTACCCAATGCGACGGCACTTGCACGGATCGCGACCGACGGCCCCTCCGCGCACCCCGAGCGCCGCACCCGTCCCGCTTGGGCGTCAGCGGGGGCGTGCACAGCGAAAGGCCCGGGGCGACCGGTGGGGTCGCGCCCGGGCCTTTCGATCCGGAGCCGCCTGTCGGAATCGAACCGACGACCTATTCATTACGAGTGAATCGCTCTGCCGACTGAGCTAAGGCGGCACCGCCCCGCCTGCGCGGAGCGGTCACCAGTGTAGCGCCTTGCGCGGACGCGTCGGTACGCGAAATCCCCGTCGCGGCCCCCGCGCCCGGGGACGCCTCGCCCCGGACGCCGTGGCGGAGGGCCGGGCCGCAGGAGGCTCACGAGCACACGGTGCCCTTCTCGGGCGGCTCGCCGCGCAGCAGGTAGGTGTCGACGGCCGAGTCGACGCAGTCGCTGCCGCGGCCGTAAGCGGTGTGGCCGTCGCCTTCGCGTGTGAGCAGCACGCCCGACTCCAACTCGCCGGCCATCTGGCGCGCCCATTCGTAGGGGGTCGCCGAGTCGCGGGTCGTGCCCACGACCAGGATCGGCGGCGCACCGGGGGCGTCCAGCGGCTCGGGCTCGGCCACCGCCTCCTCTGGCCAGTAGGCGCAGGTCAGTCCGCCCCAGGTGAGCGGCGCACCGAACAGCGGGGCGGTCTTGTCGGCGCGCTCCGCGGCCTCGTCGAAGGCGCCGATGTCGCGGGGGCTCTGCCGGTCCGAGCAGTTCACCGCGACCAGCGCGGACGTGTAGTTGGTGTACTCGGCGGTGTCGCCGCGGTTGTAGAGGTCGCCGGCCATCCGCAGCAACCGGGTGCCGTCGCCGTCGAAGGCCTCGCTCAGGGCCGTGCTCAGCTGCGGCCAGGAGCTCTCGCTGTACAGCGCCGAGTGGATTCCCAGCTCCAGCCACGAGCGGCCGGCCGTGCGCCCGTCGTCCAGGTCACTGCGCAGCGGCTCGCGGCCGGCCCGTTCGAGCAGGCCGGCCAGCCGCTCGGTCGCGGACGCGACGCCGTCGCCGGGCCCGCCCAGCGGGCAGTCCTCCACCTCCAGGCAGGCCTTGACGAAGGACCGCAGGGCGACCTCCGCGCCCTCGGCCTGGCGCATCCCCAGTTCGACGATGCCGGCCGAGGGGTGCAGCGCGCCGTCGAGGACCAGTGCCCGCACGCGGTCGGGGAACCGGTCGGCGTAGTGCGCTCCGACGTAGGTGCCGTAGGACTTGCCGAGGAACGTGAGCCTGTCGTCGTCCAGCGCCGAGCGCAGCACATCCACGTCGCGCGCCACCTCGTCGGTGCCCATGTGCATCATCAGGCCCCCGGAGTCCTCGCGGCAGCCCTCGACGAATCCGCGGTTGAGTCGGGCGAGCTCCCCCAGCCCGGCCTCACCGACGTCGGCGGGGTCGGACCCGCCGCCGGGGCCGGTGAAGTCGACGGCGATGAAGTCGTCCATCTCCGACCGGTCCAGGCAGGCGATCGGGGAGCTGCGGTCCACGCCGCGCGGGTCGAAGCCCACGATGTCGAAGCGCTCGCGGACCGTCTCGCCGACGGTACGGGCGGCAGAGTCGGCGTACTCGACCCCGGAACCGCCGGGGCCGCCGGGGTTGACCACCAGCGAACCGATCGGGGCGGGGCCGGTGGCCGGGATCCGCCGGACCGCGATGTCCAGCCGTTCGCCGCCGGGCTCCGCGTAGTCCAGGGGGACCTCGAAGGTGCCGCACCGGGCGCCGCCGTCGCCGCAGTCGCGCCAGTCGATCGTCTGGCCGTAGAACCGGCCCGGCGCTCCGCCGGGAACGTCGGCGGCGCCCGGATGCTCGTCGCCGGCCGACCCGGTGCAGCCGCTCACGGCGACCGCCAGAGACAGCACCGCCGCCGCGATCCGCGCCGCGGGCCGGATGAACGGCCGGCGGGAGGCGCTGGGGAACGGCGCCGAGAGGGAGGCGCCCGCGGCCGACGTGGTGTCCATGGCGCCACCCTAGATCGGCGGGCTCGGACCGAGGGCCTCAGCCCTGGTAGAGGGCCGCCGTCATCGCCTCCATGGCGATCTGCGGGTGCACGTTGGCGGCGATGCGCTCACGGCAGAGCATGATGGCGTCGATGCGCCGCAGGGTGGACTCCGGCGCCGAGGAGCGCGCGAGGCGCTGCACGTCGCCCTCGTGCCCGGCCGTGGACAGCTCGACCGCGGCGCCCAACTGGAAGGCCAGCACGTCGCGGTAGAACGCCACAAGGTCCATGAGCGCGACGTCGTAGGTATCGCGCTTGATGCGGGTCGCGCGGCGCTTCTGCCGCTCCTCCAGGTCCTTCAGGGCGCCCGCTGCGCCCCGCACGGCCTTGGCCACGCCCTTGCCCGTGGAGCCCTCGCCGAAGGCGGCCTTGAGGTCGTTGCGCTCGCGCTCGTCCAGGTGCTCGGTGGTGGCCTTGGCCTCGGCCTCCGCGAGCTCGTAGAGCCGCGCCGCGGCGGTCACGCACGCGCCGGTGCCGTCCAGTCGCACCGGTATGCCCAGCACCTCCGAGCGGCGCTCCCGGGCCTCGGGGTCGGTCGCCAGCTGACGCGCGCGCTCGACGTCGCCCGACGCCGCCCGGGCGGCGTCGGCGGCCCGGGCCGGATCGACGCCGTCGCGCCGGACCAGCAGGTCGGCCACGGCGCCGGTCGGCGGCGTCCGAAGGGTCACCTCGCGGCAGCGGGAGCGGATGGTGACCAGCATGTCCTCGGCGGTGGGGGTGCACAGCAGCCACACCGTGCGCGGCGAGGGCTCCTCGACTGCCTTGAGCAGCGCGTTCGAGGCGGCCTCGGTGGCGCGGTCGGCGTCCTCGAACAGCACGATGCGGAACCTTCCGCCGGTGGGCCGCGACGCCGCCTGGAGCACCAGCTCGCGGGTGCGCTCGACGCCGAAACTCAGCCCGCTCGGGCGCACGTAGAGCACGTCGGCGTGGGTGCCGGCGAGTACCTGGTGACAGGATCCGCAGTCGCCGCAGCCGCCGCGGGGGCACTGCAGCGCCGCGGCGAAGGCGCGAGCGGACTCGGCGCGGCCGGATCCCGGCGGCCCGGTGAACAGCCACGCGTGGGTCATGCCCTCGCCCGGCCCTCCGGCGAGCAGGTCGCCGGCGCCGCCGACGGCCGCCCGCAGCCGCTCGACCGCGGCGTCCTGGCCCACGAGGTCGCCGAAGACCCCGGATCGGCCGGCTTCCACTCGTTCGCTCACCGCTGCGCCCCACTGCCGCTCGATCGCCGACTGGGCCCGGACGGTGCGGCACCGCCTCAGGGTCGGCACCCAGGATAGACCGCCCGGCCGACATACCGCCGGCGTTCGGCCGCCGCCTGCGGGAGCCGCCCGGACACGGAAACGGCCGCCGGAGTCGCGGCGGACTCCGGCGGCCGTGTACTCGGACCCGGTCCCCGGCCGACCCGAGGCACCGGGCGGCGGCCCTACTCCTTGATCGTGGGCATCATCCCGGTGATCGCCTCGGCGTCCTGGGGCACCGGGTCGGGCAGCAGCGGGCGGAGGCGGCGCCGGATCTCGCGGCCGATCTCCTCGGCGGACTCCCGCCCGTCGACGACCAGGTACCGGGAGGGGTCGCGCTCGGCGAGCTCGCGGAAGCCCTGCCGCACCCGCGCGTGGAACTCCTCCGACTCGGCCTCCATGCGGTCGGTGCTGCCGCCCAGCCGGGCCAGCCCCTGGTCCGGCGGGATGTCCAGGAGAACGGTCAGATGCGGCGCCAGGTCCTCGGTCGCCCACTCGTTGACGCGCTCGATCTCGTCACGGGCGAGCTCGCGGCCGGCGCCCTGGTAGGCCAGCGTGGAGTCGACGTAGCGGTCGCTGATGACGATCGCACCCCGGCGCAGTGCGGGCAGGATCACCGACGACACGTGCTCGGCGCGGTCGGCCGCGTACAGCAGCGCCTCGGCGCGCGCCGACATCCCGGTGTGCTCGCGGTCCAGCAGCAGGGCACGCAGCCGCATCCCCAGCTTCGTGGAACCGGGCTCGCGGGTGGTCACCACCTCGAACCCCTCTTCGCGCAGCCACACCGACAGCCGGCCGGCCTGGGTGGACTTGCCGGCGCCCTCGCCGCCCTCCAGGACGATGAAGGTGCCGGGCAGGCGGCTCTCCTCCGGCGCCGCCTCGGCGCTGGGGAGCGGCACCCCGCGCAGCGCGGCGAACAGCTCCTTGGTGAGCGGGGCCTCGCCGCCGGTGTCGACCCTGCGGTAGACGACCAGCGAGGCCGACACCACCAGCACGCCCGTGATCAGCAGAACCGCGCCGGTCCCCAGGAACTCGTAGTCGAGGTCGCCGAAGCCCACGGTGTAGTCGCCGACGACCGCGGCGATCAGCGGAGCCGCGACCACCGCGACGAGCAGCTCGGTGCGGGCCACGGCGTCGAGATAGCCCAGCGTGCGGGTGCGGATGTCGTCTTCCAGCTCCTGGTGCAGCAGGGTCACGCCCGTCGCCCAGGTGATCCCCGCGGCACCGCCGACCAACGCGACCAGCACCGCGGCCATGACCATATTCGGGATCAGGCCGGCGGCCAGCAGGGCCAGGGCGGCGACCACCATGCTCACCGAGAACAGCCGCGGGCGGCTGAGGTGGTGCAGGATGCGCGGGCCGGCGACCACGCCCAGGCCCATTCCCGCGAAGACGGCGGCGAAGAGCACCCCGAACCCGGCGTTGCCGGCTCCCAGGGTCGTCACGTGCAGCCGGGCGACGCCGACCACGGCGGCCACGGCGGGGAACACGCTGACCATGCCGGCCAGCAGGCCCCGGACGAACGGGGTGGTGCCGGCGAACCGGCCGCCCTGCCACACGGTCCGCAGCAGGTTCTCCGGCCGGTACCGCGGCTCGGCCGCGGGCGGGGCCGCGGCGGGGCGGTCGGCGGCACCGCCGCTCGCCGACGGATCGGCGGCGGGGGCCTCCGCTGGCTGCGGCACGGGCGGCATCTCGGCGGTGGCCTCGTTGTCCGCCGACCGGGTACCCGTGGCGATCGGGGTCGTGCGCTCGTTCTCGGCGGCGCTCTCGGTGGTCTGCATTTGCGCGGTGGCCTCGTCGTCGGCCGACCGGCCGGCGGCGATCGGCGACGTGGGCTCGTTGTCGGCCGCGTTCGGCGGCGCGGCAGGACCGGCCGGAGCCGCCGAGGGCCGGGCCCGGTCCGTTCCAGTACCCGCGGGCGCCGGGGTCGGCGAGGCCTCCACCAGCCTCCTGCGCGGCTTGGGCATCACCCACGCCGCCAGTGCGGCCGCGAGGAACGCGACCCCGGCCGTGTACAGGGCCGCGTCGGCCTGCGGCACGAAGAAGGCGCCGTCGGTACGCCCGCCGCCACCGGGCAGCAGCGCGCCGAGCAGCCAGCTCATGGACGCCAGCGCCGCGAACAGCACGCCGGCCACGGGAGCGGCCCCGTAGAACGTGAGCACGCCGAGCCGGGTCGCGCGGTCCAGCTTGCGCTTGGGCACCGCCTCGGCGAGCGCGGCGTCCTTGGCCGGAGTCCAGGCCAGGGCCGCGAGCTCGGCGAGGAAGCCGGCGATGAGCAGCCAGTCAAGGCGGCCCGCGAGCGGGATGGACAGATAGAGGAGCGCGCGGGCGGCATCGGCGGCGGCCATCGTCATCCGCCGGTCGAACCGGTCGGCCAGCAGGCCGGCCAGCGGGCTCAGCAGCAGCGGAGGCGCGAGCTTGACCGCGGCCGCGCCGGCGACGGCGTAGGCGCGGATCAGGGGGTCGGAGTCGGCGGTCAGTGCGGCGGCCAGGGAAAGGAGGACGAGCAGGCCGAACCAGTCGCCGAGGCTCGACAGCGACAGCGCGGCCCACAGGCGGCGCAACGGCTTGCTGCTGGACAGGACGCCGCGCGTCTCGCCCGGTGCTCCTAGGGGGGCAGATCTGCTCATAGCGATGAAGGTATCGACTGTTCTGGTGCTGGGAAGGTGGGCTTTGGGCCCCGATCGGTCCGGGACGGCAAACAAGGACCGGCCGTGCTGCGGGCGCAGTCGCCAGCCTAGTGCGAAACGTGAGAAGGGCGATAGCTCGCTCGGCAACAGCGGGATCCGGCGCCCCGCGCCTCGCGCCGCGCGGCGTTCAAGGAGCGTTCGCGGCACTGTAGCGCCGGGCGAACCGGGGCGCCACCCCCGCACCGGCGCGGACGGGCTGCTCCGGCTCCGCTGCCGCGGCGGGGGCGGGCGCCGACCTGGAGGCCTGCGGCGGCGACAGCGGGCGTGAATTCTCCGTCACACCGCACGGACGCCCGCCAAGCCTCCGCAGGTACCGGACTGCGGCTCCTCCGCTTTGCGACGCGGGCGGCCGGTGCAGCGCGGGTAGCGGCCGGCCTGTCGGCGGTCGTTCCGGGGGCGCCCCGGCGGCCCATGCGCGGGGCGCCCCCGGTACGGGTCAGGACTGCGACGTGCCGCCCTTGGGAGTACCGTCCTTGGCGCCCGACCGCGCTCCGCTCCCCGCGGTGCTCTTCTTCGTCGCGGCCTTCTTCGTCGCACCCTTCTTCGTTCCCGTCGCATCGGCCGAGGACTTGGCCGAGCCGGACTTGGCGGCGGTCGACTTGCCCGACGAGGACTTCTTGGCCGGGGCCTTCGCGCGCCGTTCCGCGAGAAGCTCACCAGCGCGCGCGTCGGTGACCGCGTCCACCTCGTCGCCCTTGCGCAGTGAGGCGTTGGTCTCGCCGTCGGTCACGTAGGGGCCGAAGCGGCCGTCCTTGACGACCATCGGCTTGCCGGTCTCGGGGTCGTTGCCCAGCTCGCGCAGCGGGGCCGAAGCGGCGGCGCGGCGGCCGCGCTGCTTGGGTTGGGCGAACAGCTCCTTCGCCTTCTCCACGGTGACCGTGAAGATCTGCTCCTCGGTCTCCAGCGAGCGGCTGTCGGTCCCTTTGCGCAGGTAGGGGCCGAACCGGCCGTTCTGCGCGGTGACCTGCTCGCCGTCGATCTCACCCACCACGCGCGGCAGGGAGAGCAGCTTCAGCGCGTCGTCCAGCCCGATGGTGTCCAGCGACATCGACTTCAGCAGCGACGCGGTGCGGGGCTTGGGCGCGTTCTTGGATTTGGACTTGGCCGACTTGGCGCCGCCCGAGGCCGGCTGGGCCTCCTGGTCCTCCAGCACCTCGGTGACGTAGGGGCCGAACCTGCCGTTGCGCGCGACGATGCGCCGCCCGGTCTCGGGGTCGACGCCCAGCTCGCGGTCGCCGCTGGGCTGGGCGAACAGCTCCTCGGCCTTCTCCAGCGTGAGCTCGTCGGGCGCCAGGTCCTCGGGCACGTTCACCCGCTGGCCGTCGCTCTCGCGCTCCATGTAGGGGCCGTAGCGGCCCACCCGGATCATGATGTCGGTGCCCTGCAGCGGGAAGGAGCTGACCTCCTTGGGGTCGATCTCGCTGAGCTGGTCGCCGACGAGTTCCTTGAGCCCGGCCTCCTCCTCGGCGCCGTAGTAGAACCGGCGCAGCCACGGCACGCTCTCGGCCTCGCCGCGGGCGATGCCGTCGAGCATGTCCTCCATGCGCGCGGTGAAGTCGTAGTCGACCAGGTTGCCGAAGTGCCGCTCCAGCAGCTGGACCACCGCGAACGCCAGGAAGGAGGGCACCAGCGCCGAGCCCTTCCGGAACACGTAGCCGCGGTCCAGGATGGTGCCGATGATCGACGCGTAGGTCGAGGGCCGACCGATCTCGCGCTCCTCGAGCTCCTTGACCAGGCTGGCCTCGGTGTAGCGCGCCGGAGGACGGGTGCTGTGGCCCTCGGCCGCGAGGTCCTCGGCCTTGAGCGGGTCGGCCTCTTCCAGCGGCGGCAGGCGGCGCTCGCGGTCGTCGAGCTCGGCCTCGGGGTCGTCGGAGCCCTCGACGTAGGCCTTGAGGAAGCCGTGGAAGGTGATGACCTTGCCGGTGGCGGTGAACTCGGCCGACTCGCCGGCGGTGGAGGTGCCGACGACCTTCACAGTCACCGACTCGCCCACCGCGTCCTTCATCTGCGAGGCGACGGTGCGCTTCCAGATCAGCTCGTAGAGCCGGAACTCGGCGCCGCTCAGGCCGGTCTCGGCGGGCGTGCGGAAGCTGTCGCCGGCCGGGCGGATGGCCTCGTGGGCCTCCTGGGCGTTCTTGACCTTGCTGGAGTACACGCGGGGCTTGGCGGGCACGTAGTCGGCGCCGTAGAGCCGGGTGGCCTGATCGCGTGCCGCGGCGATCGCGCTCTCCGACAGCGTGGTGCTGTCGGTGCGCATGTAGGTGATGAAGCCGTTCTCGTACAGCCGCTGCGCCACCTGCATGGTCTGCTTGGAGGACAGGCTCAGCTTGCGCGAGGCCTCCTGCTGCAGCGTGGTGGTGCGGAAGGGCGCGTAGGGCGAGCGCTTGTAGGGCTTGCGCTCCACCGAGCTGACCGCGAAGTCGCTGCCGGACAGCCGCTGGACCAGACCGCGCGCCGCCTCCTCGTCCAGGTGCAGCACGCCCGATCCCGAGCGCAGCTCGCCGGCCGAGGTGAAGTCCCGGCCAACCGCCACCCGGGCTCCGTCGACGCTCGCGAGCGCGGCGGTGAAGGTGGCGGGGTCGTCGCCCGCGCCGCCGCCCACGGTGTCGAAGACGGCCTTCAGGCCCCAATAGTCGGCGGAGACGAAGCTAATGCGCTCCCGTTCGCGCTCGACGACCAGGCGCGTGGCCACCGACTGGACCCGACCCGCCGAGAGCTTGGGGACCATCACCTTCTTCCACAGCACCGGCGAGACCTCGTAGCCGTAGAGGCGGTCGAGGACGCGACGGGTCTCCTGGGCGTCGACCAGCCGCAGGTTCAGGTCGCGTGTGTTCTCGGCGGCGTGGCGGATGGCGTCCTTGGTGATCTCGTTGAACACCATGCGGCGAACGGGCACCTTGGGCTTGAGCTCCTCGCGCAGGTGCCAGGCGATGGCCTCGCCCTCGCGGTCCTCATCTGTGGCGAGGTAGAGCTCGTCGGCCTCGGCCAGCAGCTCCTTGAGCCGCTTGACGTGCGGCTTCTTCTCCGGGTTGACCACATAGAGGGGCTCGAAGTCGTGGTCGACGTTCACCCCGAGGCGCGCCCACGGCTCGCTCTTGTAGCGGGCCGGGATCTCGGCGGCCTTGGTGGGCAGGTCGCGGATGTGGCCGATGCTGGACTCCACGACGTATCCCCGGCCCAGATAGCCGGCGATGGTCTTCGCCTTGGCGGGCGACTCGACGATGACAAGCCGGTTTCGGTCCTGCTGTCCGGTGTCCTCGGAGCCGTTCTCGCCGGCGCTGCCCTTCTTGGGTGGCACGCTGTTCCCCTACATCTCGCCTTGCGCTGTCTGTGCGACCGGTCAACGGGTCCGCCAGCCATCGGAATTCCCAGCCACTGACGGTAACCGACGGCGACGGGATTCGCTCCCCCGAGACGGCGTGTACCGGTCGGCGCCGTCGCGAGCGGGCCCGTTGGCCGGTGGGGACCGGTGGTTCACGTGTACGAACGGTATGGCACGAACACCGTCAGCGGTCGCAGAATAAGAAGGATGCTTGAGTACGAATACCGCGAGATCCGCTTTCCACGCGGCACCTCGCGCAGCGCCACCCGTCAGGCGCTGACCGAACAGGCGGAGTACGGGAAGTGGGAACTTGCCCGGGTACGCCTGTTTCCCGACGGAAGTCGCCGCGTGACACTGCGTCGGAAGATCCTTCGACAGCTACGCCCGATGTGATTTAAACCACACTCGCCGCTGCGTCCTGGCAACCGCGAAGGCGGTGGCCGGATCCGGCCCGCCCGCCGACCCGCCGAGTCACTCGGTTCCGACTCCGCCGAGTCCCAACCGCAGGCGCCGCGGCTTGGACTGGCTGCGCCTACGAATATGAAGTTCGGTTTACCCAGTGGCTGAGGGATGTCACGCTCCGAGAAAAAAGGAGTGCTTCGCCAACGGAGGATCACGCGGATGCGCTCGGCTCCCGGCCCGCCACGGCGATCCCGATCCCGCCGTCGAACGGCTACCCGGCCCGCTCGCATACGGCGGCGGCCCTCTCACGAGCCCGAGAGGGCCGCCGCCGCGGCCGTCGCGTCCCCCGGTCCCCGCCACAACATCGGCGCAGGCTGTAGGGCACCGCACCGGCGGCGCAGCCGTTCCATCCCCTGCTTTCCGGACCGTCGCCACCCGGCCTGGGCCGAGAAGGTCCGCGATCCGGCCTAGAGGCCCATGTCGGTGGCTCCCTGGGACGAGAACTGACGCACGGAATCGGTCTGCGTGACCCGGTCCGTCGCCTCGGACAGGCCGCTCAGCTCAGAAGGCACGGAATCGGGGGTCCCGGGCACCTCAGGGGTCTGAGCCTCAACCGCCTGCGACCCCGGAACGGCGTTCATCAAGCCCGACGGGTCGGGCAGCTCGTTGCGCAGCGGCTGCTGCTCGGGCGCCGCGTCGGCGGCATCAGAGCTCTCGGCTGTCTCGGGCGGCGTGCCTTCGACCTCGGAACCCGTCTCGTCGGAGGGAGGGACGGCGCCCTCCACGACCGCGGCACCGTCGCCGTGGGACGCCGCGCCCGCGGTGCCCAGCACCGCGCCGACCGCGTTGCCCGACGCGTTCACCGGCACGTCGCCGTCCAACACGGCCTGGTTGCCGCCGATCACCGAACCGTTGCCCGAAGTCGTGGTGTCTTCGCCGTCTCCGTCGACGACGACCGCCCCCGCGTCGTGAGAGGACGCGCCGGCGACGCCGCCGACGGCGCCGACCGCGTTGCCCGACACGTTGGCCGGGACGTCCAAATCGGCGATCACTTGGTTTCCGCCCAGCGCGGAGTTGCTCCCGGAGGTGGTGGGGTGGGTGTCGGAGAAGGAGACGCCGGCGCCCAGGGCTACGAACCCGCCTGTGAGCACGGCGGCTTTGGCGGTGGTGCGAACCCATTTTTGCATTGGGAGTCCTTTCGAGATGAATGTGCAGCTAGATATGGATGCAGCCAAGACCCGACACCTGCGCCCCTGGGTGAAGCACTCAGTGCCGTGTCCGGTGGCGTTCCGCGGTCGCGCACTTGGGTAGTACGAGTTGCGCGCGGAGCGCGGGGCGTGCGTGCCCCATGCCGGCGCCGGAAGGGCGCCCGGCGGGCGGCGCACGCCGGACCAGCTCCCTCTGGTTCGAGGAGGCTGAGGTGAGTCCCGCGGCGTGGCCGCACCGCGGGGCTCGCGTCAACCCCCCGGTCCGAGGACCGGGGAGCCGAAGCAGGTCAGGAGCAGAGGCCGGCCTTGCGGCGGACGAGGACGAGCACGCCCAGGCCGGCGAGAACCGCGCCCGCGCCGGCCGCCAGCAGCGGCAGCAGCCCGGCGCCGGTTACCGGCAGGCCGCCGTCGCTCATCGGGGGTGCGCTCGGGTCCTCGGGCGGGGTCGTCCCGTGGTCCGGCGGGGTGCTCCCGTCCTCCGGCGGCGTGGTCTCGTCGCCGGGCGGGGTGCTCCCGTCGTCGGGAGGAGTCGTCCCGTGGTCCGGCGGGGTGCTCCCGTCCTCCGGCGGCGTGGTCTCGTCGCCGGGCGGGGTGCTCCCGTCGTCGGGAGGAGTCGTCCCGTGGTCCGGCGGGGTGGTCTCGTCGTCCGGCGGCGTGGTCTCGTCGCCGGGCGGGGTGCTCCCGTCGTCGGGAGGAGTCGTCCCGTGGTCCGGCGGGGTGGTCTCGTCGCCGGGCGGGGTCGGGTCGCTCTCCTTCTTCCCCTCCCCCTTGCAGTCGGCGCCCGCGTTGCCGGCGATGCCGATGGCGTTGCCGCACGCGTTCACGGGGGCGTCGGCGTCGACGCCCACCTGGTTGCCCCCGAGGACGGATCCGTTCCCGCTGGTCGCGGTGTCGCCCTCGGAGCCCGAGACCGACGCGCCGCCGCCGGAGGAAGAGCCGCCGGACCCGGTGGAGGCGCCGCTGCCCTCGCACTTGGCCCCGGCGGTGCCGACGACGGCGATGGCGTTGCCGCACAGGTTGACGGGGGCGTCGGCGTCGACGCCCACCTGGTTGCCCCCGAGGACGGATCCGTTCCCGCTGGTCGCGGTGTCGGCGTGGGCGGGCGGTGCGGCGGAGAGGAGTCCGGCCGCCGCGAGGGCGGCGAGGGCCATGGTGGTCTTCCTGGACATATGGCAATTCCTTGGAACGTCGGACTGCGTCTGGATCGCTGCGGACGGCCGAGCGGGCAACCGTGGGGCCGCATCGGCAGGCTGGCGCACAGGGCGCCGGTGATGGCAGGGCGCGCGAAAACGCACCGCGTTCAGGCGTGCGCGCGAGGCACGCCCGAGCGGCGCGTACTAGTCAGGCGAGAAAGACGGGTCGTCGGCTGTGTAGCGGACGACCACGGCCGGGTCCGCCGGCAGTGCGACACGCTGGGCGACGAGCCGAAGCGTGTGGCCGCGGCTCATCAGGAAGCCGGCGGGCGCGGCGGGGACCGGCGAAGGTGACACCGTGCCGGTGGAGTCGGAGGCCTCGTGCCAGGCCGACCCGGTCAGCGGGGTACCGGAGTCGGCGGTGTCCGCGGACTGCTCCCCTCCGGTGTTCTCGGCTTCGGCGGCGGCAGCAGCAGGCACGGCCCCGGTCCGGGCGTGCTGTGCAGGACGCGCTGCGGAGGCGGCGTCCTCTGCGTCGGACTCGTCGGCCGCAGCGGCGTCGGAGTCGCGGCGGCCGGGACCCTCGCGCCGTTCGTCGGCGGAATCGTGTGCGACCGGCGCCGCGTAGACGCCGTCGAGCCCGCCGATCCCCTCGATTCCGGTCCGCGGGCCCTCCTGGATGGTCTGCTCCAGTCCGCCCTGGATACGCCCGGTTTCGGAGACGATGCCGTCCGAGACGGCGCCCGCGAGTTCGGATTCGGTGAGCGAGCCTTCGCCCAGCGAGTCCTCCGCGAAACCGCCGACCTTGCGGCCGGCGTCCACAGTGCCGGCGACGACCTCGCCGGTGCCCTGCGCCGTGGTCTCCACCACGTCGCGGGCTCCGGCCCCGGCGGCTCCGGCTGCCTCGGTCACGCCGCCGGACTCGGTCACCGAGTCGAGCGCGGGAACCCCGGTCCCGGCGGCGCCGCCCTGTTCGGCGGCGACGCGGTCCGCGACGTCTTCCGGCGCGTCGTCGGCGGTGTGCTCGACAGCGTGCCCGCTCTCCTGCGGTGCGGCGCCGGTGATGTCGCCGGCCTCGGACGCGACCGCGGCGGCGGGCTCCAGGCCCGCGCCGGGAAGGTCGTCCGCGGCGGCCGCGGCTCCACCGAGGAGCCATCCGGCGGCGGCCAGGCCGGTCAGGAGACCGGCTCGGCGCAGGGTGCGCCCCGCGGCCCGGCAGCGCGCGAGAGCGGGGCGAGCCCGCCTCATGCGATCTGCCTGCACCATGGACAACCCTTCACTCTGCGGCGAACACCGGATGGGAGCTGCAATGCGGCGCACCCGCCGCACAGTGGGGTTCGCAAAGAGTAATCATATGCCAACCGAAAGTCACCGTAGCATCAGCGAGGGCAATGAGAAGTGCAAACCCGGGGAACCGGCCGCGGATTTCTCCGGTGCCGGTTCCCCGGGCGTGGCAAAGCGGACGAAGGGCGCATCGGCGGCGTGGGCGGCCGCTGTCGGGCCTCGGGCCGCGAGCAGCGGCCGTGGAGCGGGGCCATTCGGGAAGGGCGGGCAGCAGGCCCGAGCAGCGGGCGGCGCGTGTGGGGCGAACGGGGTCAGCTCATGCCGATGAACCTGTCGAGGACCCGGGCGCCGAACCGGAGGCCGTCGACGGGCACCCGCTCGTCGACACCGTGGAACATGCCGGAGAAGTTGAGCTCCGGCGGCAGCCGCAGCGGCGCGAAGCCGTAGTTGCGGATGCCCAGCGACTGGAAGCTCTTGGCGTCGGTGCCGCCGGAGAGGCAGTACGGCACCGCCTTGGCTCCGGGGTCCTCGGCCAGCAGCGACTCCGACATCGCGGAGACGATCCCGCCCTCGAACTCGGTCTCGACCGATGGCAGGTGGTGGATGAACTCGCGGCTGACGTTGGGCCCGAGCAGCCGGTCGATCTCGGCGAAGTACTCCTCCTCCAAGCCCGGCAGGAACCGCCCGTCGACCTGTGCCGTGGCCGTGCCGGGGATGACGTTGGCCTTGTAGCCGCCGTCGAGCACCGTGGGGTTGACGGTATGGCGCAGCGTGGCGCCGAGCATGCTCGCCACCGACCCCAGGCGGGCGACCGTCGCCTCGGCGTCGTTCTCATCGAACTCGATGCCGAACTCGGCGCAGACCTCCTCCAGGAAGGTGCGCACGGTCTTGGTCAGGTGGATGGGGAAGCGGTGCCGGCCCAGGCGCGCGACGGCGTCGGCGAGCTCTGTGACGGCGTTGTCGCCGTTGGTCATCGAGCCGTGACCGGCGGTGCCGCGGGCGATCAGCCGCATCCAGGCGATGCCCTTCTCCGCGGTCTCAACCAGGTACAGGCGCCGGTTCTCCGCGACGGTGACGCTGAAGCCGCCGACCTCGCTGATCGCCTCGCTGCAGTCGGCGAACAGCTCGGGGTGGCGGTCCACCAGCCACCGGGCGCCCCAGGTGCCACCGGCCTCCTCGTCGGCGAGGAACGCGAGCACGATGTCGCGCGGCGGCCGGCGCCCTTCGCGCATGCGTTGGCGCATGACGGCGAGCACCATGGCGTCCATGTCCTTCATGTCGACGGCCCCGCGCCCCCACACGCACCCGTCGAAGATCTCGCCGCCGAACGGATCGTGCGTCCAGTCGGCGGCGTCGGCGGGGACGACGTCCAGATGCCCGTGCACCAGCAGCGGCGCCCGCCCGGAGTCCTCCCCGGGCACCCGCGCCACGACGCTGCTGCGCCCGGGATGCGATTCGTAGACGGTCGGCTCGATCCCGACCTCGTCGAGCTTCTCGGCGACGTACTCCGCGGCCGCCCGCTCACCGGGCCCGGAGTGGTCACCGTAGTTGGACGTATCGATGGCTATGAGCTCCCGGCACAGCTCCACGACCTCGCGCTCGGCAGCGCTCACCTCGTCACCTGCCCCCACCATGACGCGAACCGCCTCCTCTCCACCACGGACTTCCACGTTGACCCTTCCATGCTCCCCCACGGGCAGAAAACGATGTCCGAGCGGCCCCGGACCTTTGCTATGGTTGATCCAGCCCGCGCACCGAGCGCAGGGCCGCTACGTCCGGGTGGCGGAATAGGTAGACGCGCTAGCTTGAGGTGCTAGTGCCCGTTAAGGGCATGGGGGTTCAAGTCCCCCCTCGGACACTTTCGAATCTCCTATGAGATTGGGGCTGAGGACCACGTCAGCCTGAACGGTCTCCTCACCGGGGTTGTAGGTCGCCCTTAAGCCGAGCTGCTTGTACAGCTCGGCTTTGTCATTGGAGTCGGCCCCGTCCAGAACCCGGACGATGTCGCCCAATTCATGCACCATCTGGGTGATGGTCGCCTCGTCCAAGCGATCGCTGGGGGCTTGCAGGCGCTTCAGCTTGGCCTGGGCGGCTTGGCGCTGGTTCTCGGCCTCAGTGATCCACTCGATCACGGCTGAGGCCGCCGCGCCCCCGTCCAGGGCATCGCGGTACTGGCGAAGCCGGTGCTCGCACTCCTCGATCTCCATACGGATCCGCTGCTCCTCGGCTGCGTGTTCGTCGTGTCCTTGATTGGCCGCCATGGCGGCGATGGTCTCGTCGATGCGGTCGGGGGCGAACTCCCGCGCCAGCCAGGCGTCGAGCTGCGGCACCACGAGGTCTTCGCGCAGGTAGACGTTGCGCGGGTGCTCGATCTTGTTGGCCAGCGCGTACTCCTGGGGGAACCGGCACCGGTAATAAGGAGCGTTGTTGGTCCACTGGCCCTGCATCCGCCGGTTGCAGGACCCGCAGAACAGCAGGGTGCGCAGCACGTAGGGGTAGCGGCGCCGGTGCGGCTTGTGGGAGGTCGGCCCGGTTCCACGCGCGGCCAGGATCTGCTGGGCCTGGCAGGCTCACGGTCGAACGGAGCTCGGCGCCGGGGCTACGTCGCCGGTCCGGGTCGGGTTCGCGGGCGACCGCCCCCATGCCGGCCATCTCGGATTGGCGCGGGCGGCCGGTGAACTCGCCGGCCATGCGGGCACGGTTCTGGCGTTCGACGCCTCCGGTGACGGCGACCGGCGGATGGTCGAGGCCTTCCGGGCCGCTGTGGACCACTTCACCGACCGAGCGCCCCACGTCCATGTCGTCGACGAGGCTCCCGAACTGCGCAGCTTCCAACGGCGGGCCGCCCGCGCGCTGCCGTTGGAGCGCCTGCGGCGAATCTACGGGTTCGACGCGAAGACGCCCCTGACGGTGCCGCTCGATGCCGCCGACATGCTCGGCTACTTCCTCTTCCACCCGGCCGGGAGTGATGCCCCCGGAGTCGCGCTGGTGGATGCGCTCCAAGCGCCGCACTCGGCGGCGCTCCGGCACTGCGCCCGAGCCATCGGTGCGACGCCTCCGGTGCTGCTGTACCGGCGCCTGTCTCCCCACCTGCGCCGCGCCGGGCAACGCGGGAGCGTGCGCGAACCGTCCTCGGTCATCTTCTTGGACGACAGCGAGGAGACTGTGCGTTCCAAATTCGCTACCGCGACCACCGGCGGTGGAGCCAGTGTCGCCGAACACCGCGCCTACGGCGGGGATCCGGTGCGCTGCTCGGCGTTTGCCACCGTGGAACTGCTGTGCTCCCCGCAGCGGGCCCGCACCGTCCTGGCGCAGTGCCGGGCCGGCCACGTCACGTGCGCGCAATGCAAGGACCACAACGCCGACGCGGTCGTGGCGGGCCTGAAATCGATCACCGACCGGCTCCCCACGGCCCGCGCAGGGGTCCCTGCCGGGGTAGGGCCCGCGGTGCAGCGCGCCGTCCCCACACTGCATCGGCCTCCGCCACGCGCGTGCGGCGACCTGGAGGCGGCGATCGCCACGCGAACCCAGGTGACCGCTGAACAGGTCGTGGCGGCCAACGGCTCGACCGAGGTCGTGGACTGGCTGTTTCGCCTGCAGGCCCGGCCCGGGGCCCAGGTGGTGGCGACCGAACCGGGATTCGAGCTCTACCGCGATCTCGCCCAGCGCCACGGGTTCGAGTATGTTCCGGTGTCCTGGGACCCGGCGACGTTCGCCCCCGACCTCGACACAGTGGGGCAAGCGATCGATGAACGCACCCGGCTGGTGGTCGTCGAGCTACCGCATTCGGTGTCCGGGGCCGCCGTTTCCCTCGAGGCCGTCACAGAACGGTTGCTCCCCACGCTGCCCGCCGGCGCGCGCCTGCTCGTCGATCTCGCCTACGCCGACTTCACCGATACACCGCCCCGCATCGACGCCGACCTCCTCGACGACTATCCCGAGGTCGTCGCCTTCGGCACTCTGTCGAAGGCGCACTGCCTGCTGGGAGCACGCGTGGGCTACGGCCTCACTGCGGCACCGCTGGCCACACGCCTGCGCGAACAACGGCTGCCTTATGGCATCGATGCGCTCGCCACGGCCGCGGCACACGCCGCGCTCGCCGACGAGCAACGAGTGCACCGCACGCTCCAGGCGAACCGCACCGCGGGCGCGCCTGTGTCGTGTTCTTGACGAACACGGCATCGCCTATATCCCCGGCCAGGCGAATTTCCTCCTGATCAATCTCGCGGACCGCTATCGGCCGGTGGTCGATAGACTTCGAGCGCGAAACGCCCGGTATCGGGATGGTCACCGGTGGGATCTTTCCGGGTGGATTCAGGTCCATCTGATCGATATCCCCACCATCGCCCCGGTCATCGACGCGATCGCATCTGCTGGGCCGGGCCGACCGTGACGCCTGTGTGGACACCACGACCGACCGACACCTGTGCGAAGGACCCCACCGCCATGACAGATCAGCGGATGCTCACCGGCGACCGACCCACCGGGAAACTGCACCTGGGCCACTACGTCGGCAGCATCGCCAACCGGGTCAAACTGCAGCACCAGTACGAGACCTCGCTCATCCTCGCTGATCTGCACATGCTCACCACCAAGAACGCCCGCAGCGACATCGCCGAGATCTCGGGCAACGCCCGCCAGATGGTGCTGGACTCGCTGGCCGCCGGCATCGAACCCGAACGCGCGACGTTCTACCTGCAGTCGGCCATCCCCGAGATCGGCGAACTCAACACGCTCTTCCAGAACCTGATCACCGTCCCGCGGCTGGAGCGCATCCCCAGCCTGAAAGACATGGCCAGCGACGCCTCCAAAGAGGAAATGCCCTACGGGCTGCTGGGATATCCCGTCCTGCAGGCCGCCGACATCCTCTGCGTCAAGGCCAACGTCGTTCCGGTCGGCAAGGACAACCACGCCCACGTCGAAGTGACCCGGGAGATCGCGCGACGCTTCAACCACCTCTACGGCGAGACGTTCCCCGTGCCCGAACTCGTCACCAGCGAGGTCTCGACCCTGGTGGGCACCGACGGCCACGCCAAGGCCAGCAAGTCGCTGGGCAACGTCATCTACCTCGCCGACAGCGCCGAGGAGGTGCGCAAGAAGGTCGCGGCCATGTACACCGACCCCAACCGGGTCCGGGCCGACGTCCCGGGCACCGTCGAGGGCAACCCGGTGTTCATCTACCACGACGCATTCAACGACGACCCGGACCAGGTCGCCGACCTGAAGGAGCGCTACCAGGCGGGCACGGTCGGCGACGTCGAGGTCAAGGACAAGCTCGCCGCCGCGATCAACCGATTCCTCGACCCGATCCGCGAGCGCCGCGCCGCCTTCGAGGCCCAGCCCGGCCTCGTCGACCAGATCATCGTCGAGGGCACCGAGCGCACCCGCCGCGAAGTCCAACAGGTGGTCTTCGAGGTGCGCAAGGCCATGGGTCTGGCCGGGGCCTACAACCAACTGCGCCGCAAGGCCGAGCGGGCCCAGAAGAAGGCGGCTGCCGAGTCCTGACCCGGCCTCCTCTCATGATCCCCCCACGCCTCGCCTCCGCGGGGCACACGAGCACGAGGAGCGAGGGGCGTGCGCGCAGCGGATCCTCCGGGGCCGCAGTACACATCCTGGAATGCGCCGACGGCTCGCGGGTGGCGGTGAAGATCGCCGCGTCCCCGCGGGTCTCGGCCACGGGCCAGGCGGCAGCCCGGGCACAGATCGCCCCGTTCTTCGGCCAGCGCCTGCCCCGCGTCCTCTATGCGGGACGCCACCAGGACACGGATTTCCTGGTCACCGAGTGCCCCTCTTCGCGCACGTTCGCCGACGCGGCGCGCGACCACGGCCCCGCACCCGACCTGCTGGCAACGTGGGCTCAAATCGTCGACCACCTGGTGGGCGTGTGGCAGCAGTCGGCACAGCCCGGGTACGAGCCGGACCGCGCGACCCGCAACCATCAGCGCCGGCTCGAGCGCGCGATCGACGGCCTCACCTATGCCTTCGGCGTGCTCGGAGCCGAGCTGAGCAGCCGCCACCGGTTCATCGTCAACGGCTCAGACCTGGGCACGTGGGAACAGCTGCAACGGCGGCTGGCCGCATTGGCTCCTCCGGACTTTCGCGTCGCGTGCCTGGGCGATCCCCAGCCGGCCAACGTCCTGCTCACACCGCAGCTCGACTGGTACCTCATCGACTGGGAATGGTCCGGGCGCCACCACGACTGGCGCATGATGGCCAGCCACCTGCTCGGCTGGTGGTTCGTCGAGGATCTCCTCGCCCACGCCCGCGGCACGATCGCGCTCGGAAGCGGCCACGTCATCCTGGACTATCCGCCACCGGGGCCGGCCGCCATACGGCCGTTGCTGGCCCGTCCCACACGCGCCTTCCACACGATGACCACTCCCCGGACGCACGACCGCGACCATGCCGCTCTGTGCCTGCATACGGCCATGCTGCTGCTGCGCGAAATCCCCCGAACGGCGGCCAAGAACAAGCACCTCTTCGCCCCGCTCCTCGGCGAGGCCCTGCGCCTGGTCGACGCGGCCGACCACGGAGCACCGCACCCGCTCCTGCCCGCCCGTCCCCCGTTCCCGAGGACCACGTGGTGATCACCTTCGGACTCGCCCTGCCGCACTACGACGCGCTCTTCCCCGACCGCACCGTCACCGGTGCCCGGCGCACCCAAGCAGCGCTCGACTACGCCCGCCACGCCGAAGAGCGCGGATTCGACCAGATCTGGGTCTCCGACCACCTCGGGCTTGAGCTCGATACCGGTCAGCGGCGGCTCTCGCCCGACTGCTGGAGCCTGCTGGCCGCCCTGGCGACAGCCACCGACCGTGTCCGCCTGGGCTCACTCGTCACCAACGCGCCCTTGCGAGCGAGCGCCTTGCTGGCCCGTCAGGTCGCCACCGTCACCGACATCGCCGGCGCCCGCGTCGACCTGGGCCTCGGGGCCGGATGGAACACCCGCGAGTTCGCCGAAGTGCTGGGTTCGATGCCCCCTACCAATGAACGGCTCCAGGCGGTCGAAGACAGCGCCGACACGGTCCGTCGCCATCTCGGCGCAAACGCTCCTCCGATCTGGGTCGGAGGCAAGCGCCGCGGGATCCTGACGGTCGCCGGGCGCAAAGCCGACGGGTGGAACCTCGCCTGGGACCCCACACCGGAGACCTATCACCAGAGATCGCGCATGCTCGCCAACACGGCCAGAGAAGCGGGGCGCGTCCCTTCTGGAATCCAGCACGCGATCGGGCTGACCACGTTCCTCGGCGCCGACGAGGGCGAACTCCGCCGCCGCTGGAAGCACCTGCGGCGATGGGTTCTCGGCGGCCACCTGGACGATGCCGACTTCGACGCCTGGCGCCAGCGCGGCCTCATCGGCACTCCAGAAGAAGTCCGCAACCGGATCTCCCGCTGGGAAGAACACGGAGTCAGCCACATCGTCTGCGCTTTCGGTATCCCCTTCGGCATCTGCGACGACCAACAGCTGAGCCTCTTCTCCGAAACCGTCCTGGGACGGGTCTCGGCCTGACTGTTACTCAAGCATCATCGTGACGCTAGTCAGCGGTAACTCACCCCCGAACCCGGTGCGGCTCTGCACGCCCACTCAGCCCTAGGTTACTTGGCGGCAAGCCTGCAGATTAATTCGAACATATTTTCGGAAACAGGGCCATTCAAGAGAAGAAGAACATACAGGCAGATAGCACTCAATCGGGCTTCTTTTGGCGAGTTCGTGAAACTGTCAGAGGTCGTCCTTACGCTCCTTCCCATGACGCAGGAGACGACCCTCGCCGACCCTCAACGCCGGGATTTGGCACTGATCGCGTGCTTTGCTGCAGCAAGCGCGGTGGCGGACCCGGACCTCCCGGCGTCGCGTAAGGCGAGCATGCTTATGAGCTGTCTCGGTCAACTCAACGCCGTCCGCGACAGCCATTCGAGCTTGACCATGGAGCAGTTCCGCCGCGGCCTGAGGGGGGCCGTGGACCAGCTTCTTCCCGATGATGTAGCGGACACGTCCCAGGCGTTGGCTGGCACGCCGCTACTGGATGAGAACGGTCTGCTCGGTGACGACGTGGACGCCTTGTTGTCCGAGTACTGGATCCCCAACGTGGCCCTTGAGGAGCACTGGAACCTGCCCCGTGTACGCGCCGAGCAAGAGGAGCAGCGCGTATACCGCCAGCTTCGCCGACTCCCCGCCGAGGACTATTCGGCGGCACGCGCGAATCTGGTCGAGCTTCCCGCCGGTGAACTGCGCACGCTTCGGCGCGGGTGGGACCACCTGTGGACCCGCTTTGACGTGTACACGCCCATCGCCGCCTGGTCATGGTGCCAAATCAGCGGCCACTGGTTCCCCTGCCCCATCTGCCGATGGCCCATGGTCGTCGTGGGAAAGGGTGCCATCGTCGATGTCCGCTGCAAGGCCCACGGCCGCGACGGTGTCTCCTATACCTCCGACGCCACCACCGAGGGAGTACCCCGGGCCCGTCCCGCGGGACCGCGCGCCGAGGAAGTCGAGGCGCTGCCGGCCACCGCGGAATACCTGGCGGTGACGCCGACGGTATGGCGCTACGTCACCCTGCCTGGAGTGCTGGAGTGCCGGCTTCGTGATGTCGCCCTCTCCTATGGCGCGTCCGTAGAGATGTGGCCGCACAAGGACCGCTACGACCTGCGTATCGAGTTGGGCGACTGCACGTGGCGGGTGGATGCCAAGGCTTGGGCCTCCATCGTCGCACTAGGGGAGTCGCTGCGCCCCGGCGGAGAGGACGAGGCCGATACCTCCCTGACCATCGTCATTCCCGACTACCAGCGCACCGAGCGCGAGCTACTGCACAACATGATCTCCGGCTACGGCTACCGCGTTCTGACGGCGACCGGGTTGGAGCGCCAGATCGCGAAGGAGGCACGCCGACAATGACGACAACGTCGGCCACGTTGCAGGATCTCACCGCGCAGATCGCCTGCGCCTTGGGGGAAGCTCTGTTTGCCACCCGCCGCGAGGACGGCACTGTCGCGATCTCGATCGAGCAGGCGCACATCTTCGCGGCCGGCCGCATGGACCTGTGGGAAGACTGGCCCAAGCAGCCCGAGCCCGTGCCCGAGCTCGTCGGGCGATTCCTCCGGATCCGGCACAACGATCTGGGTGCCCCCAAGCGCTTCCGTGAAGCGGTCCTGAGCATGGCGCAGTCCCCGGACAGCCCCTTTCACGAGGAGCAGGTGGTTGATCATCCGGAGTCTTCTCACGTCGTCGCCGTCCATGGGCAACCTCCGCTGGAACTGGCTGAGTCCCTGCTTGTCCAGGCCGAAGGGCACCATGCCGCTTCGCGGCGGCCACTCCCCCTGGCGCCTGCGGGCACCTGGGGATTCGGCTGGGAGCAACTCTCAACAGTCGATATCCCGGACCCGTGGGAACAATCCACAGCCACACCGCCCGCCCTCACCACCGCACCGGCCCTCGATACACTCACGGTCGCCGCCGACGACCTGCGCGTCTTCCTGGAGCGTTCGCTCACCACCCAGGACGGTTCTTTGTGGCAAGCCGAGGTTCTCCACACTCTGCTGAAGCAACTGCGTGACCACTCGGGCGCCCCGGTCGCCCAGATCACGCTGACCTCGGGCTCCCTACGCCTGCTCAACGCCCCCACCGGCGTGGGCAAGAGTGTCTTCACCCGCGCCCTGGCCCTTTACCTTGCAGACCAAGGGATCACGGTGGCCATCGCCGTGGGAACCATCAATGAGGCGCTCACCACCGAAGACAAGATCCGCGCCGAAGCACAAGAAGCACAGTTCGCCGCCGAACAGATCGAGCGAAGCGGCACCGATCTGGGTGTGCAGACCGGTGTGATGATCTCGCCGAGCCGCCTCTGGGAGAAGGCGACGCAGGCGGCCGCCCGCGACGACTGGGACCGCTTCGACCGCGTGGCCTACGGCTGCGAACTCGCCGCCTACGTAACCGACGGCCCTGCCCCGCACGCCGGACAGGAACCCTGCACCAGCCTCCGCAATCTGACCCCCGACGACACGAAAAGCAACCCTACGGGTCCGAAGGCGCCACGGCAGGCGCTGTGCCCCCGCATCCACTCCTGCACCCGCCACCGCGGCGTCCGCGAGGCGACCACGGCCGACATCCTGGTCGTCAATCACCACAACCTCATGCACGGCACCGTGCGGGCACCCCTCACCGTCGACGGGACCCTCTACGGCCGGCTGAGCGTGCTCGAGTTCGTCATGCGCCGCTGCCAGGTTCTCCTCATCGACGAGATCGACCTGTGCCAAAGCAACATGTTCGACACCAGTGCCCAACAACTCCTCCTCGCTGCCAACGGCGCCGCGACCACGAGTCCGCTGACGCGCCTCGATGGCGACCGCGGACGCCTAGCGCCTGCCACCGACCGCCAGATCATGCCGGCGCTGTCACGGACCCGGTTCTTGGCCGAGCAATTCCTCAATTACGTCCTCGAGCACGAGATCTGGCTCGAAGACGACCCGAGCCGTCCCAGCTCCGGATGGCACATTCCCGGTTCCAACGACCGGTCCCTGCTGTACCACCTCTTCGACATCGACACCGACAATGCACCCGGGCCCGAGGCCTATCGCCAGTTCAACGCGCTGTTTCCCGACGCCGACGGCGCACCGGCCTCACCCCCGGTCCCACTGCCTTCACATCTGGCCGAGGTCGCCCGCTTGCTTCGCAGCGCCGTCAGCAACGACACCGGAAAGGACGAACTCCGCGACATCAAGCACCACCTTGCCGAGGCACTGAAGAAGCGCGTCCCCACCCCGAAAACACGCAGCACGGTGGTCAACCTCCTGCTCATTCGCGCCTGGCTCGGCTCACTACACCAAGCCCTGACGCGCCTGACCTTCGCGGCCAGCGCATCCAGCGGCCAACTGCCCGCAGCCGGGGAACTCGCCGGCAAGCTCGGCACGTTCGTCCAGCACGCCGCGATCCCCTATGGTCCTCTAGGACAGCTGCTGTTCGGCTTCAAGATCGACAAGTCGAACCACCCCGGCCCCCAAGGCCAGCTCTCGGCGCAAGTCATCGCCGGCGACCCGCACACCACCACCGCCCAAGTGGGAGACACCGTCGCCCTCGCGGCCGCGGGAACGCGACGCATCGTCCTCGGCCTGTCAGCCACCGCCTTCTTCCCCGGAGCAGCACGCGAGCACATCCACACCGAACCCACCTACGCGATGACCGACGCGGCACCGGGCGCCTTCACCACGCTGCGCGGTGACACCGTCGCCACAACGAACGGCGAGGACACGCGCCCGATCCGCATCAGCGGCCTGGTCGAAGCCGACAAAGCGGTGGAACTCGAGCGCCTCGGGGCCTCACTGTGGGACCAGCGCCTCGACGCCCACTTAGCCAACCTGGCCGAGGCTGACCCGAACCGCGAACGAGCCCTTGTCGTCGGCAACTCCTACCGCCACGCGGCTCTGCTCGCCTCCGGCATCGCCCGGCAGGCCGACGAGCCCGCATGGGTGGCCGTGGTAGTCCCCAAGGAGCACGGGCGGTTGACGACGCAACTGCCGCCGGGCGTCGTCCGCATCACCATCGAGGAGATCGAAGACCTCCCCCGCACGCATCCCAACGTCAAAGTCTGCACAGCGCCACTGGGCCTCGTCTCACGCAGCATCAACATCCTCGTACCAGGCGAGCAACGCTCCGCGCTGGCCTCGATCTGGGTCTGCGCGCGCCCCTTCGCCCAGCTCAACGACCCCGCCGAAATGTTCGCCAGCGTCAACAACCGCGCTCTGCGCATTGGCACCGCGGACTCGGACCCCGCCGCGATCCTCAAGGAACAGCACCAAGCCGCCCATCGGCACCTGCGCCGACTGCTGGCGAGCGACACCCGCTTCAGCCGCATTCCCCGCAATCTCAAGGCCGAAATCCTAGCCGGGATCATGGTCGACCTTATCCAGCTCGCTGGACGGGCACGGCGCGGCGGCACGCCCGTCGAGCTGTACCTCGTCGACCACGCCTTCCACGACACACGGCTGGGTTCCGACGTCCCCGGGATCCTGGCCTTCTACTACAACAGCCTCACCGACGAGGACGCCGCCGCCATGCAACGCATCTACGGCTCCACCCTGTCCTCCTGGCTGGACTTCGCCAAGATCGTGCCCCTCGACGCCAAGGAAGCCATGTGAGTCCCACCGGCAACGACGCCCTGTCCCTGCTCGCCTACCCTCTCGACGATGCCCTGCTCGGCGAGGTCCATGTCTACGAATTCGCCGACCATGTTGGTGAGGCGTGGACCGACCTGCGCGATCGCTACAGCGACCAGACCGGTTCCGGAGCCAACCTGCCCTATGCAGGTCTGGCCACCGCGCTGCGCGGAGCGGGCCGCACCAGCGCCAACTTCCACCCCACATCCAAAAAAGCTCCGCCCCAGCGCCTGATCACCCGTCACCGGCTCGACCCCGACGACCTGTACGACGCCGTGACCATCTGGGAGCAGGCCCTCCTCAACGTCCCCCATGACGACATTCGCCTCAGCTATGCCAGCAAACTCGCCGATCTCATCGCCGGTACGCAACCGCGCCGTATACGCCTTTTCGACGAGATCCGGCTGCGGGGCCGCCAACCCGACGCCGCCGGCTGGGTCTACGAGGCTGCGACCTGGCAAGCGGCCCAATACCTGGCCCGTACCCCGCTGTCCGTCGACGACCGGTCCATCGACCTGCGCGCCGACACCGACGGCAACCTCACCGTGTGGGAACTCGACCAGCTCTGGACGGGGCACTGGCCTAAGAAGCCCGAACCGGTGCACTACGCCTGTCTGCGCGTCACCCTTTCCATGCGTACCCTGCCCGGCGTGACGACGCCGGTCCTGGTTCTGGAACCGGCTGTCTCGCGGCTGAGCCGTTGGATCAACTCATGCCGCAGCGCCTGGCTCACCCAGCTCGACGCCGCCGCGCCGCTGTTGAAGCTCGAGCTCGAGGGCAGGGGACCGGCCACCCGCATCGAGCGCACCAGCGAACTGGCACTGACCGTCTGGTCGCGGCTGCGTATGGAACCATCTCCGCTGCCCGACGACCGCGACCTCTCCGGCCTACCCGGACGACTGCGCGCCACCATTCCCAAATCCACCCACTCGCCCATCGGCCGGGGCGTCGGCATGGAAACCATCCGGCGGATGAGCGACTGGGCCTCGCAGAGCCTGCAGACCAATCCCGTCAGGGCGCACAACGTGGCCGGACACCAGTTCGCAGGTCGCCGCGCACTCAAGGACGGCCGCGATGCCGCGATGCTCGACCCCGCGGCGCTCCCCGGAATCATCGAGGCCTCCGGCCGACACCACCTGCGCATCGTCGCCCTTTACCAGCATCACCACACCCGCGCACGGATGCGGCGTCTGCTCGCCCACCATTTCTCCCGCCCCGACCTCGCGCAGGCCTCCATCGAGGATGGCGTCGCCACCCCCTTGGCGCCTCATGTCGAGCTCGTCTTCCACGAAGCGGATGAACTACTGCGCCACGGCAATAGCACCGACCGCCAGCGCCTCGCGGGAAAGATCACGGCGCTGAAGCCCGATGCCGAGACCCGGGTGCTGGCGTTGTGCGAGACCGAATACGACGCCGAGCAGTGGGACGAACGGCGCAAACGCTCACGCCAACGGGACAGCGACGTCGTCGATCCCTACACGATCGACGCCAAACCAGAGGTCAACCGGATCCTGGCCGCCCTCGGCGCACCGTCGCAGTTCCTGGCCACTGTGGCTCCGGCCGAAGCCGTAGACGTCGCAACGGACGCCTCGGACGAGGAGCGCCTCACCGCCGAGGTCAGGAAGGACCACCCGGGTCACAGCGCCATCGCGGACCTGCTGCGCTCGGCCGGCCTCATCCACCACCGGCTGAGCACAGCGCTGTCCAAAGGCCGACTCGGAACGACCGATCCCATCACACACGTGGGCCTGCACATCCGCCAGCAGAACGACACTGCCGCGAGGCGCGGAGCTCAGCGATTGAGCTGGACGCTCGCCGCACTCATCCCGCTCGAAGACGGTCGGTGGCGCACCATGGCCTATCAGCCTCCGGTCGACGGCGGCGGTGGGTGGATGGACTACGCCCAAGCGAACGCCGCCATGCGCGCCCGTCCGCTTCCCGCCGGCCGACGCTACGACCCTGCCTTCCCGTCGGCTATCGAGACCGCCCTTGATCAGTTGCGTGAGCACATCCGCTGCGGCGCCGGCTATGTCCTCTACGTCTCGGGAGACAGCACTCGCTCGCTGTGGCCGCTGCTGGCCAACCGGAACCTCGAACAGTCCGTGGACGCCGCGGGGGAGTTCGAGGGCAAGATCGCCTTGCCCGGAAACAGTCTCCCCTCGGACGGCCAGCCGCGAGCGCTCGTACGCGTGACCTCCGGCACGTCGGACCTTGCGCGCCCGGTCTCCGCAGTCAAGACCACGGTCAAGAAAGGCGAGCACACGAAAACCCTGATCAAAGCGCCGACCGGCCTTCACCAGGTCGATCAGGCCGTCGACACGTGGGTTCTGTCCAATGTGCCCAGGCAGTTCAGCGGCGGGACCGCCAGCAGCCGTGTCGGAGAGCACTACTCCCGCTGGTCTGCGAAGAAACCCGACGTCAAACGGACCTGGTACGCACTGACCGCCACCGAGATCACCGTCATCCGGTCAATCGATGACGCCCTAGGTCATGCGGTCGCGGCCGCGCGTCTGTGCGACCATGCCATCTCCTGGGACGGCAGGACACGCTATCCGGCTCCGGTGCACCTGGCCATGCAGTTGGACAAGGACCATCCCGACTACCGGAGGAGCACCGCCGAGGCGAACGGCGGTGACGAGTCGTAGACAGCAACCACGATTCCGTTCTCTTCACGATTGCAGGACGGCCACCATACAGCGACGGTGGAATTCATAGGGTCGAAGAACTGTGGGATGTCGGCTTCGGGAGCGGTTGTGCGGTTAGAGGATTTGAAAGCCGGGATTCGGATCGAGGGCATCGTTCCGGGTGAGGCCGTCGCCGTCATCGCGGTGGCCTGGCACGGTATGGACGCGGTGGAGCTGACGTATAAGCGGTTGGACGGATCGTTGGCACAGCAGGTGCTGTACCGCTCCGAAGAGCCGCCACTGGCGCTTGCATCCAGCGGCGGACGACCGTACGACGCCGACGCAGACGAGTTCAAACTGGTGGCCGAGGCGCAGCGCATCAAACTTGCCGGACTGTTCGACCCGATGTTGGCCGTGGCCACGAGCGATGTGCAGCCGTTGCCGCACCAGATCCGAGCCGTCTACGGCGAACTGCTGCCACGCATACCACTGCGGTTTCTCCTGGCCGACGACCCGGGCGCAGGCAAGACCATCATGGCCGGCCTCTACATCAAGGAACTGCTGCTGCGCGGCGACGTGCAACGGTGCCTGGTAGTCGCCCCCGGCGGGCTCGTGGAGCAGTGGCAAGACGAGCTCTTCTTCAAGTTCGGCCTCCGCTTCGACATCCTCACTCCGCAGTTGGTCGAAGCGAACATAGGATCGTCGGTCTTCGAGCACCACCCGCTGCTGATCACCCGGATGGACCAGCTCGCACGCAACGTGGATCTACTCGATCAGATCGGTGAATCGGAATGGGACCTCGTCATCATCGACGAGGCCCACCGGATGGGAGCCCACTACTTCGGCGGCAAGTTGGAGAAGACCAAGCGCTTCCATCTGGGTGAGCTGCTGGGCGAGCGGACCCGTCATCTGCTTCTGATGACGGCCACCCCTCACTCAGGCAAGGAGGAGGATTTTCAACTCTTCTTGACCCTGCTTGACCGCGACCGCTTCGCCGGACGGTTCAGGCAGGGCGTCCATACGGCTGACACCAGCGGCGTCATGCGCCGCATGGTCAAGGAAGACCTCCTCACCTTCGAGGGCAAGCAGCTGTTTCCCGAGCGGGTCGCCGAGACCGTTCCCTATGAGCTCACCGAGCTCGAGAACGACCTCTACGAGCAGGTCACCGCATACGTGCGAGAGGGGATGAACCGGGCCGAGAAACTGGACGGAAAACGCCGCAACACGGTGGGATTCGCGCTGACCGTGCTGCAGCGCAGGCTCGCCTCGAGCCCCGAGGCGATCTACCGGTCCCTGGGCCGACGTGCCGACCGTCTGGAACAACGCAAGAACGACCTTCTCGCCGGCCACTACACGGCGGAGCAGGAACCGCAGGCGGACGTCGACACGCTCGACGACCCAGATGAACGTAATGCCGAGGAGGTCGAGCAGTTAGAGGACGAACTGCTCGACTCGGCAACGGCGGCGCGCACGGCACGAGAGCTGGAACGCGAACTGGTGGAGCTCGAAGAGCTGATCATGGTCGCCAAGCGTGTCCGCGACAGCAACACCGACCGCAAATGGTCGGAGCTGCGCACCATCCTGGAAGACAACGCCTTGACGCGCGACGCCGACGGCAACCCCCGGAAGCTGATCGTCTTCACCGAGCACCGCGACACGCTCGAGTATCTGACCACCCGGATCCGCACCTTGCTTGGCAAACCGGCCGCGGTCCAAGCCATCCACGGCGGCGTCCGCCGTGCCGAACGGCGCCACATCACCGAGGAGTTCACCAAGAACACCGACTGCCAGGTGCTGCTGGCCACAGACGCGGCCGGGGAAGGACTCAACCTCCAAGCCGCCCACCTGATGGTCAACTACGACCTGCCATGGAACCCGAACCGCATCGAACAGCGGTTCGGCCGCATCCACCGCATCGGACAGCACGAGGTGTGCCGACTGTGGAACTTGGTCGCTAGCAACACGCGGGAGGGCGCGGTCTTCGTCCGACTGCTGAACAAGGTCGAAGAGCAGCGCAAAGCGTATGGCGGAAAGGTCTTCGACGTGCTCGGCACCGCGTTCGAGGAAACGCCGTTGCGTGAGCTCCTCGTGGAGGCCATCCGCTATGGCGAGCAACCGGATGTGCGCACGAAGATGAACCGCATCATCGATGACCGCGTGGCGGAAGGACTCCAGGAGCTTCTGGCCGAGCGTGCACTCGCACAGGACTCGCTGGCTGAAGCCGACTTGAAGAAACTACGTCGGCAGATGGACGAGGCCCGTGCCCGGCGCCTACAGCCCCACTACATCGAGTGGGCTTTTCGCAACGCTTTCAGCCGCCTCGGTGGGCGGCCGGCCAAGCGAGAGAAGGGCCGCTTCGAGATCAGCAACGTCCCGGCCGCTGTCCGCAACGCGGCTCGGTGGAGCCCTGTCGCGACACGCTATGAGCGGGTCGCGTTCGACATGGACCATATCGACGTGGAGGGCCGTCCCCGTGCAGACCTGCTCGCGCCGGGACACCCGTTGCACGACGCGGTCGCCGACCAGACCATCGAGCAGCTCGCCCCCGTACTCGATCGAGGAACCGTGCTGGTGTCTGCGGCCGTAGACGAGCCGAAGCTGCTGGTCGGGGTAGTCGAGGAGGTGGCCGACGCTACCGGCGGAAGCGTGGCGCGCCGATTCGGCTACGCGTTCGTCGATGAGAACGGAACCGTGTCACCCGCAGGGCCCGCCCCGTACCTCGACTGCATCTCAGCACCGGAGAGTGCGGCAGTCCACGAGGCCCGTGCATTGCCGTGGCTGGGTGAGGCGGAAGCGAAAGCGACCAGCTGGATCGTCGCCCGCCAACTCCCTGCCTATCTGGAGGAGGTGCGGCCTCGGCGCCAGATGGAGATTCAGCGCGTTCGAGAACAGGTGACGCAGCGGCTCAACCAGGAGATCAATCGGCTCGCGGGCGAAGCGATGGAGGCCGCTTCGAAGGAGGCGGCGGAAGAGAAGACCAAGGAGTCGTCGGAGAGCCTCGGCCGCAAAGCCGTCGACCTCGAAGACCGGCTCGCGCGTAGGCGGGCTGAGCTGGACCGGCAGGAGCAGATGTCCACGAAGCCGCCCCGGGTCGTGACATCGGCACTGGTCGTACCCCTGAGCATGGTCGAGGAGGACATTCCGGCCGAGGCGCCGATCCATGCGGTCGAAACCAAGGACGTCGAGCGGCGCGGCGTCGATCTGGTGCTGAAGCAGGAACGTCGGCTCGGGCGTGAGCCGGTGGAGCAGGCGTTCTCCAACCCGGGCTTCGACGTGCTGTCCGAGAGGCCTGATGACGACCCCATCCGCATCGAGGTGAAGGCGAGGCTCGCCGGAGCCGATGACTTCTTCGTCACCCACAACGAGGTCATCACAGGCAAGAACGCGGTGCCGCGGTACCGGCTTGCGCTCGTGCGTGTGGATCCGCGTGGCGCGGAGTACGACGAGGTGCGGTACTTGGACGACCCGTTCCGGGCCGTCGAGCTGGGGCGGCTGGACGTTACCGGAGTGCGGTGCGACTGGGAGAAGACGTGGAGTAAGGGGAGGTCACCCTTCTGACTCGAAGTTCTGTCGGTGGGCGCTGGTACCAACGGTGTGAGCTGGGCCGAGTGAGGCCCGATACAAGCTCGTGGCCGCAGGTGACCTGTCGGAACGACTACCGTTGCGGATGGTTGACGGGCGCGTCGTAGCCCGGTCGGGCGAGACGGTCCGTGTGTCGATCGGGCTTCAGCCCATGAGGTGGAAAGAGCGAGGGCTGTGGTGCAGAAGCGGAAGCTGATCGAGGTGGCGTTGCCACTGGAGGCGATCAACAAGGAGTCGGCGCGGGAGAAGTCGATCCGGCACGGGCATCCTTCTACGCTGCACCTTTGGTGGGCACGGCGGCCGCTGGCGACTGCACGGGCGGTACTCTTCGCGCAGTTGGTGGACGACCCCTCCGCGCATCCGGAGAGGTTCCCCGGCGAGGACGCTCAGCGTAAGGAGCGGGAGCGGCTGCACGGCATCATCGAACGTCTCGTCCAGTGGGAGAATATCCGTGACGAGAAGGTGCTCGCGGAAGCCCGTGCCGAGATTCTCGCCTCCACCGACGGCAACCCGCCGCGGATCCTGGACCCGTTCGCCGGCGGCGGGACTATTCCGTTGGAGGCACAGCGGCTCGGACTCGAAGCGCATGCCTCTGACCTAAACCCGGTCGCTGTTCTCATCAACAAGGCGCTCATCGAGATCCCGCCTAAATTCCGGGACCAACCTCCCATTTTTCCTGGATTGGCCAGCTCGCAGATTCGCGAGTGGAAGGGCGCCGAAGGACTAGCTGCCGACGTTCGAGCCTACGGTACCTGGATGCGTGATGAAGCTGAGAAGCGAATTGGTCACTTGTACCCGAAGGCCACGCTGCCCGACGGCTCGAAGGCCACCGTCATCGCCTGGATCTGGGCTCGCACAGTTACCTGTCCCAACCCGGCTTGCGGCATCGAAATGCCCTTGGTTCGCTCCTGGTGGCTGGGTAAGAAGAAGGGCAAGGAAGCGTACGTCATCCCCTCGGTAGTGCCGGACCCGACACATCCGAGTGGGCAGCGGGTTAAGTACGAGATCGGACGTGAACCCGCAAAGGCGCCAACGAAGGACAACGAGGGTACAGTTTCAGGCCGCAAGGGCGCGGTGTGCGTCGCGTGTCAAGGATTCGCGCCAGTAACATTGTTGCGCGCGGACGGAGAAGCCGGACGTCGAGGGCAGCAACTCATAGCAGTCGTGTCGGAAGGGAAAAGGCAACGCGTTTACCTCGCTCCTACCAATGCGCAAGCTCAGGCCGCCGATGTTGTTGCACCGGATAACTCAGTCGACGGTGAGATCGCTGACAATCCTCGTTGGTTTTCTCCGCCTGCCTACGGCTTGACGCGGTTCTCGCATCTATTTACCAACAGGCAACTTGTCACATTGACCACATTTAGTGACCTCGTTTCCGAGGCACGAGAACAAGTCGTCAAGCACGGCGGAACCCCCGCCTATGGTGATGCCGTCGCGACATATCTCGGCCTGGGAGTGAGTAGAACAACAGATCTCAGCAACTCTATCGTAACCTGGTCGAGTAGCCGTGACCAAGCAAGGAACCTATTTTCGAGACAGGCAATCCCGATGGCGTGGGACTTCGTTGAGACTTCTCCCTTTGCGGGGGCAGCAGGCGATCTATCGGTCGCCACAACGACCATGGCGAAGGCGTTAGAGGGATTGCGGCCGAAGAATCCTGGACAAGCTGAGCAGGCTGATATTGGGACCCGCAGCCTAAGTGGATATCTTATCAGTACTGACCCTCCCTACTACGACAATATCGGGTATTCCGACTTGTCAGACTTCTTCTATGTGTGGCTTCGGCGTTCACTCCGCGATATCCACCCCGACCTGCTCTCGACAATGCTCGTTCCCAAGGTGGAAGAACTTGTCGCCAATCCCTACCGTAATAATGGTAAATATGGTGCGAAGAAGTTTTTTGAAGAGGGTTTTCGCTCGGTCTTCGCCAGAGCGCGCCAGTCGGCGTTGAACGACTTCCCGATTTCGGTCTACTACGCGTTCAAACAGTCTGAAGCGGACGGTGATGGCGAGGCATCCACTGGATGGGAGACCCTGCTGGACGGGATGA
Organism: Streptomonospora wellingtoniae; assembly: GCF_031845375.1. Lineage (NCBI taxonomy): Bacteria > Bacillati > Actinomycetota > Actinomycetes > Streptosporangiales > Nocardiopsidaceae > Streptomonospora > Streptomonospora wellingtoniae. The sequence continues at coordinate 149,364 of NZ_JAVREK010000001.1, forward strand.
TCCGTTCCGGCTGGGAGATCACTTCGACCTGGCCAAACCGAAGCGAGCGTGGTGGCCGGATGATCTCAGTTGGTACCAACGCCCTCGCTTCCGCCATCGTCCTCTCGCTTCGCCCCCGTCCAGAAGCCGCCCACACGACCGATCGTCGAGGCTTCATTGGCGCCCTCGAATCCGAACTTCCGGACGCCCTTCGTAAGCTCCAACAAGGTCAAATCGCACCCGTCGACCTTCCCCAAGCAGCGATCGGCCCCGGCATGGCAGTGTTCAGCCGCTATGCCAAGGTCATCGAACCGGACGGCACGCCCATGGCAGTCCGCAGCGCTCTCGCACGCATCAACGAGATCCTCGACCAGGTCCTCAACGAGCAAGAGGGCGACTTTGACAGCGCCACCCGGTTCGCCATCGCCTGGTACCGCCAGCACGGCTACGAAACCGGCAAGTTCGGCGACGCCGACAACGTCGCCCGCGCCCGCAACACCAGCGTGGACACCATGGACCGCGACGGCATCCTCACCAGCCGCGCAGGCAAGGTGCAGTTGATCAAACCGGCCGACCTGCCCACCGACTACGACACCCTCACCGACCAGCACACCAGTTCCTGGGAAGTGCTGCACCACCTGATCAGGATCCTTGAGACCGCAGGCATCGGCCCCGCCGGTCAGTTCCTCGGTGCCTCCCTCAACCGGGACGACGACGCCCTCGACAGCGACCTGATCAAGGAACTCGCGCACCTTCTCTTCCGCGTTGCCGAGGGCAACAAGTGGACCAAGGACGCACTCGCCTTCAACAACCTCGTCACCAGTTGGCCGGAGGTACTCGACGCCGCCCGCCAGGCCCCGACCCAGCCGCCCACCGTACAGGGCGCACTCGACTTCGATGAGGAGGCCGACTCGTGAAACAGCTCGAAGCGGGAGAGTTCCCCCTAGGAAAGATTTTCTCCAGCGACTTCGACTTCACGATCCCCGACTACCAGCGTCCGTATGCCTGGGGTACCGAAGAGGCGCTGCAACTGCTGGACGATCTTGAAGACGCGATCGATAGGGATCACGATGAACCGTACTTCCTGGGCTCAATGGTCCTGGTCCAGGAGAAGGGACGCCCGTATGCCGAGGTGATCGACGGTCAGCAGCGCCTCACGACGCTGACAATCCTACTCGCGGTCTTGCGCGATCTGACCGACGATCCAGCGCTTAGGAACGATATCGCGCGACGGCTCATCGAGCCCGGTGATCTGGTTACCGGGATCGAAGCCAAGCCGCGCTTGACATTGCGTAAGAGGGATTCCGGCTTTTTCGAGAAACAGGTCCAGCAGCCGGGGCACATCGCCGCGCTCTGTGACCTGCCTGACCAGGCGTTGGAAACCGACTCTCAACACGCTATCCGCGACAACGCGCAGGCGTTTTGCAACCGCTTGAACAAGTGGTCGAACGAGGAGCGGAGCAAACTCCTCCGTATGACCGCCACACGTACCTACATGGTCGTTGTCAGCACGCCGGACCTCGCCAGCGCCCACCGCATTTTCAGTGTCATGAACGCTCGCGGCATGGACCTGTCTCCAGCCGACATCTTCAAGGCGCGGGTGATCGGGGAGATGTCCGACAAGGACAAATCCGACTACGCTGACCGGTGGGAGGACGCCGAACAGGATCTCGGCCGCGACGGGTTCGCCGACCTCTTCTCGCACATCCGGATGATCTTCGCCAAGGTGCGCGTACAGCGCGAGCTGCTCATGGAATTCCCACTTCAAGTCCTCAATGCGTACCTGCCGAAACGCGCCAAAGAGTTCATGGACGAGGTGCTCTTGCCGTACGCGCGTTCGTACGAGCAGCTCGTCAACCAGGCATATGGGTCCGGCACCGACATCGACGAGAAGATCAATACCTGGCTGCGACGGCTCGGGGAGCTCGACAACAACGACTGGCACCCGCCCGCTCTGTGGGCACTGCGAAACCACGGCAACGACCCGGCCTTCGTCGAGGTGTTCCTGGGCAAGCTTGAACGGCTGGCCGCGAACATGCTGGTCCGCCGGGTCTACGCGACTCCGCGGGCCAACCGCTACGCCGAGCTACTCAAAGAGCTCGACCAGGGGGACGGGCTGGACGCGCCGGCCTTCGAGCTGGGCGACGCTGAGAAGACCGAAGCCCGAGCAGTGCTGAACGGCGAGATCTATACAATCAAGCGGATTCGGAAATACCTCCTGCTCCGGCTGGACGAGACCCTGGCTGGGGAACCGGGTGTCGCCTACCAACACAAGATAATCACCGTCGAACATGTTCTGCCACAGAGTCCGCCGTCCCACAGCGTTTGGATGTCGGACTTTACAGAGGACCAGCGAGCTTTCTGGACGCACCGGTTGGCCAATCTCGTGCTGCTGAATCGACGGAAGAATTCCGCTGCGCAAAACTACGACTTCGACAAGAAGAAATCATCCTACTTCGGGGGGAATCAGGGAGTCGCGACCTTCGCGCTCACCACGCAGGTTCTGGCTGCCCAGACCTGGACGCCGGACGTGCTCGATCAGCGGCAGCGCAAGCTGGTCGAGGCTCTCATCACCGAGTGGTCTCTCTAGGAGAGGTGGACTGACGTGGCACTCAGCAACCGTGAGCGCGTAGGGCAGATGTTCGAGGTGCTCGCCCCGGCGCTGGACGACTTCATCTCCACGGCGATCGGAGAGAACACGTCAGCCGGGGCGGAATGGGTGAAGTTGGTCGAGGCGCGGGACGCCAAGAAGGGCATCTCTGGCAAGACCTACGACCCGCTCGACCCGCAGGTGCAGTTGCGGATGCTGACCGAGAAGGCCATCACGACCAGTGCCAAGCAGGACTGGTACCCGTTCAGCGCGCCGCTGGGACGCACCGGCGAGTCCTTCGCCAGCGAACTGCGGGAGTACCGCAACACCTGGGCGCACAACGGTTCCTTCAGCGATGACGACGCCTACCGGGCGCTGGACACCGCAGAACGGCTGCTTCGACTGGTTCACGCCCCTCAGGAGGCCGACAAAGTCAAGTCGATCCGGCTGAATCTGCGCCGGGTGACCGCTGACAAGGATGACAAGCGCACCCTGAAGACCGCTGTCAGCAACCCCGAGTCCGCCGGGCTGCGCCCGTGGCGAGAGGTACTGCGCCCGCACGAGGACGTGGCGACCGGAAACTTCCACGCCTCGGAGTTCGCCGCGAACCTCTACAAGGTGGCGGCCGGAGCCGACGACCAGGGCAAGGATTACGCCGACCCGGTCGAGTTCTTTAACCGCACCTACCTCACCGAAGGGCTGCGCGACCTGATCGACCGCGCGGCGCGGCGACTCTCCGGCGACGACAACGCGTCCCCGGTGATCAACCTGCAGACCAACTTCGGTGGCGGCAAGACCCACTCCATGCTCTCCCTGTGGCACCTCGCAGGCGCCACACCGCTCGGCGACTACCCGCAGGAACTCCAGGAGCTGCTCATCGCCAGTGGCTACGAGGCGCCGGAAACCGTCCAGCGGGTGGCCATCGTCGGCAACCACTTCAGCCCGTCCGGAGAGGACAAGCCGGACGGCACCAGAGTCAATACGGTCTGGGGAGAACTGGCCTGGCAGCTAGGCGGCGCCGAAGGCTACGCGATCGTCGCGGAGGCCGACCGCACGTCGACACCTCCGGGTAAAGCCCTGCACACAGTGCTGGAACGCTATGCGCCCGCAGTGATCCTGATCGACGAATGGGTCGCCTACGCCCGCAGTCTGCTGGGCCGCGACGACCTGGTCGGAGGTACGTTCGACGACCAGTTCACCTTCGCGCAGTCGCTGACCGAGGCGGCCAAGGGCACCAGCGGCGTGCTGGCCGCCATCTCCATCCCCGCCTCGGAGGCCGGGGACGACTCCGAAGCCGTGGCCGGCAGTGATGAGGAAGTCGGCGGCGAGAACGGGCTGCGAGCCCTGAAGCGGTTGCAGAATGTCGTGCGCCGAGTAGCCGACCAGTGGCGACCGGCATCCTCCGACGAGGCGTACCGGATCGTCCGACAGCGTCTGTTCGTCGAGGCGGACTCGGAAGCGTTGGCGGCGATCCGCGCCACGGCGGGCGCGTTCGGGGACATGTACAGCAAGTACTCGCACGACTTCCCGAGCGAGACCCGCGATCCAGCGTACGGGGAGCGGATCAAGCTCACCTACCCGATCCATCCGGAGCTCTTCGACCGGCTTTACGAGGACTGGTCGAGCTTGGAACGCTTCCAGCGAACCCGCGGCGTGCTTCGGTTGATGAATACGGTCATTCACGCGTTGTGGGTCGGCGAGGACTCCTCGCCGTTGATCATGCCTGGGTCGATTCCGCTCGGCGTTGCCGCCGTCAACTCCGAGCTGACGCAGTACCTGCAGGACTCGTGGAAGGCGATCATCGACGCGGACGTCGACGGTCCCAACTCCGAACCCGCGAAGATCGACAAGGAGAAGTCGCTGTTCGGTCAGCGATCGCTGACCAAGCGGCTGGCGCGGGCGGTGTTCTTCGGCTCGGTGCCGACGATCGGCTCGGCGCACAAGGGGATCGAGACCCAGCGGGTGTTCCTGGGCACGGCGGCCCCCGGCGATGTCCCCGGCAATTTCCACTCGGCGCTGACCCAGCTCGGAGACCGGGCGACCTATTTCTACTCCGGGCAGGGCAAGTACTGGTACGACCTCCAGGCCAACATCACCCGGCGTGCCAGAGATCAGGCCGAGCGCATGCACCCGGAGGACGTGTGGGCGGAGATCGTCCGCCGACTCGGTAGTCAGCCCCGTAACCGCGGCAGCTTCGCTGGTGTTCACGTCTGCCCCACGGAGAACTCCGATATTCCGGATACGGATGAAGCCCGCCTGGTGATCATCCACCCCCGGCTGTCGCACAGCCGCAAGGAAAGCGAATCCACCGCGCTGGAATTCGCACACAAGGCAACAGAGAATAAAGGATCGGCCCACCGCGGATACCGCAATATGGTCGTCTTCCTTGCCGGCGATACCGATCGAATGGCAGAACTGCAGACCGCGGTCCGTGAGTATCTGGCCTGGAACACGGTCCTCTCCTCACATGACCTTGACCTCACCCAGAATCAACGCAACCAGGCCGAGGAGAGGCGGTCGACCGCCGACAGCACGGTCGACAGCAGGCTGCTGAACACCTACCAGTGGGCACTCGTCCCTTCGGCGCCCGAGCCCAGCGCGCCATTTATCGTCAGCGCGACCAAGGTGGAAGGTCAGACGCCGTCGCTCGCGGATCGGGTGTCCAAGCGCCTCGGCAACGACGGCGCTCTGAACACCCAGCAGGCGGCGGCGGCCATCCGCCTCGCGCTCAATCGCGTTCCGAAGCTTTGGGAACAGGGTCACGTGCGCGTCGGCGACCTGTGGAAGGTTTACGCTTCGTATGCCTACATGCCGCGCCTGCGCGATCAGACTGTGCTGAACACAGGATTGGTCGAGCAGCCCTTGCTGTGGGAGACGGACGGCTTCGCGCTGGCCCAGGGCTATGACGAAGCCGAACAGCGCTACCAGGGGCTCGTGCTGCCGGAAGGCGGCGGCAACATCGCGTCGCATGTCACCGTGAACAACGACCTACTCATCGTCAGACCCGAAGTGGCCGAGGCGCAGCGCGATGCGGAGTCCGCGACGGAACCGGCCGGTGAGTCGGACGAGAGAACACCAGATGATACTGGTGCAGGCGATTCCGCTCACTCGGTCGCCGGCCAGAACGCGAGCGAGGCGAGCGGTGGCACCTCCCCAACCCGGCGGCCCCCGCAGAGGACCAGATTCTTCGGCAGTAAGCAACTGAGTGAGGAGCGGTACGCGCTCGATTTCAAGAAGATCGCAGATGAGGTGCTTGCTCATCTCTCCGCCGCTCCGGGCACTGATCTAGTCGTCCGTGTCGAGATCGAAGCCACTAATCCTAGTGGTTTCGATGAAACCAAAACGCGGACAGTGTCGGAGAACGCGCGGACTCTCAAGTTCGACCAGTCCGGGTTCGAGGAGAGTTGATGGGATGAGAGAGCGGAACTGATCTCGCAGCTTGTCACCGATATTTTTCCGGACGCCGCCGCGGCGGAGTGGGTCCCAGTCGCCGCGCGGCGGCAACGCTGCCAATCGGCTCGGCGATGTGGGTTGCTGTGGTGGGACCATCCCCGCATGCGCGGGGGCACACCCACCTGCGCGTAGTTGCGGGAGATCACGAGGGACCCTCCCCGCGTGCGCGGGGAGCACACTGAATGAACTGCGCCTTCGCCGACCCTATAGGCACAACTCTTTCACTTTACGAGAAACCGACAAAAGACCCCCGTCCGCAAACGCGTCCCCGAAGCCACTACCGGCCCCTTACAGCGCGAGCGCGGACACAACGTCATCGAAGCGCCCTTGCTGTCCCCACTGCTTGATCAACCGGCCCCAACGGTCTTTGTGATCGAAGTGGGCCGCGATCTCGCGGCCGGTAGGGAGGGAGCCGTCCTCGCGGCGGTTGGCCAGGGCCCAGTGCCACGCTTCGACTTGGATCCTCGGTATCGCGTCTGAAGGGCGAGCGATCTCCGTGGCGATCGTCGACCCGTGCTGGTCGGTCGCCTCCACCACGTGCAGGCGAGGATGGCCCTCGACGTCGGATGCGGGGACGCCTTCGCCCTCGGCCTGAACAGGCGTCTCCGACTCTGCTGGTTTGGGCTCGGCAGTGCGTATCGCTTGCTCATCGTGTGCGTTCGCATTGCGTACGCCGCGGGCGTCGATGCGGAACTCGCGCATGAGCAGCTCATAGGCACCCATCAGGGCGAAGCTCGGCCAGGCGTGGATCACCCGCGACCACAGCGTCGGATCTGCCACTGCGATGTTGGCCGCAAGCGACGCGACGCTGCCGAGGATGAGCAGGGTCCACGGCAGCAGGCCGCCGCGCCGGCCGTGCCGGGCGTCGGCCAGCAGCGCCATCGACGACGCGACGATCATCCCGTCAACCGATAGGGGGAACAGGGCCGCGCGCCAGGCGGGTTCGCCGTGGCGCTGGGCCAGTTCGTACATGTGGCTGTAGCTGACCACCGCGGCGATCACGGCCAGCATGAACACGGCGAGAATGGTTGTCCAGCGCGACCAGCGGGAAGAATTCACACCAGGTCACCGCCCCGCCAGATCCAGCTGGGTGGTCAGGCGGACCCGCGCGGTGGAGAAGGCCGAGCGAGCCGAGGGGCCATAGGAGATTGGTTCAACTCCCCCCTCGGACACAGAATTACCCCATAAGCGGGTACTGGCCCGGCTCGGGCGCCTCGACGAGGTCGCTTTGGGACGGGCCTTTCGCGTGTTCGGCCCCGACAACCTCCCACGTCGCCGTGTCACACACGACCGCCAGCTCGTTCGCGCGCAAATACCGGGCGATACCGAGCGGGTCGCGCCCGGGAAGGCCGAGGGCAATAGCCTCCAGGAGACGGTCCTCGCGCACGTACAGGCTCTTCTTCCGGACGACGCCGCGCGGCCGGGAACTGCTGTATCCGTGGCGGCACCGATACCCCGCCCGCCCGTTGATCCAGTGCGCATCCATCCGCCGACCGCAGACCCCACACACCAGCAGCCCCGCGAACACGTACTCGCGCGCGCTGCCGTCCTTGGTCGGACGAGCCTTTCGCACCGCCTGGGCCGCCACGAACTCCCCCTCGCTCACCAGCGCCGGATGCGCCGCCTCCTTCGACACCGCCCACTCCTCCCGGCCGGGGCGCCCCGCCCCGCTATCCGGCGAGCACGCGCCCGAGCGCTGCCAGACCTGGCGGCCGGTATAGCGAGGGTTGGCCAGGATCGCCGCCACCGTCGGAACCATCCACGCCTGACCCGGCCGGTGCGAATTGCGCTCCCGGTCCGCACCCGAAGGACACGGCACGCCCCGCTCGTTGAGCCGCCGCGCGATCCCCGCCAGGCTCCGCCCCGCCAGCCGCTCGGCGAATATCCACCGCACATGGACCGCACACACCGGATCTACGTCCAACCGCTGCAGACGCCGCCCCCACTTGGCATGCGCCTTATTGGGATGCGGTCCCGCATCCACCAGCCGGTACCCATACGGCGGCCGCCCGCCCAGATACCGCCCCTGCTCACACGTCTGGGCCCGCATCGCCGCCAGCACCTCCCGCTGCGACTGCGCCCCCAGCACCCGCATCAACACCGCATGCTCCGGATCGGACAGGTCCACCAGCCCCTCGCCCGCGGGCGCATCGGCTGCCGGGCGGGGTTGGGCGGGCGCGGACGCTCCCGAGCGGCGTCCGTCGTCGATGCGGATCCAGTTGCGCAGCGTCTCGCGGTTGACGCCGAGTTCGTCGGCGATCTCGGCGAAGGTGGCGCCGGGCCTCGACCGGTAGAGCGCGACGGCGTCGGCTTTGAACTCGGCCGGGTAGTGCTTCATGGCCATGTGGGTGGACTCCTCCTTGGTTTCCATTGTCGGAGATGTCCACTACTCAGGGGGAAGCTCCAACCACACCCGCACCCCGCATCCCGCCAACTTGGCCACGACCTCCTCGAACTGACCGCCAGCGAACGCCCGCTCGTACTCGCCCACCACCACCGCGTCGCACCGACATCCTGAACCGCATCGGCGCCACCGAAACCGCCGGGGCGTTTTGGCACCTGCGCGCCCTCCCCCACGGCCCCGCCTTCGCCCGTACCGCCCTGCGCTCCTGGACCGGCTGACGGGATCTCGACGACCCCGCCCTCGATCGGCACGAAACCAGCACCGCCGAGCCCGGAGAGTCGCCGCCGGGACGACACACCACCGCAAGAGAGGAAGGGCCCTGCTCTACCGTTTCCCTCAACGGACAGCGTTTTCTCCCACTGCGCCGGTAAGGTGCCGCTGTGGTGAAACCGGGCAAAGCCGAACTCGAAAAGTTGGTGGAGCAGGCCGTCGTCGACGCCTACGGCGAGGACAAGCAGTTCACGGCCCTCCAAACTGCGATCGAGGACAACCTCGCCGTCCCGTTCCAGACCACCGTCTTCGGTGTCGAGGTGACCGTCGCGAAGATCGACCTGGTACCCGGTAGCGACATCGTGGCGATCTGCACCCGCGGCAAGCACCGCCAGGCGATCGGCATCCTCGACCTGCCGCTGCCCACTCCGGCCCCGGCCGGCGCAGAATGGGTCGAGGCCTACCGGAACTGGGCCCGGTGAAAGCGCGGCGACGATGAGCGAATACCAGTGCTACGAATTCCTGGCCGTCGACCTGCCCCTGGACGAGCGGCAACAGGCCGAGGTCCGCGCCGTGTCCACACGGGCCCGGATTACCCCCACGAGCTTCACCAACGAGTACCACTGGGGCGACTTCCGCGGCGACCCGCACACCCTGATGCAGCGCTACTACGACGCCCACCTCTACCTCGCCAACTGGGGCACCCACCGGGTCATGCTGCGCCTTCCCCTCGCCCTCCTCGAACCCGAGACCGTCGAGCCGTACCGCATCGACCCCTACGTGGACGCCTGGACCACTACGGAACACCTCATCCTCGATCTGACCAGCGAAGCCGAAGAAGAGGACTGGGATCCGGAGACCGAGGTGTCCCTGTCGGCCATCGTGGGTGTCCGCGCCGAACTCGCCGCCGGCGACCTGCGGCCGCTCTACCTGGCCTGGCTGGCCGGCTCCGGCACGTGGGAACGCGACGAGGTCGCCTTCGACTACGACGAGGAGGAGGACGAAGGCGAACCGCCGGTGCCCGCCGGTCTGGGCAACCTCACGACGCCGCAGCGGGCCCTTGCCGATTTCCTTCGCCTTGACCCCGCCCTTCTCGCGATCGCCGCCCAGGCCAGCCCACCTCTGACGGCGAGCGGAGCCGACCGGCGCGAACTGGCCCGGTGGATCAGCGGCCTGCCCACTAGGGAAAAGGAGACGCTCCTGGTCCACACCGCCCAAGGCCACGGTGCACGGGTTGGGATGGAGTTGCTGCGGCGATTCCGCGGCGAGCCCGGCAGCCTCCGCGACGGCGCCCGTCCCCGCCGCTCGGTGGCCGAACTGCTGGATGCCGCCGCAACCACCCGTCAGGAGCGCCGACGGCACGCCGAAGCCGCCCACGCCGAAGAGGAAGCCCGCCGCGTACACGAACAGGCGCTGGCCCGCGAGAAGCGACTCGACGCCTTGGCCCGCGACCACGAGGCAGCCTGGGAGCGCGTCGACGCACTGATCCACACCCGCAGGCAGAGCGACTACGACGCAGCCGTCGATCTCCTCGATGGTCTGCGGGAGGTCGCCGAGCGTGTCGGCCAGACCGACGAGTTCGCGCAGCGATTGTCCCGACTCCGCAAGGAGCATCGACGCAAACCCAGCCTCATCGCCCGGTTCGATCGGGCGGGGCTCAGCGCCGCGTCACCACCTGATGGAGTGGCTCGCTGAAGCGCACCTGCGCCGGCGGTGAGTGCAAGCGTCCCCGAACCCACGTGTGGGGCCGTAGGTACCGAACCGGGCGGTAGCGACTCAACTTCGAAGCACTATTGCGACTATAAGTTCTCCTCATGCTAGAGTCTGGCCATGACGAGCATCGAAGTCAGTCGCGATACCTATGCGAGGCTCTCCGCAATCGCCACGTGGGAAGGGATATCCGCAGGAGAGGTGGTTGCCCGCCTCCTCGACCGGAGGCCCGAGCCGAAGCCCCGAGAGCATGGCCGCATCTCGGTGCACGCCGTCTACAGACAGGTCCGCGTCGAGGGAACGTATGACCCGAACACCCACACGGTGACGATCGAGTCCGCCCCGTGGAACGGCGAGGAGTTCGCCAAACCCAGCGCGGCCGCCATCGCGGTCGTCACTCACTACAACCCGGCACGCAACGCCAACACCAACGGCTGGCGGTTCTGGCGGGTGAGCGACACCGGAAAGCTCCTGGACTCGCTCCGCGACACGTAGCACACACGGGCGAGGCACCACAGGCTTATGCAGCGCCTCCTCCTGAGCGGACTCCTCTGATCCGGATCCGCTTGCTCCCGGAACTTCGCACAGCCTTGCCAGCTGATGTCACGCGGCGCGTTGACTCGGCTGCGACGGCTCACCGGCACGACTCCTCCGCACTCCGCATGGCGTCGCGCGATGGGACGGACTCACGGAAATCCTTGAACAGATCACATACCCATCAAAACTAAGACCACTATCCTTGAATAGAGGACAGTCCCATGAAAGGAAAAACCGCTGATGGCAAGGTGGGAGGAAGCCCACTGGGAGTCCAGCGTGGACGCTGGCCTACCGCGCTCCGCGCGACGCTCGGGGCCGTACCAGCGGTACGTTCCCGACACCATCGACGGCTTCGCGCTGGGTGTCGACGGAGGGCTCTCGCGTGAGGTCACCGCGACCGCCGCGCACTGACCGAGCGCCTGCGCGCAGCAGCCAAACCCAACGGCCCGTGGCCGCTGGCCGAACTGCAGCGCCAGTTCGCCTACGACCGCCTACTCGCACGGCTCTACCACCTCGACAGCGGATGGATCGTCAAAGGAGCCACAGCGCTCCTCGCCCGCGAACTCGCCGTCCGCCGCACCGTGGACATCGACGTCTACCGGCCCGGTGACCGCGGCCAGGCAGAACACGACCTCCGGCGAGCCGCCACTCTCGATCTCGGGGACTGGTCGGAGCAGCGCCCCTCCACCCGCTTCAAGGATCTCCTCGACATGCTCTCCGTCATCGGCAGCCAAGGCGTCACCGCCGACATCCAACTCGACGCCCTGCGATCCGAGGCCCAACGCCGGGGCCTCACGCTTCCCCCACGGTTCACGGTGCCCGACCGCCAACTGTGGGAACGCGGCTTCGCCGCCGAAGCCCGCCGCGCCGTGGCGCTCCTGCCGACAACCACCCTGGACGGGGCCCAGGCAATAGCAGCGCCCTTCCTCGACCCACTGCTGGACGGGACCGCCGCTGGGACCTGGAATCCGCGCACTGCCTTGTGGGAGCCTTCGGCATAGGGAAGTCCGGCAGCTTCCCTGCATGCGCCGGGTCCTCCTTCTCACTGCCATGGCAAGCCCAGGGCGAGCACCCGTCGGGTTCGGGCCCGGTCTCGATGCCCAGATCCACCTGGTCGAGCGGGATGCGGTCACGGTGGAGGTAGGCCGTCCCCTCCAGTGCCGTGGCGCGGGCGGTGGCGCCCGGCTGACCGGGCGGCGAGCAGCAGCAGGGTGCTGGACTGCACGCCCGCCCCCGGCGACAGCAGCTTCAACGCGGGTGCGGGCCGGTACGGATCACGTGGGCTCATGGGTCGGTGCCGGCGGCGACCGAAAACACGTCCTACTTATATATGCAGATTTCATCCCCGCAGAGCGTCCACCCGTGCCGAAATTGACCTTGAAGCATGCGTACGCACGCTTACGCACACCCGCCACTGCAACTCCCCCAGTCGGCTGCGCCGAGAAAGAGCAACCGGCGCCTCTCATTCGCCGGGTCTTCGCCAAAAGTGAGCAGGATCTTCACACCCGGATGCGCGAAGACCATGCTCAGTTTTGACTAACGGTCTTGTGTATCACTGGTGGCTCCCGACAACGCGAGGGAATGTCGATTCTGGTGAGTTCCACGCCGTTTTCCGTGCTGCGCCGCTCTTAAGGCCACCAGCTCACCGCGGTCGCCCGCGAGTTGGGGTTGGGGTATACGACCGCCCGACGCAGGCGGACCAACGCCCGCACACGCCTCGCCCACGCGCTGGTGAGCAGGAAATCCGATGAGCGGGTGGACGCTTTTGGAGTCTGAATTATGCATCTATAAGTGAGTGGGTTTTCACTCCCACACCCGACGGGGCAGGGGCGCGGCCATCACACATCCCCTGGTTTCGGTATCCGTTTCACGAAAGGAGAAGTCGGCGCACCCCTTGCCCTTGCCCTCCCTCGCCTTTTCCGTTCCTTTTTCGAGGTGCACGTCGGGTTCCTCGCCGACGTGGCCAACGCGCTGGTGCGCGCCCTGCTGGCCGATGCCGACCGGCGGCAGCGGAGGGCGCGGACCGACCGGCGGTGGCCGCGGTGGCGACAGTGGTGGCTTTCAGGAGCCGCTGCGCGGCCGGGTCCGCCCGCCCCGCGGCAACCGGAACGGCGACGCCGATCGTGGCGGCGGCTCGCCTGGGGGCGAGCGGCGCGGCGGCCCCCGCTCCAACTCCGGCCGAACGGGCTATGCCAACGAGACGTCCCCCCGCGGTCGGTGGTCGCGCCCGGTCCGGCCACAGCCCCGCCCCAACCGCCGCAGGAGAGGAGACCGGGAATCCAGAAGGCCGATCGGGGGCGGCCCGCCGGCACGTGCTGCCCCCTGCCAGGGCTTGAGGGCCGCGTGACCAGCGTGAGCACCGACCCGGCGATCCTTTTCTTGCGCGCCAGGGCGTTCCCCGATGCTTCGGTCGCTCAAGTCCGTGTGGCGCATGTGTTGACGCTACTCATAGCGCTCAGCTACCTTCCATGCAGTTTCTGAGTAATCCGGCATTTTGACGGGTACCCGGAGATTTCCGTACAGCCCCTTATCAGAGGAGACACGGTGAGCGAAGAACTGCTGGAAGACGAATTCTCCCTGGACCTGCGCATCGATCACACGACGGTTTCGACCAGTTCCGCCGCTGCCACGAACAACGGCGGTTGCGAAACGTCGCGCACATCGCTCTGCACCGACACACTCAGCACATGCTGCTGACAGTCGCGCCTGTGATGCGAGCACATCCATAGCGAGCCGCGCGGAGGGCCCTGGGGGGCCGTGTACAGGGGTTCTCCGAGCCCTCCGTACGGTCGTTCACCGAAATGGCCGAGAGAGGGAACGACGCAACCATGGAGTCTCGTTCCGTGGAGAAGGTGACCGACGACGAGGTCCTGCGGCTGGCTCGCGAACTGGCCGACCGGCTCGCGGAACCGGCCGGCGGCGCCGCAGCGAAGACGGACCTCGCCGACGGTGCCCCCGGCATCGCGCTCGCCCTCCGGTACGCCGCCGAAGTCTTCGACGACGACAGCTACTTCAAACAGGGCCGGCTCCTCCTGAAGCGCACCGCCGAGGCGAGTGCCGCCGCGCCCTTGCTCGCACCAGGTCTGTACCTCGGCGCCGCCGGTGTCGTCTGGACGGTGACCGAGTACGCCCGTCTTGAGCCGCGCTACCTCCCGACGCTGGCCACGATGGCCGACCGGCTCGCCCGGCAGACGCTGGCGATCACACTCCACACCACCGCGGGAAGCGTCGCCTCCCACGATTACGACGTTATGGGGGGCGCGGCAGGCTGGCTCGCAGCGCTCCGCAAGGCGGCCGGCGTCCTCGGCGGGCGCGCGACGGACGCGACCGGGGAGGCCGCAGACCGCCTCGCCGACTACCTGGTGGAACTGACCCAGGACGACGGCGGCAGGCTCAGGTGGTTCTGCGCGCCCTCCCACTTCCCCAGCATTCCGGGCCCCGACGGACAGCCGACACCGCTTCCGGGATACGTGAACCGGTTCCCCGACGGCGTGTACAACCTGGGCTTCGCCCACGGGCCGCCGGGGATCCTCGCGGCCCTCTGCCGCCCCGACGCCGGCCACGCGGCCGGAGACGCACGGCCGCACCGGGTACGACAGGGAGTCCGCGCCCTCTCCCGGACGCTCGGAGCGCTGCGCATCGACGGCCTGCACTATCCGGCGTGGCCCAACCTCCTACTGCCCCACCCGGACTCCGGGCGCCCCGACACCGATGCTCCGCAGGTACCCGCCAGAAGCGCGTGGTGCTACGGCGCGCCCGGTGTCGCCGCGTCCCTGCTGTCGGCCTCGGCGGCCTGCGGGGACCCGGAGCCGACCGACCTCGCGATTGCAACGCTCCTCGGTATCGACCACACCCCTGCCGAGTACCAGCGCATCAACTCACCGACGCTGTGCCACGGTCTGGCCGGGCTGCTGACCATCTACGGCCGCGCCGCCACCCAGACGGGCGTGCCGGAACTGCGGCGCATGCACGACGAGTTCCTGTCGCGGATGTGCTCGTACGCGCACCCGGACCACCCCTACCTCTTTCCCGACTACGACCCATGGGGAGGGCGGGAGCACAGTCCCGGGCTGCTGACCGGTGCTGCCGGCGTCCTGCTCGCCCTTCTCGGCACCGTGTCCGAGGCGGCGGCCGAGTGGGACGAACTGCTGTTCCTGACTCCCAGGCCGCCGTGCGGGGACGAACCGGGCGGGACCGAGGCGGCAATCGGGGGCGACCGAGGCGTGGGGGAGCAATGAGCGAGAAGGCCACCGAAACCTACAAGGCCAGCGGGTTCTTCATGCTGAGGGCGCCGGCCCTGCCGGCGCGCCCGATGCTCGAACTGCTCAGATCGCTTCCCGTGGCGGACGGCGCCACCGTGCGAGACGTCGTGCACGGAGACGCCGCGCGCGGCGACGCCTGGCAGGACTCCTACGCGGACCAGCTCCTCAAGCTGTGGCGGACCCCGGGCGTACCGGACGCCGTGCGGGCCGCCTCGCCTCATCTGACCGACGCCGTGGAGCGCTTCGACGGCCTCACCGGCCGGAGCCGGCGGAAGGCCGTCCGCGGCCTCAGCCGCTACCTGAACCGGATGAGTTTCCGTTCGACACCGTTCGGCCTCTTCGCGGGCGTGACCGCCGGCGTGTTCGGCGAGGAGCAGAGCACCCGGCTCGGGCATTCCGCCCTCGGAACCGCCCGCGCGCGTGCGGACTCCGGGTGGGTTATGCACCTGGTGAAGCGGCTCGCCTTCGGCGCCGAGCGCCCCCGCGACCTGCGATTGCGGCGCAACGACCTGCTCCATGTGGCCCGCGGCCGGGTGTGGCTGTCCACCGCCGAGGGGTACGGAATCAACGACGGGGCCGCGGCCCCGCACGGCGGCGGGGGGCGAACCGCTCCCAAGGGCCGACGTTCCGTCAGCGTGCAGCTCACCTCGCCGGTGCGGACCGTGCTCGACCACACCCGTACTCCGACGACGTTCGGCGACCTCGCCGCCGTGCTGACCGAGGCTTATCCGAACGCCGGCGCTGAGCGTATCGCGGCCCTCCTCGACGGCCTTTTCGACAGCGACATCCTCATCACCGCCGACCGCCCCCGAATGCTGGTCCCGCCGACCGGCGGCACGGACCGCGACGACTCCCTGCTGTGTTCGATGCTGCCGCCGGTCACCGACCCCGCCGTCGCGCGGGCGATCGACGACGTCGAGGCCGCGATCAGCGCGTTCAACCGGGGTGAGCTCCCGGTACCGGAACTGCTCGGGGCGGCGAGCGCACCGATGCCCGACAGCATCGCCGGCCACTCGGGCCCCCTCCTCCAGATCGACTCGACACTGAACCTGGACGCGCCGCTGGTCCTTCCCCGGCCGGTGGCCGACCTGGCCGAAGAGGCCGCCCACCTGTTCCTGCGGGTGGGAGCGGAAGACCGCTACCCGACGCATCTCAAGGAGTACGCCGACGCGTTCTCCGCGCGGTACGGGCACGGCTCCGAGATCCCCTTGCTGGAGGCACTGACCCCGGAGACCGGCCTCGGCCCGCCGCGCAGGTACATCTCCCCGGGGCAGGCGTACCCGCTGCCCGGTGTCGTCCCGTCGCCCGCGGACCGGTCGGAGCTGCCGGACGGGCCGACTCGGGAAGCCGTGCTGAACCGGATGGCGGCCGGGGCCCTAGCCCGCCGGGAGCTGAGCGTCCAGCTCGACGACCGGCTGCTCGACGAACTCTCCGAGGTCTCGGCCGCCGAGAACGACCACCGGCCGCCGATGCCCGCGCTCGATCTGCACCTCGCCCTTCAGGCACCGGGCCCGGGCCGTGCTCACTGGCGCGGCATCTGCAGCACAGCCGGGGTAGTGATGGGCGGTCGGACCTTCGCCCGCTTCCACGATCTTCTCGACGACGGGACCCGGGCATCGCTGCACGGGCTCGCCGCCGCGGAGGAGCAGCGCCAGGGCGACGCCGTCTGCGCCGAGCTGTCCTCCCTGCCCCAGGACGCCCGGTCCATCAACGTCACGATCCGTCCCGTCGCGCACACGTGGGAACTCCCGGTCAACGTCACGCCCGGCCGGGACGAGGAGCATGTGATCCGGCTCGACGACGTCCTCGTCGGCGTGGCCGACGGAATGCTCTACCTGCGCAGCCGCACGCTGGGCCGGCGGCTGCACGTCACCGACCGCACGATGCTCAACTGGGCCGGTGCGCCCGACCCCTGCCGGTTCCTGCTGGAGGTCTCCCAGGCCCTCTCGGGCACGGTCTCCTGGTTCAGTTGGGAAAGCCTGGGCTGGAGCATGCCGTTCCTGCCCCGTGTCGAGCGGGGCAACCTGGTGTTGCGCCGGGCGCGCTGGCGGCTGCGACCTGGCGAGCTCACCCCGGCCCCCGGCGGCGACGGGGACGGAGCCGGGTCGGCAGCGTTCGCCGACGCCGTCGGCGCCTGGGCCAGGAAGTGGATGGTCCCCCGCCTGGTCAACATCATCGCCAACGACAACACCTTGCTGCTCGACCTCACCAGCGCCCCTTCCCTGCGCGAGCTGCACGACAGCCTGGAACAGGCTCCGGCTGACGGGATCACCCTGGAAGAGGTCCTGCCAGCGCCCGACGAGGGCTTCCTGCGGGATACCGACGGCGAACCGTACGCCTCCGAGATCGTGGTGCCCCTCGTACGGACCAGCGAGGACCCGGGCCGCGTGGCCCGGCGCATCCAACCCCGTCCGGTCCGGGACACCACCGATGCCGCGGAACGGTCCAAGCGGATCGGCAGCGACTGGCTGGCCGTGAAGCTCTACGCAGAGCCGGACGCGCACGACACGTTGCTGGGTGTGGGCCTGGCCGGACTCATCGCGCGGCTGTCCGAGGAGTACGGCGTGTCCGCTCCGTTCTTCCTGCGCTACGGCGATCCAGCCCCTCACCTGCGGGTGCGGTTCTTCGTGCCCGAGAAGGACGCGCGAGGGGACGTCCTGCGCGAGGTGACCGCCTGGGCGTACGACCTCGCCAATGGCGGGCACATCGCGGACCACACCTTCGTCGGCTACCAGCGCGAGGTCGAGCGGTACGGCGGCCCCGGGCTGATCGACGCGGCCGAGGAATGGTTCCGGGAGGACAGCGCGGCCGTCGTCCGGCTCCTCGGGCGCCTCCGCGGCTCTCCGACCGGTCTTCCGGGTCTCCCGGACCTCGGCCTGGAGGCGTCCGAGGAACGCACCGCGCTGGTCGCCCTCACCCTCGACCGGCTGTGCGCCTCCCTGGTCCCCGACCCCGAGGCGCGTCACGCCCTCGCCCGCGTCGTGGGGGGCGGCAACGCAGGCGGCGGCCTGTACCGTACGGCAGGGCGCGTCCTGTGGACCGCCCGCGCCGAAGACGGCCCGGTCCGCGAACTGCTCGACCAGGCCACCGCCACGTGGCACCCGGCCGCGGAGCGGCTCACCCGACGGATGGCGGCGCTGGAGCGGACGGGCGGACTCCAGGAGGGGCGGACCCCCATCGTCGAGGCGCTGCTGCACATGCACTGCAACCGCATGGGGCTGCGACCCACCGAGGAGGCGGACTCCTACGGGGTGTGGCGGCGCCTTCTCGACCGGGCCGCGCACGCCTCCCGCTGAGCCACGGATCCGGCCACCGCCCCGCGTCGCCGCCGCCCGGTCCGCGGGAGGCCGGGCCCTACCCGCCGTGGCGCCCGCGCACCGGTGGGCGGAGGAGGATCGAACGCCTGTCCGTTACCCTTGCTGCGCCAATGCGGCTGGGGCGGCCGGTCGTCGTGGCAGTCCACCACACGCTCTTTCGCCTGATGGGAGTCGCATGCGCCTGCCGCGCAGGAAGCGGAAACCCGCTCCGCCACCCGCCCACGCCCCCCAGGAGCAGATGGCGACGTCGAAGGTCTCGCCCTACCTCGACGAGCTCAGCGCGACCTCGCTCTGGCACATGTCGACCCGACTGCCCCGCCTGATCGGGCTCGCCTGGACCTGGGCGTGGCGGGCCGCCCCCTGGGACACCGCGGCGACCATCGGCCTGAACCTGGCCGCCGGGGTGTTCACCGCGGTGGGCCTGTTCGCCGTCACGGGCGTGCTGGAGCCCTTGTTCACCGGGGGCCCGACGCCGGAGCGCGTGCTGGCGGCGCTGCCGTCGCTGGCGCTGGTCGCCGCCGCCTACGCCGCGCGGGCGCTGCTCCAGGCCGGGGCGGGCTGGGCCCAGGCCCGCCTGCGTCCGCAGGTCGAGCGCCTCACCGAACTCCACCTGTTCGACCTGACGAGCAGGATCCGGCTGGACTCCTTCGACGACGCGGATTTCAACGACACGATGTACCGGGCGCGCGACCGCGGCCAGTACGAGGCGGCCCAGGTCATCTCCTCCGCTGTCGACTTCCTCACCAGCATGGTCAGCATCGTCGCCGCGGCCGGTGTGCTGGCCGTGCTGCACCCGCTACTGCTGCCGCTGCTGGCGCTCACGGTCATCCCCGACGGGTGGGCGGCGGCCCGGGCCGCGCGCATGCGCTACGAGCGGCTCCGCGACCTCACCCCGGGGCGGCGCCGCAAGTGGGCGCTGGGCGACATGCTCGCCTCGCGCGACTCCGCCGCGGAGCTGCGGGCGTTCACCATGCGCTCGTTCCTGCTCGCGGAGTACACCCGCATCTCCGACATTGAGCGGGCGGCGATGCTGGCCGTGGCGCGCAGGCAGACGGTGACCCGCCTGTTCGGAGAGGGGGCCGGTGGCGTGGCGACGGCCGTGACGTACGCGGCGCTGGGCGGCCTGCTGATCGTCGGGGCGATGCCGCTGGCCGTGGCGGGGACGGCGGTCTTCGCGATCCGCACCGCCCAGTCGTCGCTGTCGACGCTGCTGTTCGCGCTGTCGGCGACCTATGAGTCCGGGCTGTACTTCTCCGACTTCCTGGAGTTCTCCCGCGGGGCCGCGCGGCGGCTGCCCGAGGCGCCCACGGCGCAGGACCCCGCCCGGCTCTCCGAGGTGCGGACGCGCGCGGTGGTGTTCGCCTACCCGGGCGAGGAGGAGCCCGCGCTCGACGGCGTCGACATCGACATCACCCGGGGCGAGGTCGTGGCGCTGGTCGGGGAGAACGGCTCCGGAAAATCGACCCTGGCCCGGCTGCTCGCCGGCCTCTACACGCCGCAGTCCGGCGCGATCACCTGGAACGGGACCGACATCGCCGAGATCGACCCCGACGCGCTGCGGGCACGCATCGGACTGGTCAACCAGGAGTACACCCAGTGGCCCCTGTCGGCCCAGCGCAACGTCACCATGTCCGCCGAGGCCGACGGCGCCCGGCTGGCGGAGGCCGCCCGCCTCAGCGGCGCCGACGAGGTCGTCGCGGGCCTCGCGCGCGGGTGGGACACGATCCTGGACAAGCGGTTCGCCGACGGGGCGGATCTGTCGGGCGGGCAGTGGCAGCGGGTCGCCTCGGCGCGCGGCCTGTACCGCGACGCCGACCTGCTGATCGCCGACGAGCCCACCGCCGCCTTGGACGCGCGTGCGGAGAAGCGGCTGTTCGAGAGCCTGCACGCGCACGCCAAGGGCCGCACGGTCCTGCTGATCACGCACCGGCTCGCCTCGGTGCGCATGGCCGACCGGATCTATGTGCTGGACAAGGGCCGGGTCGTGGAGCACGGCGACCACGAGCACCTGATGGCGGGCGGCGGGCTGTACGCCGAACTGTTCCGGATGCAGGCCCAAGCCTACGAAGAGAGCATGCCCCGCAAACACGACGCCGGACCGGGCACCTCGGTGCACAGCCTGCTTGCGGAAGAGACGCCGGGACTCACCCACTGAGCCATTCGCGGCCCCGCCACGTCCGCGACGCCCTGACTCACAACGGGGACGCGACGAGGCGTTTCGTGGGATCCTCCCGTGCCGCGACGTGGACCCCCGATTCCCCGGACGCCCCGATTCGCCGAACAGTGGTCGGGCCGCCGCCGGGCGACTGCTGGTCGCCACGCTCCTAGGCGCGACGGCCGTCGAAGCCATGTCCCTCGCCCACGGGCTCGGGCCCCTCCTCCTGGCCGGCGTGATCGGCGAAGCCGAGGGCCGGCCTCAGCGGGAGGGGAGCTGCAGTAGGCCTTCGGCGACCTCGACGAGGTCGGTACCACTGACGTCGGGCTCCGTGAAGACGTCGCCGTAGCGGCCTTCCAGCCGCGAGCACCAACCGGTAGTGCAGCCGGCGCGCTTGGCTCCGTGGCAATCCCAGGCGTGCACGGCGACCAGCGCCATGTCGGCCGGTGTCGTTGCGAGTTCGCCGGCGGCGACGCGGTAGATCGAGGGCGCGGGCTTCCAGATACCGGCCTTGTCCGCAGTGACGACCTGGTCCACGTGCTGTGCCAGGCCCGCTCGTTCCAGAAACCACGCGGTGTTGTCGGCGCTGCCGACAGTCAGGCAGCCGACGCGCAGCCCGGCGCCGGACAGTCGCCGCAGCGCCGGTTCGGCGTCGGGGTGCGGGGGCAGGTGGCCGAACCCGTCGAGTACGTGGTCGATGTCGGCCTCGGTGGCGGTGTGGTGGGTGTCGGTGCGCAACGCTTGCCGTGCCACCGCCTCGAAGGACCCGTAGTCCCCGGCGAGGACCAGTGCCATCGAGTCGCGCTGGAAGCGCATGAACCACGGCTGCAGCAGCTGGGCGGGTTGGCCGATCTCCTCCAGCCGCGCGCGGAGCGGATCCAGGTCCAGCAGGGTTTCGAGCACATCGAAAGCGACAGCGTGCGGGCGAGTGGTCACGAAGCTCCTTCTGTTGGTGGTGCAGCTTCCTTCCTAGTACTGTACATACCGGTTTGTATAGTCGGCGCTCCGGGAGGCGACAGTGGCAGCACCGAAGCGAAGGGCCGAGGGAGGTCCCGGGGCGGCGGATCGCATCCTGGCCACCGCTTCCGCGCTGTTCTACGAGCGCGGCATCCGAGCGACGGGGGTCAATACGATCGCCGAGCAGTCCGGAGTAACGAAGGTCACCCTCTATGCCCACTTCGGGTCCAAGGACGGGTTGGTGGTAGCGCACCTGCGCGCCCGGAATCAACGGTGGTGGGCCGAGTTCGACGGGCACCTCGCCGGGTGTGCGACCGCCGAGGAACGGCTGAGGGCGATGTTCGAGGCCTACCGGTCCTGGGTCCTGGCGGGCGATTTCCGCGGCTGCGGCTTCGTCAACGCCTCCATCGAGCTCACCGCCCCCGAACATCCCGGACACGCCATCATCAGCGACCATAAGGAAGGCATCCGGTGCTGCCTCGAAGGCATCGCAACCGACGCCGGATGCCGGCACCCGGCGAAGGCGGCCGAGGAATGGCGCCTCCTGCTGGAAGGAGCCACAGCGATCGCATCGCTGCGGCACAGCACCGAACCCTTCGACCACGCTCGCCAAGCCGCCCTGCGCCTACTGCCGACCGCGCACCCCGGGCTCGACGGAGGACCCGAGCGGTCATAGCGAGCGCGCGAAGCTGCAAGCCCGCTCTCGCCCGCCAGCCGGGGACCGAGGCCACGAGGGGGCGACACCGAGTCCGATCAAGTCAAGCCGTTGCGCGGGGAAACCGGCGGTAGCTGGACCGGGCACGCGGCGGCGCCCTACGGGTGGCCGCCACGCCCCGCCACGCTCCGCATCGCCGACCCGGTCCGGTGCACGTCCTCGATCCGCACCCCCGGCATAGGCCCCAGGAGCAACGCGGCCAACGTGCCCCGAGGACGCGGCCGCTGGTGCCGCCCGCCACGGGGAAGCTGGTGATCTGTGCGGCGAAGATGCTGGCTGCCGCGAATCCGGCCATGGGGGCGAGCCATGCGTGAGTCCGGGATTGCACGCGCCGAGGATGACGGAGGGCTCCATCGCCGCGCTCGGCTTCTCCTGGAGCGTGGCCTGGACGTCGATCTCGGCCAGCGTTGGGCGATCTACATGCTCATCACGAGGGGTACTGGGGTGAGGCCCAGCCGGTGCCCACTCATCGCAGGGCTCCGCGGACCGGGACAGAGGCGACCGGCATCCAACCGCGTGCTGCAGGCGGCCCACAGGGCGCGGGAACGGGGAGGCGCGGCGGACGACACCCGACCCCCCTTGATACATACGTATCAGGCTGGCATGAACGTATCACCGGCTGTAGGAGATAATCGTCCGGTGTCACGACCCGAACGCCGCGAAGAGATCCTGGACGCCGTCGAACGCATCCTCGGCAGGGACGGTGCGCATGCGGTCACCATGCGCGCGGTGGCCGCCGAGGCCGGGGTGTCCCTGCGCCTGGTCCAGTACTACGGCAAGGACAAGGCCCAACTGCTGACGGCGGCGCTGGATCGCCTCGCCGACAAGAGCATCCGGCGATGGCGGGAACGGTCCGCGGAGCTGTCCGCGAGCCGGCCCGGGGACGCCCTCAAGGCGTTCTTCGACGAGGCCCTGCCCACTGACGAGGCCAGCCGTGCGTTCCATCGCGTCGGCGTCTCGCTCGAACTCCTGGCGATCACGCAGCCGGACGTCGGCGCCACCGCTTATCGCAATCATCTGCGCGCGCTGGCCGACCACCTTGCCGAGGTCCTGAGCCCAGCCGGCGCCATGGACACCGCCGAATTCGGACGCGCCGCCGAACCGGCGCAGGGTGCGCGGAGGACGGCCGTCGAAGCCATGTCCCTCGCCCACGGCATCGGGACACTCATCATGGCCGGCGTGGTGGGCGAGACCGAGGCCCAGGAGTTGGTGCGCGACTACCTGCACCGCATGGAGGAGCACCGGGCCGATTGAGGAGCAGGTGCACCTACCGCCGGGGGGCCGGGGGTGCTCGCCACCTGGGCGGTCAGCGCTTCACGGCCCTCCAGCTCGCCGCGGTGGCGGTGCCGCGCACCCAGCTTTTCGCGCCTCAGCGCCCGGCGCTGAGGGCGAACTCACACGCAAGCCGTAGCCGTACCTCCTCCCTGCCGTCGATCCCGAGTTCGTGTCGGCCGCGCTGGGCGCTGAGGCCGCGATCATCGCGCACAGGGTCGTGTCCCCGGTGGCGCCGACCGACGCCATTACCGGGGGTGAGCAGGTCCCGCCACACGGCGGACATTTGTGTGGGGCGCTCCTACGCAGACCGCCCCACGACCCTCAAACCGCCGGGAAACCCCCGACACTGCCGCGCGCCGGGGCCTTCGAGGCGATCTCTCGCTCGAAAAAGCCCACGAACGGTTCCGCCTGCTCGTACAACTCGGACACACTTCGTGCTGCGGCACGCGCCAGCGCGGGGTCGTCGACGCGCTTCGCCCCGGCCGGAACTCCGTTCTCGTCGTAACGGATGTGGTAGAGGACCTGACCGCCGTACACCATGAGCTCCGGAAGCGGGTACCCGCTCTCGAAGTGGCGGATGAGCCCTGCGTCGAGCACGCGAATCTCGAAACCGCACTCGACGAATATCCGGTGGCTATGCGCCTCCCAAACCAGGTAGGCCGTGGGCGGAAGTGCGACGATGCGCAGCCGCCGCAGCCGCAGGCCCAACCGCTCGTAGCTCTGACGCTCCGCGCGAATGTCCTCGCGCTCGCTTTCGAAGATCTCCAGGACGCGATCCCAGTCACCGGAGCAGAACGCCTCCCAGGCCGGATCTCCCGACTCGGAGAAGACCTGTGACCGCTCCAGTTTCCAGACGTCACCGGTCATGGCCGGATCCGCGCGCAGGGCGGCGGCGTCAGCGTGGTAGGCGCGGCGGTCCATGACCGCGCCCTCAGCCGCGCGCACGGCGTCAAACATCAGAGATGTCCGGCTTCGCGGCTCGCAACATCTTCCCAGGGATGACCACGAGCCGCTCGTCGGCGCCTATGCTCAGCCCGGTCGGCAGGCGGTCGCTGAAGCGTTCGGTGACGTCGCGCCCCACGATCGCCACATCGCCGTTGTCGAGTTCCCAGATCTCCGGGCAGTCGTCGTTGGTGCGGCTTTGTTCCAGTTCGGCGGCTGTCTTCCCGAGACGCTGCTTGAACTGGGCGTCGGGCTTCACGTCCCACAAACGTTCCACTGGGATCCTCCTGTGTTCAGAAGCGGGAGAGAACCATTCCCGCCTCGGCGCGTTGGACACCCGACACCCTATGAATGGCGGAATCCGGCCAGGCGAAGGCATGACCGATTCAGTTTCGCCGCCGCGGCCTTGCTCTCGGCCAGACTGGGGCGTCACGGTGGACCGACAACGAGCCTCGCGCGCCTCCGCCCGCGCTTCGCCGAGCACGTCGCCCGCCAGAGCCGGCGGCACTTCGTGCCCTCCGGTGGACAGGCCGAACGGACTCCGCGTCGCCTCTCGGTACCGGTACCGGTACCGGTATTGGTACCGGTATTGGTACCGGTATTGGTACCGGTATTGGTGCCGGTGCCACTCCTCGCGTCCGGGGCCTCGGCCTCAGGGCCCCCGGTCGACCGCCGAACCCAGCTCGGTCAGCCAGGCCAGGTGGCTCGCCAGGACCGCGCGCCCGACCGGGGTCAGGCGGAACCAGGTCTTCGGTCGGCGCCCGACCGCTCCCTTGCGGACTTCGAGCAGCCCCGCATCCTCAAGGGTGCGGCTGTGTTTGGAGACCATCGAGTCGCTGACGTCGAGCAACGTGCGGGCGGTGGCGAATTCGATCCAGTCGGCTCCCTGTAGGAGCGCGCACATCGCCAGCCGCGGGCCGGTCTCCAGGATCGGGTGGCGCCCGGGGGCGTCCGGCCCCTGAGCAGCCTCCCCACCCGGGCTTGGGGATGCGGTCACGGGGTGACCCTGCCGTCCTCGATACTGCGGCGCATGGCCGAGCGGATGAGCACTTGGCCCACGAGCATGACCGCGGCGACGGGCACCAGCACTGCGAGCGCGAGGCCAGGGAGGCCGCGGTCGACCAGTGCGCTGATGCCCAGGTAGCCGGCCCCCGTGGCGGCCAGGGTGGTGATCCACAGGAGTCGGGCACCGGGGTAGGAGGTGACGCGGCGCGGCAGGTACACGCCGCTGCGTCGCCGCCGGATCACCGCGTAGGCCGCCGAGATCAGGACCGCTCCGAGGAGAGCCCACTGGAAGTAAAGGCCGCTGCCGGGAAGGAGCGAGGTCCAGATCGGAAGGCCGGCGATCAGCACGCTCGCGGCCGTGAAGAAGACCCAGTAGGCGACGGGGAATCCGGCCTGGGCGGCGAGCTTGCGGCGGGCTTCGGCAACCTGGTCGAGCTCGGGGGTGTCGGTCATATGTTCTCCTTAATCGGCATCTACTTTCTACATGGAAAGTAGATGCCGATAGACGGAGTGTCAAGTCTGATCGGTGCGAGGACCGCGAGCGCGCCGCACTTTCTCGGGCCGGGAGCCGGCCGTCACCGGTAGTGCACCCCGCGCGGACCCGGCTCCAGATCTCCCAGACCTCCAGGCCTCCAGGCCTCCAGACCTCCAGGCCTCCAAGCCTCCAGGCCTCCACCGGCATCGAACGGGCGCGCGGTTTCCGCTCTCCGCCCGCATCGCCGCCGCCCCCCGGCACCGGCACCGCGGAACCCCCGCACACGCCCGCCGTCACCGCCGCGACCGGTCGGCACGGCGCCCTCCTTTCGCCCGCCTCAACGACGACACCCCCGGATCGCGACACGGATTCACGGATCATGGATTCAGGGGTTTCAGGATTCACGATTTCTTGTACCATTGAGTCCATGCTGACCGTCGCCACCGACATCGACGCCCTGTCCCGCTTCGGCCGCGCCCTGGCCGACCCGATCCGCTGCCGGATCCTGATGCTGCTGCGCGAGGCGCCGGCCCACCCCGCCGACCTGGCCGAATCCCTCGACATCAGCCGCACCCGCCTGTCCAACCACCTGGCCTGCCTGCGCGATTGCGGCCTGGTCGTGGCCGTCCCCGTCGGGCGGCGGGTGCGCTACGAGATCGCCGATGCCCGGCTGGGCCACGCCATCGACGACCTGCGCTCGGCGGTGCTGGCCGTCGCCGACGACAAGCGCTGCGCCGAGGCCGACGAGAAGGACTGCTGCTGATGGCCTTCCAGATCGCCCCATACGTCTCCGAGCAGCGCAAGCGGACGCTCATCCGGCGCGTGCGCCTGCTGGTGGCGGCCACCATCGCCTACAACCTCGTCGAGGCCGTCGTCGCCCTCACCGCCGGAGCGCTGGCCTCCTCCACGGCGCTGATCGGCTTCGGCCTGGACTCGGTCATCGAAGTCTCCTCAGCGGCCGCGGTGGCCTGGCAGTTCTCCGCGCGCGAGGCAGCCGTGCGGCAGGACCGCGAACGCCGGGCACTGCGCGTCATCGCGATCTCGTTCTTCGCACTGGCCGCCTACGTCACCTTCGAGGCGGTGCGTTCTCTGATCAGCGGCGGCGAGGCCGAGACCTCGCTGAGCGGCATCCTGCTCGCGGCGTTGTCGGTGGTCGTGATGCCGTTCCTGTCGCTGGCCCAGCGCCGCACCGGCCGCGAACTCTCCTCGGCCTCGGCGGTTGCCGACTCCAAGCAGACCCTGCTGTGCACCTATCTCTCCGCGGCGCTGCTGGTCGGGCTGCTGCTCAACGCCCTGCTCGGCTGGACCTGGGCCGACCCGCTGGTCGCCCTGATCATCGCCGGTGCCGCCGTCAAGGAGGGCCGCGAAGCCTGGAAGGGCGACGCCTGCTGCGCTCCGAACGGGATGGCCGTCGCCGTCGGCGCCGACACCGCCGAAGGCGACTCCTGCGGCTGCGGCCCCGACTGCTCCTGCTGCGACGACTGAAGGGTGGGCATGCCGCGCTGTCACGATGCCGTGGTGGTGGGGGCCGGGCTCTGCGGCCTGGTCGCCGCCGCCCGGTTGCGTCGGGCCGGGGCCGATGTGGTCGTGGTCGAGGCCGGCAGCGAGGTCGGCGGGCGTACCCGCTCACGCCGGCTGGGCGGACGCGCCGTCGACGTGGGCGGCGAACTCGTCGGCCGCGACTACACCCGGCTGCGCGGACTCGTCGCCGCCCTCGGGCTGCGGCTGGAGCCGGCCGCTCCAGCGCGGCCGCGCCTGCTCGTCGATCCGCGGGCGCGTCCGCAGCTGAGCCCGCCGACCGCGGCCGGTCTCGCCGCCGTGGCCGCACGGCTGCACCACCTCTGCGGACTGGTACCCGACCACGCACCGTGGCAGGCGCCGCTCGCCGACCGCCTCGACGCCCTCTCCCTGCAGGACTGGTTGGACCGGGCGCCGGTGGACGAACGCACCGCGCGCTTGCTGGGGGCGGCGGCCCAGGCCTTCACCACCGCACCGCCGCACGCGTTGTCCCTTCTGGCGTTCCTGCAGTGGTTGAAACCGGCCGGCGGCCTGTCGGCGCTGTGGCGTGAGACCCCCTGGCGCATCCGCGGCGGCGCACAGCAGGTCGCCGTTCGCCTGGCCGCCCGACTCGGCGACCGCGTCGTCTGCGCCAGCCCCGTCCAGGCGATCGAGCAGGACGGCGCCGAGGTCGCGGTGCACACCGAAGGCGGCGAGGTGCGGCGCGCGCGGCGGGCCGCCGTGTGCACGCCGCTGGCCGCCACCGACTCAATCGCGTTCACCCCGCGCCTGCCGTCCACCCAGCGCCATCTTCTCGACGAGGTGCGCAGTCCGGCCGTCACCAAGCTCCTCGCCGCCTCCGCCGACGTGCCCCGCCGGGGCGTGCTGGCGGCCGGAAACGCCGTGATTCCGCTGGCCATGGCCGACGACCAGCACGCCGTGGGCTTCGCCTACGGCTCCGACACGGCTCTGCCGACCTGGCACCTGCGTGACCGCCTGGCGACCGTGCTCGGCCTGGACGCCGATGCCATGGCACCAGACGGCATAGCCCATGCCTGGCACGAGGAACCGTACATCGGCGGTGGCTACCCCGCCTTTGCCCCCGGACAGCTCACCCGGCACGGCCCCGCCCTGCGCACCGCCCTCGACCGGGTGCACTTCGCCGGCGCTGACCGCGGCACGTGGCCGGGAACGATGGAGGGCGCCGTGCGCGACGGCGACCGCGTCGCCGCGGAGATCGGCACCCGGCTGGGCTGACTCGTGGCCATCGCGCGCGGCCCGACCCACTGCGCCTCGAGATCGGGGGCGAGGCGGTCGAGTCCACGAGGCCGGGACCCCGTTGATCTTGTAGCTATCGTGAAGAAAAACGATTTCCAGTGACGATAGCTACAAGATCAACGGTGATACGGCGACTTCAACCGCGTGGCCGCCGGTTGCCAACGGCCTCTCATGCGGGACCGGGACCGCGATTGACGCCCCCGCCCGGCCGTGGTGATATCGAAACATGCTGATGTCGCAGTCGCCGGACGAGTCCCTCACCCAAGCCGCCGTAGGGTTGTTCGGCGACCCGCTGCGGGCCCGGATCGTGCGGTTGCTCGCGAGCGAGCAGATGTGCACCTGCCATCTGATCGAGCAGACCGGGGCGCGGCAGACGACGGTCAGCCACCACCTGCGCCTGCTGCGCGAGGCCGGGCTCGTCGAGACCGAACCCCGCGGCCGCTACACCTACTACCGGCTGCGCCCGGAGGCCATCGCCGCGGCCGCCGAGGGCCTGGGCGACCTCGCCGCCCAGGCGGTCGAAGCACGGGACCGCTACCGTCCGTGTTGAAGCGCGCCTCCGCACCCCACCGGCGACCAGCGCACGCCCGGCGCTGCGTTCGACGGCAGGGAAGCCAGGGGTAAGGCGCGACAGGGAAGTTCCCAGCATTCTTCAATCCTCTGGATGGGAAAGGTAAACGCGAAGTCCCTTGCAACGCACATCGCGGTCTCCCGCGGCCCGGAGGAGAACGTTGAGTTTGATGCTGTTCTTCCGTTCTTGTGTTTCGTTGCCTACTTTCGGGTAGTCGCCGCGCGAAGGGATACCAGCCCTCTGTGCGGATGCTGTTGCCGGGCAGGGGTGCGGTGGGAGCGTCGCTTTGGAGGATCGGATCCCGGCGCAGTGCTTGCTCGTCGGCTGCGGCGTTGAACGCGACGTCCGGGAGGAAATGCCGGCGGGCGTCTTCGCGACGGAGCCGGGAGCCCTGTTGCGCGGGCACCCGATGGCCAAGCAACAGCGCTGATCAGGACCGGCCTTGAGGAGCTGGCCGCACTGCTCCGGATCGCCCGCTGGGGCATGCGCCGACTGCCCCGCCCGCAAGGAGGAGCACTGCGTCCTTCCGACGTCCGGTGAATTCGCCGCAGTCGACGGGTTTTCCGGACCGCATCCATGAGGCCGAGCGCTTACTTACCCGACGACCAGTGACCAGGTAAAGGTGGTCTCAAATGGGACGTATCGACAAGCCCACGAAGATCGTCGCCGCCGCTGTCGGCGGCTATGTTCTCGGCAGGCGCAAGAAACTGAAGCTCGCCGTCGGCCTCGGCCTCTTTCTGGCAGCGAAGAAGCTGGACCTCGATCCGCGGACGCTTATGAAGGAACTCGGTGAGCTCCCGGCGGTCACCGAACTGAAGGACCAGGCCCGCGGGCAGCTCAGCACCGTCGGCAAGGACGTGGCCGGGAGCATGGTCACCGCCTGGGCAGGCGGCTTGGCCGACTCGCTGAACGAACGGAGCGAGCGGTTGCGCAGCGGAACCGCTGAGGTGGGGGAGCCGTCCGGAGAAGCCGGGGAACCGTCCGACCAGGACAGCGGCAGGGGCACCGAAGCGGCCGGGAAGGAGAAGGCGCCTGGAGGCGGCGAGGCGAATGCCCCGGCGGGCCAGCGAGGTGCGGACGGCAAGAGCGCCGGCGGTCGCGCCCGAGGCAATGGAAGGGGTGCCGACGAGTCCCGGTCGACCGCCCGTTCGCGCAGCACTCGCAAGAGCAGCGACCATGAAGGTGATCAGCATGGCTGAGAAGAGCACCGGCCCTCTATCGCGGTTGCGTGAGGCGGCAGACAAGAACGAGGGCACGGCCAAGCTCGCTGACGCGGTCCAGGGCTACCTCACCGCCAAGGCCACGAGTACTACCAGTGGCATGGCGAAGAAACTCGCGGGCTATGCCGAGCGGCTCACTTCGGGAGACGCGGGCGGATCTGCGCAAGCGGTCGCAGAGGGGGGCAAGAAGCTCCTTCAGGGCAAGGGGCCGGTCGGCGCCGCAGCCGGGGCGGTCGGCAAGGGCGCCGAGGGCGTCAAGGGCGCCAAGGACGCGACCAAGGGTCTGCTGGGCAAAGTGTCCGGTGGCAGCGGTGGCGGTGGCGGCGGTGGCGGCGGTGGCGGCGGTGGCGGCACCAAGGCCATCAACATCGTCGAGAACATCGACGTGGGGGTTCCGCTGCGCGCCGCCTACAACCAGTGGACCCGCTACCCCGACTTCGGCCGCTTCGCCAAGGGCGTACTGAGCGTCGAGGAGGAGGACGACACCACGTCCAAGTGGACGGCCAAGATCTTCTGGTCGACCCGTAGTTGGAAGGCCACGATCACCGAGCAGATCCAGGACTACCGGATCTCATGGACGAGCGAGGCCGACAAGGGCACCACGAAGGGCGTGGCGACCTTCCACCCGCTAGGTGAGAGTCTCACCCGCGTGCTGCTGGTCGTCGAGTACTACCCCAAGGGGTTCTTCGAGAAGACGGCCAACCTCTGGCGGGCCCAAGGGCGTCGGCTGCGGTTGGACCTCAAGCACTACCGTCGCCAAGTCATGATGATGGCCCAGCCCGAGGCCGAGGAGTTGGAGGGCTGGCGCGGCGAGATCCGAGATGGTGAGGTCGTCCTCAGCCACGACGACGCACTGGAGCTGGAGGAGGCCGGCCTCACAGCGGAGCAGTGGGCCGAACTCGACGAGCTCGACGAGCTCGACGAGGACGAGCGTGCCGAACTCGACGAACTCAACGAGGACGAGCTTGCTGAGCTGGCGGAGCTTGCCGAGCCTGATGATGAGGAGGAGGAAGAGGAGGGCGAGTACGCCGCCGAATACGAGGAGGAGGAAGAGCAGGAACAGCCCGCTGCGCGGCGTTGACCCCGGGGGCCGTTCCCGACGGGGGCTGGACACTTGTCCTCTGCGGCGCCGTGGCCGCGCAGGCTGCATTCTCGTGGCGGAGGTCGCCCAATGGGCGGCTGACACGGGCAGCCCGCTGCAGGGAAGCGGCAGTCGGATGGACGCATCCCGAGCGAGCCGTCGGATGGCCCCGGCAGCACTCACCGGAATGCGCCTGTGGCGGACTGGGGCCATGGCTCATCCGGTGGTGTGCGGCGCGGGCGGCCTCACCGGCCGCCCGGACCGTCCTCGTGAGCGCGCTGTCAGTCCTCTCGGCTGTCGAGCCGGTCCTGGTCGGTCAGACGACTCGCAATCCGGTAGTCGACGTGGATATCCCGGTAGGTGACTCCGGGTTCCACCTCATCGGGCAGATTGGTGCGGTCGCTGCCAGAGGCGGCGTCCTGCTCCGCGTCGCCTGGAAAATCCACCGTGACCTCCGGTACTTCACTGAAGGTCAGCTCCTCCGCCTTTACCGAGGCGCTGATCTCCACGTCTCCCCGGCGCGGTCGTGACGGTTTGCCCATAGTCCTCAGTCCACCTCAGGTGTCCTTGGTCCTTCTCACCGCGCTCCCACTAGTCCGCTTTCCGGACTTGCCAGCGCCCTTCCCGACCCTGCGCGCGGACTTACCCGCGCCTTCGGCTGTCCTCCCGGCCCCCCTGCCGGTCCGCCTTGCGGACTCGCCTGCGCCTTCGACTGCTCGGCCAGCGGCTTTGCCTGCGCTCTTGCCGACTTCGCCCGCACCCTCGCCGACGTCCTCGACCGCACCGCCGACGTCCTCCACCGCGCTGCCAGCACCCTCGCCGACGTCCTCGACCGCAGTGCCAGCACCCTCACCGACCTCCTCGACCGCACCGCCGACGTCCTCGACCGCAGTGCCAGCGCCCTCGCCGACCTCCTCGACCGCGCTGCCGGCACCCTCGCCGACCTCCTCGACCGCGCTACCGGCGCCCTCACCGACGTCCTCGACCGCGCTGGCGGCCCCCTCACCGACCTCCTCGACCGCACTGCCGGCACCCCGGCCGAGTTCACCCACGGCCTGGCCCGCGCCGCTCCCTACGTCCTCAAGCGTGGACTGCAGGCCGCGGGTCAGGTTCTCCAGGATCTGCGGGTTGTTGTCGACCGTTTCCAGGACCCGCTCGATGATCGAAGCGACATTGTCGAGACGCACCTTCAGCAGGGCCTGCGCCTCGACCCCCTTGATGGTGAGACCGACACGCCCGAGCTCGACATCCGCACCCACATTGAGTTTCACCAGGTCCAGGACCTCGGCCTGCAAAGAGACCCGCGCCCGAAGGTTCTCGACCTCGAGCTCGATCTCGTCCACCTTGACGACCGGGACGTCGAGCAATACATCCGGCTCTTCGGAAACGGATCCGCGACTACCGCCATCAGGCCCTTGCGGCCTCCGCGAGAGTTTCCTCTCGTCGTCCCGCCTCCGCTTGGCGGGCCTCTCCCCACCGTCTTCACGCGTCCGGGTGGGCGGCCGCGTCCTGCCCTGGCCGTCGCTGTCGTGTTCAGGCATGTCCCCCCCTACGACATCCTGGGCGCCGTCTCGGCCGATAAGCGACGCTACGCGTCGCTACGGCCGATCCGGCGCGCGGCAGCACCGGCACAGACGATCCCGCTGCGCTTCACGGCGCTCCGCATACCGACGCCATTTCCCTGGGCTGATCCGGCGAAACCGTCTGACCTGGGGACTTTCGCAATCATCACCCTGGAATAGGCAACATCGCCCGGACGGGGCTGCTGCGGTACTCCTCGGCACCGCTGCACCTGAGAAGGCTCATGGGGGCTAAGGCGCGCCCTCGTGCCCCCGCTGCAGCGGGGGCACGAGGGCGCGCGGCGTCACTCGCGCGGAGCCACGCCCAACTCCTCCAGCAGCCCTTCCACTCGGCGGCGGATCTCGTCGCGCACCGGCCGGACCTTCTCCAGCGGCTGCCCCGCCGGGTCGTCCAACTCCCAGGCGAGGTAGCGCTTGCCGGGGAAGATCGGGCACGTGTCGCCGCAGCCCATGGTGATGACGACGTCGCTGGCCTCGACGGCACCGGCCGTCAGGACCTTGGGCTGCTCGGCGGTGATGTCGATACCCACTTCGGCCATGGCCTCGACGGCGACCGGGTTGATCGCCTCGGCGGGCTCGGACCCGGCGGAGCGGACCTCGACCCGGCCCCCCGCGAGCCGGCGGAGATGCCCGGCCGCCATCTGGGAACGGCCGGCGTTGTGGACGCAGACGAAGAGCACACTCGGTTTGTCCGACACGGGACTCGCCTTTCTGGACCGGCCCGGCGGGCGACGGCGCGACCGCCGAGCGGCGGCCACCATCCGAACTTATCAGCCGTTCTTGATATCAGTCTTCTTCGATGTAACCTGACTCCCGGACCGTGCAGCCCAGCCCGACCATCCCGACCATGAGGAGTCCAGGATGACCCGACCGGATACCGGGGCCGCAACCACCGGTACGACCCGACCGCCGCGGTTGTCGACGCTGGACCGCTTCCTCCCGGTGTGGATCGGCCTCGCCATGGCCGCCGGTCTTCTGCTGGGCCGCTGGATCCCCGGTCTGCAAGGCGCGCTGGACGCCGTCAAGGCGGGCGGCATCTCCGTGCCGATCGCGATCGGCCTGCTGGTGATGATGTACCCCGTGCTGGCCAAGGTGCGCTACGACCGGCTGGACTCGGTCACCCGCGACCGCCGGCTGCTGGTCTCCTCGCTGGCGATCAACTGGCTGGTGGGACCGGCCGTGATGTTCGCCCTGGCCTGGATCCTCCTGCCCGACCTCCCGGAGTTCCGCACCGGGCTGATCATCGTCGGCCTGGCCCGGTGCATCGCCATGGTGATCATCTGGAACGACCTGGCCTGCGGCGACCGCGAGGCCGCGGCCGTGCTCGTCGCCTTGAACTCGGTGTTCCAGGTGCTGGCCTTCGGCCTGCTCGGCTGGTTCTACCTGGACCTGCTGCCGGGCTGGCTGGGGCTCGACCAGAGCGGCATCGACGTCTCGGCCTGGGAGATCGCGGCGATGGTGGCGGTCTTCCTCGGCCTCCCGCTGGTCGCGGGCTACCTCACACGCACCCTGGGCGAACGCGCCAGGGGCCGCGCCTGGTACGAGGACCGCTTCCTCCCCCGGATCGGCCCGCTCGCCCTCTACGGCCTGCTGTTCACCATCGTGATGCTCTTCGCCCTGCAGGGCGAGGCCATCACCTCCAACCCGCTGGACGTCGCACGCATCGCCCTGCCCCTGCTCACCTACTTCGTCCTGATGTGGGGCCTGTCGATGCTGCTGGGCCGGGGCATCAGGCTGTCCTACGAGCGCTCGACCACCCTCGCCTTCACCGCCGCGGGCAACAACTTCGAATTGGCCATCGCCGTCGCCGTCGGCGTCTTCGGAGTCACCTCGGGCCAGGCCCTGGCGGGCGTCGTCGGCCCGCTCATCGAGGTGCCCGTGCTGGTCGGGCTGGTCTACGTCTCCTTGTGGGCGCGGCGCTTCTTCGTCGGGCCTTCGCCTGTCGCGCCGGCTCCCGACCGCGCGTGAACTCAGCCGGGCAACGGCCCGGGGTTCAGACGGCTCGGCGGCTCATCGCCGCCGAGCCGTTCGGCGCTCGGATGTCGGCGGAGCCCGGCGCCGCCGCTTGGCGCATCGCGGGCGGTGCTGACGGCGGCCCCTCCCGTGTGCACCTCCGGTCAGCAGCAGTAGCGCAGGTAGGTCTGGAGGTCGGTGAGGGCTTCCATGGTCCGGTCGCGATCGGAGCTGTAGAGCACGATCTTGCCCTCGCGGCGGGACGCCAGGATTCCGCCCCGGCGCAGCAGGGCGAGCTGCTGGGACGCGGTGGACTGCCCGATGCCGATCCGCTCGGCGACCTCCCCGACCGCCAGCTCCGCCCCCTGAGCGAACAGCAGCATGATGCGCTGGCGGGTCGGGCTTGCCAGCGCCTTGAGGAAGTCGTGCGTGGCCTCGCTCAGTTCGCCCGCGGCCTGCCCGCCGCATGCCGCATCGGGTTCCGCCCCGGTGTCCGAGGCATCGCCGACTCGCGCGTCCGCCGACTCAGTCATGCCCTCGATCATTCCACATCGTCATATCGTTATTTCACGATTTTACGATATGATCCGCGCATGAGCACACCTGACGACACCGTGATCATCGTCGGCGGCGGCCAGTCCGGACTGGCCGCCGCCCGAGCGGCGCGCGACGCCGGACTGCGCCCGCTTGTCCTGGAGGCGGGAGAGCGCCCGGTCGGCTCCTGGCCGCACTACTACGACAGCCTCACCCTGTTCTCGCCGGCTCGCCACAGCGCGATTCCCGGCGCTCCCTTTCCCGGCGACCCCGACCGCTACCCCCACCGCGACGAAGTGGCCGCCTACCTGGAGCGCTACGCCGCAGGCCTCGACGTCGAGATCCGCACGAACACCAGCGTGGAAGCCGTCGAGGCCGACGGCTCCGGGTTCGCCGTCCGCACCGCCGACGGCCGCACCCTTGCCGCGGCGGGCGTCGTCGCGGCCGGCGGCTCCTTCACCAGCCCTCACGTGCCCGAGCTGCCCGGACAAGAGGACTTCTCCGGCGAACTGCTGCACGTGGCCGACTACCGCAACCCGAAGCCCTACGCAGGCAAGCGTGTCGTCGTGGTCGGCGGCGGCAACTCCGCGGTCCAAGTCGCCTACGAGCTCTCTCCGGAGGCGTCGGTCACCCTGGCCACCCGCGCCCCCGTCCGCTTCCTCCAGCAGCGGCACAATGGCCGCGACCTGCACGACTGGCTGGTCGACACCGGCTTCGACCGCCTGCCGCCCGAGTGGTTGATCCACTACGTGGGAGGCACCCTGGTCATGGAGACCGGCGACTACGAGAACGCCTTGAATTCGGGCCGGATGGACCGGCGGGAGATGTTCACCGCCTTCGACGGCGACGGCGTCGTCTGGGCCGACGGCGCCCGGGAACCCGTCGACGCCGTCGTCTTCGCCACCGGCTACCGGCCCGCACTCGACTACCTGCGCCCACTCGGCGCGCTGAATGCCGCCGGCGCGCCCCTGCACACCGGCGGCATCTCGGCCACCCATCCCGGACTGGCCTATGCGGGCCTGGAGTTCCAGCGCTCGTTCTCCTCCAACACCCTGCGCGGGGTCCACCGCGACGCCGAGCACGTCATCGCGCCACTGGCCGCCCACGTGCGAAAGGCCCCGGCCGCGGCGGGACTCTGAGGACGTTCCCGCAGACAACCTGCGGCCGCCCGGGCGGCTGCCGCCCGCCGATCTTGTAGCCATCGTGAAGGAAAACGATTTCCATATACGATAGCTACAAGATCAACGGTGCTGTGCCGGGCCGTCGCAGGCGCTACCCGCTTCGTTCCGGCCGCGTGAACACGGCCAGGACGGCGGCGACCGCGCCGAGGGCCGCCAGCACCGCGAACACGGCAGGGTAGCCGCCGAGCGGTCCGGCCATCGCCGCACCGGCCCACGGGGCCAGGGCGACCGCCAGCATCAGCGGGGTGTGCAATACGCCGTTCAGCGTGGCGTAGCGCTCGATACCCCACCGGTCGGACACGGCCGTGGCCTCCAGCAGGGTGAGGATCCCTCGCGCCACCCCGGCCGTGAGAGCGACCGCCATCACAAGCGCCGCCGGGGAACTCACGACGGCGAGCAGCGCGGTCGTCGCGGCGCAGGCCGCCAAAACGAGCACCGCCCGACCCAGCGGCCCGGCGCGGTGCTCCAGCGGAACGTAGACCAGCCGCCCCAGCACCTGGCCGATCCCGCCGATCCCCAACGCCCACGCAGCGGTGCTGGGATCGAAGCCGCGGGCGTCCAGCAGCGGGACGAGATTGACCACGACCGCATACACCCCGAACGCGCCCAGCGTCAGCGCGCCGGTCAGAGCAAGAAACGCACGGCTGGCGATCACCGGACCCACCGCGTTCGCCTGGGTCCGGGCGCGGCTCGCGGCGGCGACTCGGCGCCAGGGCGCCACGAGGGCGAGGGCGTGCAGTGGAATCACGACGACCGCGAACAGCCCCGCCAGCGCCAGATAGGCACCGCGCCAACCCAGCGCCTGCTCCAGGGCCGCGGCCAGCGGCGCGAAGACCGTGCTGGCCAGGCCGGCCGCCAACGTCAGCACGGTCAGCGCCCCGGTGCGCCTCTGGCCGTACCAGCGGGTGAGGGCGGCGAACGCCGGCGGATAGAACAGCCCTGCCATCGCCGCGCCCGCCGCCAGCCACGCGGCGAAGAAGACCCACAGCGCCGGTGCCCACGCGATGCCCGCGACCGCAGGGACGGCGGCGACGGCCCCGCAGGTCATGACGGTCCGCGGACCGGAGCGCTCCAGCCACCGGCCCACGACCGCACCGCCCAGTCCCGCTACGACCTGGGCCGCCGAGAACGCTGCCGTCAGGTGCGCGAGCGGCCAGCCGGTGTCGGCGCTGATCGCCGGCGCCAACACCGGGAAGGCGTAGAACAGCACCCCGTAGCTCGTGGTCACGGTCACGCACAGGGCAATCAGCGCCCGGCGCGCCCGTGGGGCGACGTCCGCCGCCGTGAACGCGTCGGGCGCGGTGGCCGACGCCCGGGTCACTTCAGGACGGGAAGGGCCGGGCGGGTGAGCTCGACCGCCTGCGGTGCGGGACCGCAGCAGCCGCCCGACGCGGCCTCCTCCTCGGTGGCGTCGGCGAGACCGGAGCCCTGGCACACCCCGGTCTCGGGCAGCGTCAGCTCCACGCGCGCGGCCGACTCGGCATCGCCCGCGAGGGCGGCGGCGATGCTGCGCACCTGCTCGTAGCCGGTCAGAGCCAGGAACGTCGGCGCGCGGCCGTAGGACTTCATGCCCGCCAGGTAGAAGCCGGGCTCGGGATGGGACAGCTCCTTCGCCCCGTGCGGGTACACGGTGCCGCAGGAGTGCACGTTCGGGTCGATCAGGGGCGCCAGCGACACCGGCGCCTGCAGGGCGGCGTCCAGGCCCAGGCGCACCTCCGACAGCGGCGCGAGGTCCGGGCGGAACCCCGTCAGCGCCACGACCTCGTCGACCGGGTCGAGCGCTCGGCCGTCCTCGCCGACCAGCACCGCGCCGCGCCGGCCGGGGCGCACCTCGGCGGCGCGGAACCCGGTCACCACCTCGATGTGCCCGGCTTCCACGGCCCTCTTCGCCCGCTCCCCCAACGCGCCGCGCGCCGCCAGCTGGTCGTCGGCGCCGCCGCCGAAGGCGTCGCCCACCTCGCCGCGGCGCAGCACCCACACCGCATGGGAAGCCGGCACCTCCTCCGCCAGACGCGCCAGCGCCACGAGCGCCGTCAGCGCCGAATGTCCGCTGCCTAGGACGGCCGTGCGCCGACCGGCGTGGCGCAGGCGGACTCCCTCGTCGTCGAGGTCGGGGATCCGGTAGGAGATCCGGTCGGCGGCCGCGCGCTCCCCGAGCGCGGGCAGCCCGTCACCACCCAGCGGGCCGGGGGCTCCCCACGTGCCGGAGGCGTCGACGACCGCACGGGCGAGCAGGCGCTCCTCCCCCGCGGCCGAGCGCACGCGCACGGTGAACGGCTGCTCCTCCCGGCCGGCGTCGACGACACGGTCCCGTCCGCGGCGGCTGACCCCGACGACCTCCGCACCGAGTCGCACGCGGTCCCCCAGTGCGGCGGCCAGCGGCTCCAGGTAGGAGTCGACCCACGCATCCCCGGTCGGGTAGGAGTCGTCGTCCGGGCGCACCCATCCGGTGGCCGCCAGCCGCTTCTCCGCGGCCGGGGACACCAGGTCCCGCCAGGACGAGAACAACCGGACATGCCCCCACTCCCGCACCGCCGCGCCTGCGGACGCGCCCTTCTCCAGGATCACCGCGGGCAGCCCGCGCCGCTCCAGTTCGGCCGCCGCGGCCAGCCCCACCGGTCCCGCGCCGATCACCACGACCGGATTCTCATCCGCCATGACACACCCTTCCATCGATTGCCATCAATCAAATGGAACTTTATCGACCCCCTTCAATGGACGCAACCATAGATCATGGTCGATAATGAGGGCATGGTCCAGACGACAACCGCGTCCCAGCTGCCGACACTGCCCGCCGCCGACGCCGAGACCTACTCCGCCTGGTTCGCCTGCCTGGCCGAACCCGCCCGGGTCCGACTCCTGCACACCGTCGCCTCCGCACCCGGCGCCGCAACGGTCGGCGAACTCACCGAGGCCCTCGGCCTGCGCCAGCCCACCGTCTCCCACCACCTGCGCAAACTCGCCGAGGTCGGATTCATCACCCTGACCAAGCACGGCACCTCCACCCGCGTCATGATCAACCCGGCCTGCTGCACCGGCCTGCCCCACGCCGCCGACGCCGTCATGGGACTGCTCGACTCCCGCCCCTGCTGCCCCACCGACCTGCCCGCCGACGTCACCGTGCGCGCCATGGGACCCGGCGACTTCGACGCGGTGCGCCGCATCTACGACGAGGGGATCGCCACCGGCGACGCGACCTTCGAGACCGAGGTCCCCGCGGCGGCCGACCTGGACGCCAAGTGGCTGCCCGGCCAGCGCTGGGTCGCCGAACTCGACGGTGAGGACGAACCCGTCGGCTGGGCGGCGGCCGCCCCCGTCTCCACCCGCGCCGTCTACTCCGGAGTGGCCGAGACCTCGGTCTACGTCGCCGCATCCGCCCGCGGCCGCGGCGTCGGAAATGCTCTGATCCACAAGCAGGTCACCGCCGCCGACACCGGCGGCCTGTGGACCCTGCAGACCGCGGTCTTCCCTGAGAACAAACCCAGCCTCGCCCTGCACCACAGCGCCGGCTTCCGCACTCTGGGCGTACGCGAACGCATCGCCCGACACCACGGCGTCTGGCGCGACACCGTCATGCTGGAGCGCCGCCGCGACGAGCACGGGTGCGCGTAGACGCGGTTGGCCGAACACGCCGCCGCGGCAGCGGGGGCGGACCGGTGAGTGCGCGGCGCTGCGCAGCGGGCAGGTCGCCGAGGCGGCCGGGATGCGTAGAGTCGCGCACGTGACGGCGCCCGCGCGAGGACCGGGGCGACCGCGTTCCCGGGCCGCCTGCTGCGGTCAGGCGGAAAAGCGCGCCGCCCGGCGGGGCCGAACGATGCGGAGCGCAGGAGGACACGAGTGCCGAAGGGTCCCCAGGGCCTGGTCGCGGGAATGGAGCGCCACCAGGTGGCCGTCTACGTGGGGGCGCTGGCGGTCGGCGCCGCGGTCGGCCGGGCCGCCCCCACGGCGGGAGGCGGGTTGGAGCACGCCGTCACCCCGGTGCTCGGCGCCCTGCTGTATGTGACGTTCTTGCAGGTGCCCGCAGCCGAGCTACTGCGTTCCGTGCGGGCGGGCCGGTTCCTGGCCGCCACGCTGGTGGTCAACTTCGCGGTGGTCCCGCTGGTCGTCGCGGCGATGTTCGCGTTCCTTCCCGACGACCGGGCGATCCGGCTGGGCGTGCTGCTGGTGCTGCTCACCCCCTGCGTGGACTATGTGATCGTCTTCAGCGGGCTGGCCGGCGGCAGCAGCCGGCGGCTTCTCGCGGCGACGCCGCTGCTGCTCGTGGCACAGATGGTCCTGCTCCCCGGCTTCCTCTGGCTGTTCATGGGGGCGGGACTGGCCGGGGTGGTCGAGGCCGGCCCGTTCGTCGAGGCGTTCGCCGTGCTGATCGCCGGCCCGCTGGCGCTGGCCTGGCTCACCCAGGCCTGGGCCGCCCGCCGAAGGGCGGTGCGGAAGGCCGCCGACGTCGTGGGCATGACGGCGGTGCCGCTGATGGCGGCCACTCTGCTGACCGTGGTCGCCTCCCAGGTGCCCGGACTGGGCGGCAGCCTGGCCGATGTGGCCCGCCTCGTGCCGTTCTATGTGCTGTTCCTGGTCGTGATGGCATTCGCAGGGCTCGTCGTGGTCCGCCTGTTCCGCCTGGACGTACCCGCCGGCCGGGCGATCGTGTTCACCGGGGCTACCCGCAACTCCCTCGTCGTCCTTCCATTGGCCCTGGCCCTGCCCGACTCGTTGGCCGCCGCGGCGCTGGTGGTCGTCACCCAGACCCTGGTGGAGGTGGTCGGCATGGTGGTCTATGTCCGCGCGGTGCCCCGGCTGCTCCCCGCCCGCTGACCGCCACCGCGCGCCCTTGGCCGAAGGAATTGCACCGCGCCCTTGTCATCGATTATCGTCGATTACCGATGAGCGATGATGTGGTGGACCGACGTGAAGCCGAGCGCTACGCCGACTGGTTCAAAGCCCTGGCCGACGCCACGCGGATCCGGATCGTCACGCTGCTCGCCCGCCGCGGCGCAGCGCTGAGTGTCGGCGAGATCGTTGCGGCGGTGGATGTGGGCCAGTCGACCGTGTCGCACCACCTCAAGGCCCTGGCCGAGGCCGGTTTCGTGCTCGTGGAACACGAGGGCGCCTACAGCCGCTACCGGCTCAACGAGGAGTGCGTGGAGGCGTTCCCTTCGGCGGCCGACGTGGTGATGGGGCGGCCGGCCCCCGTGCAGGCGGGAGGGCACTCCGGTACCGGGCGCTGGGGACGGCCCCGGTGAGCGCCGCCCCCGCGCCGGTCGGCGCACCGGGGCCCGGCGACCTCACCGGGCGGGGTTCGGGTGCCGCCTACGGGCTCCTGGTCGCGCTCGGAGTCCTGGACGCGGCCGGCTACAGCGTGATCGCCCCGGTGCTGCCAGCACTGGCCCAGCGCACCGGCGCCGGACCCGCTGTCATGGGCCTGA
Source organism: Streptomonospora wellingtoniae (assembly GCF_031845375.1). Lineage (NCBI taxonomy): Bacteria > Bacillati > Actinomycetota > Actinomycetes > Streptosporangiales > Nocardiopsidaceae > Streptomonospora > Streptomonospora wellingtoniae. The sequence continues at coordinate 191,668 of NZ_JAVREK010000001.1, forward strand.
TTGTGGCGGCCTTCCCCCTCGGCATGGTCGCGGGATTCGCTCTGGGCGGCGCCGCGATGCGCCGCAGCGCGCCCCTGCGGGTCGTGCTCGCCGGTCTGGTGCTGATCTGCGCCGGCTGCGGCGGCTTCCTCGCCGCCTTCGAGGCACCGCTCCTGGCCGCCGCCCGCCTGGTGATGGGTGTGGGGTCGGGATGCCTGTGGCTGGGCGTCACCTTCGCGGCCCTGTCCTACTGGCCGGGTCAGAGCTATGTGTGCATGAGCCGGATCTTCGCCGCCTACTCCGCGGGCGGGCTGCTGGGGCCGCTGCTGGGGTCGGTTCCGGGAGTCCGCGGCCCCTTCGCCGCCTACCTGGCGGCCGCGCTGCTCATGGCGGTCGCGGTGGTGCTGCTGCGGCGCCGGCTGCCCGCCCGCGGGCCGGGGTTCACCGGCGACCGCACGGCGATGGGCTCGCCCGGGTTCTGGGCGGCCTGCGCCGGTATCGCGTTCGCGGTGATGGCGCTGGGCATGCTCGAAGGGGTGCTCCCTCTGCACTTCGGCACACGGCTGGGCCAGTGGCAGATCGGAGTGTTCTACGCCGCGACGTCGGTGGTGGTGGCCGCGGCCGCCGCGCTCGCCGCCCGGATGCGTCCGCGCACCGCGCTGCTGGCCTCGACGGTGCTGGTGGTCGCAGGGCTGGGCGGGGCAGGGGCCGCCGCGTCGGTGCCGGTCTGGGCAGCGGCCCTGGTGGTGGGCGGTACCGGCATCGGCATGGCCAACACGGGTTCGATCGGCGTGCTGCTTGAAGCGGTGCCCGCCCCGCGCATCGTCACGGCGATGGTGCTGTGGTCGCAGCTGGGCATCGCGGGCTACCTGCTCGCTCCCCTGCTTGGCGGACCGATCGCCGAGACAGCGGGCTACAGCGGTGTCGCCGCTGTTCTGGCCGCCGCCGGGCTGGTCGTGGTCCTCGCCCTGCTCCGGCGGCCCCGCGCGTGAACGCGGTCGCGGTGTCGCACCGCCCGTCGCCGGGCACCGCCACCGCATACCTTCGGCCCCCGACGGCGCGGACTCCGGCCCAAGTGCTTCGCCGATGCGGCAGGATCGGCGAAGGGCCGGACGATCGGAGACGGCGGGCGCGTGTCGGATGTTCAAGCGGACCTCATACTGCTGCCGGACGTCCGGACCGGGCTCGTCGCTCTCGCCGGGCGCCGCCCGGGGCTACCCGGTCCGATCGGCACCCAGAGGTTGCGCGTGGCGGCGTAGGCCGCGCCGAGCATCAGGCCCGCCTCGACGGCGATGGCCAAGGCGCCCCACACCGTGGATCCCGGGTTGGCCAGGTGAACGGCCCCGAACAGCACCGCCGAGACGACGAGTGCGGCGGAGGTACCGCCGACCTCCTCCAGCAGGCGGAAGAGGACTCCCCGGAACAGCAGCTCCTCCGTGACAGCGACACCCGTCATCAGGCCGAGCACGGCCGCCATCCCGCCGAACGACCGGCCGCCCGCGGTCTCGTACCCGCCGAACATCGCGATGAGGGCGATCGTGGCGGTGAAGAGGCCGAGCCCGATGAGGAAACCTCTGGCCAGTCCGGACGCCGCGGTGGCGGGATCCAGCTCCACACCGGCGCGTTGCTCCATCTCCTCCGTTGTCGGACGCCGGCGGCTCGCTCACCCCAGCAATGGGAGGAATGCTAGGAAGCGGTGGCGGCTCGGGCCAACCGCGCAGGAAATCACCGTTGATCTTGTAGCTATCGTCACTGAAAATCGTTTTACTTCACGATAGCTACAAGATCAACGGTGATGTGCCAACGGGATTGGAGGCCCCGCCGCCGGCACGCACCGGAAGGCTCGCGCGGCTGCGGCATCCTGGGATCGCGACATCGACGAGCAGCCGAGGTGACCATGCAAGGTGCCCTTCTCCGCACACTGGCCGCCGCCGCGGCCGCCGTGCTCGCCGCCGGATGCACAGCCACCTCCGAGGACGGCGGAGGCGGACCGGCAGGCGCCCCGGACTCCTCCTCTCCCGGTGGGGAGACCCAGCAGGGCGAAGGCGGGCAGGGCCCGCCGACGGCCCTCGGCTTCACCGCGCCCACCGTCGGAGGCGGCGAGATCGACGGTGCCGACCTGGTGGGCGAACCGGTGGTCCTGTGGTTCTGGGCGCCCTGGTGCACCGTGTGCCGGGGCGAGGCGCCGGACGTCGCCGAGACCGCCGAGCGCTACAAGGGCGATGTGGAGTTCATCGGCGTCGCCGGGCAAGGCGAGCCCGCCGCCATGGCGGACTTCGTCGACTCGACCGGCACCGGAGGCATGCGCCACATCATCGACGGCGACGGTTCCATCTGGTCCGGGTTCGAGGTGACCACGCAGCCCTCCTTCTCGTTCCTGCGCCCCTCGGGGACCTTCCTCACCTACACGGGCACGATGAGCGAGCAGGAGATCGACGAGCGCGTCGACTCCGAAGTGCTGGCCTGAGCCCGTGGAGCAGGTCCCCTTCGCCATCGCCCTGGCCGCCGGCATGCTCGCGGTCCTCAACCCCTGCGGTTTCGCGCTGCTGCCCGGCTATGTGGCGCTGCTCGTGGCCGAGTCGCCCGATGCGCGGACCGGACGGCTGCCCGCGCTCGGGCGCGCGTTGGCCACCACGACCGCTATGACCGGCGGGTTCGTCGCGGTGTTCGGCCTGTTCGCGCTCGTCGCCACGCCGCTCGCGCTGTCGCTGGAGCGCTATCTGCCCTGGGCGACCGTCGTCATCGGCGCGGTCCTGGTCGCTCTGGGCGTCTGGCTGCTCAGCGGCGGGCGGTTCGCCGTGCCCGGACTGCGCACACCCTCGCCGGGTCGGGCCACCCGCTCGCTGCGCTGGGCCGCGGCCTACGGCACCGCCTATGCCACCGCGTCGCTCTCCTGCACCGTCGCCCCGTTCCTGGCGGTGACGACCACCGCGGCCACCGCAGGGGGCGCGACCGGCGCGGTCGGGGTGTTCCTCGCCTACACCGCCGGCATGGCCCTGGTCGTGGCGGTGCTGACGGTGGCGGCCGCCCTGGCTCGCGACGGGATCGCCGCGCGCTTGCGCCGCGTCCTGCCGTACGTGAGCCGCGCGGGCGGAGCGCTGCTCGTTCCGGCCGGGGCCTACGTCTCCTACTACGGCTGGTTCGAACTGCGGGTCCTGTCGGGCCAGGCGGCCTCCGATCCTGTGGTCTCAGCCGCCACCGGGGTCCAGTCGGCGCTGGTCCGGGCGCTGGAGCAGGCCGGGCCGGTCGCGCTGCTGGCCGTTCTGGCGGGACTGGCCGCGGCCGCCGTCGCCGCCGCGGGCCTGCGTCGGCGCTCGCGCGCGGATGCCGGACGGGGATGAGCGGCGGCCGGGATCCCGCCCGGCCCCCCGTTCCGTCCGCGGCGATGCCGGTGGCACCGGAGCCGGCGGAGCCGGTGCGGGCGGCGGCGGTCAGGGGGCGGCGGGGGCGGCCGCTTCGCCGTCCTGTTCCAGGCCGAGGGACTGCGCCGTGTCCAGCGCCGCACGCACGAACGCGAGCTCGGCCGGGCGGTCCCGTGTCGCCGCGCGGCGCAGGATCAGCACCCGGCGCAGCACCGGCGGCCCGAACGGGGCCACGTCCACGCCGTCGGGGCGCAGGGTGAGCCCGAGGTCGGCCACCAGGGTCACGCCGAGCCCGGCGGCGACCATCGCCATCGCCGTGGACTGGCCGTCCACCTGGTGGGCGATGCGCGGGGTGAACCCGGCGTCGCGGCACATCTGCCGCAGCGCCCGCCCGAACTCGGTGTTGGTCTCCGAAGCCACCCACGAGCACGCGGCCAGGTCCTCCATCGCGACCGGACCCGCGGCGCCGCGCGTGCCGCGCGGCGCCACCAGGTAGAGCTGCTCCCTGCCGACCAGTGCGGCCTCCAGTCCCCCGGCCCAGGACGCGGGGGCCTGCCCGGGGTAGTCCAGGACGAACGCCAGGTCGAGGTCGCCGTCGCGCACGGCGGCGGCGGTCTCCTCGGGGACCACTTCGCGGGTCTTGACGCGCACCCCCGGGTAGCGTCGCGCCAGCAAGGCCAGGGTCGGCGGAACCAGGGAACCGGCCAGGGTCGCGGGCATCCCCACGGTGAGGTCCGCATCGACGGTGCGCTGCGCCTGTTCGAGGGCGATGCGGGCACGCTCCTCGGCTGCCAGGACCTCGGCGGCGTGCCGGGCCAGAACGCGCCCGATCTCCGTCAGCCGGACGCGCCGGCCCACCTGCTCCAGCAGCTCCACCCCGACCTCGCGCTCCAGCACCGCCAACTGCTGGGAGACCGCCGAGGGCGTGTAGTGCAGCACCGCCGCCGCGCCGGTGACCGTGCCGCACCGGGCGAACTCGTGCAGCATGCGCAGGCGGTGCAGCGACAGTTCCATGAAGCAACCCTAAAACGTCTGCTGAAAGAACATCCAATAGACCTGAAGGAAAGCCGATACCTAGACTGCCGAACCAGTCGGCGAGGGACGCCGCGAAAGGATGCGCCGAGGCACGCGCTCAACAGGGAGAAGAGGGCCGGAATGAGCCGCGACCAGTTGCCACAACCCCAGCCGGACGTCGCCGGCCTCGCCTCGGGGGCCGCGCCGGAATGGCTCACCGCTGAGGCCGCCGCGACCGTGACGGGGGCCGAACCGGGCCCGTTCACCGACGGCGAGTACCGGGCGCGGCTGGACGGCGTCCGCACCCGGATGGCCGGCGCCGGGCTGGACGCCATGCTCGTGTTCCGGCCGTCCAGCGTCGAGTACCTGTGCGGCTACCACACGGCCGAGACGGCACCCCAGCCGCTGCTGGTGACCGAGTCCGACACCTGCCTCTACGTGCCCGATCTGGAGGTGGGCCGGGCTCTGGCCACCTCCCGCGTAGGGCGCATCCGCTTCTGCGGCTACGCCGACGCGCTGGTCAGCCTCAGGACCTTCCTCGACGACGCCGCCGGAGGGCTCGGGGCGGGAGCGCGGGTGGGAGTGGAGGTCGGGCACGCCTCAACCCCGCCGCAGGCGATCGAGATCCTGCGGGCCCGGGAGGTCGAGGTCGTCCACCCCGACCACCTCGTGGAGCGGGTCCGGCTGGTGCATTCGGCGGCGGAGATCGGCTGCGTCGAGCGGGCCGCCTCGGTCACCGGCGCGGGCACCGACGCGGCCGTCGCCGAGGCCGGCAGGCCCGAGGCCACGGACTCCTCGGTCGCCGCTGCGATCGCCGGAGCGCTGTTCGAGCGCGCCGACTCCCCCTCGGCGTGGGGACCGGTCGTGGCCACCGGGAACCGGGCGGGCATCCCGCATTCGAGCTGGGTGGGGCGCCGACTGGCGCCGGGACCGACGTTCCTGGAGTTCTCCGGCGCCCATCACCGCTACCACGCGCCGGTCATGCGCACACTGGTGCTGGGCGGGCTCTCCCCCGACGACCGGCGCCTGGCGGAGCTGTCCCGCGCCGCGCTCGCGGCGGTGCTGGAGGCCGCCGAACCCGGGGTGCCGTGCTCGGAGGTCGCCGAGCACGCGTGGCGGGCCGTCGGCCGGCTGCCCGGCGACGTGGTGTTCCACGGGCTCTTCGGCTACCCGGTCGGGCTGGCGCACAAGCCGCACTGGATGGACAGCGCGCCCTTCCACATCGTCCGAGGCAACCACGAGCCCTTGCGCAGCGGGATGGTCTTCCACGTTCCGGCGTCGTTCCGCTCGTTCGGCCGCTCGGGCGTGGGGCTCAGCCAGACCTTCGTCGTGGAGGAGCACGGCGCCCGGGTGCTGACGCCCGGCCGTGCCGACGTCGTCGAGGTCGGCTGATGAGCGGGGGGCGACCGGCCGGGTCGGACGACGTGGGCATCACGCAGGACCGGCGCCATCAGCAGGAGCAGGTCACCGCCGCGGTCCGGCGGCGCGCGGTGACGGCGGCCATGATCGGCAACGCGACCGAATGGTACGACTACGCCACCTACGGCTACATGGCCGTCGTACTGGGTGCGGTGTTCTTCCCGCAGTCCGAGCCCGTGCTCTCCCTGCTCGCCTCGTTCGCCACGTTCGCGGTGGCGTTCGTCGTCCGGCCGGTGGGCGCGTTCGTCCTGGGGCCGTTGAACGACCGGATCGGGCGCAAGCGCACGCTGTCCATCACGATCCTGACCATGGCCGCGGCCACCTGCACCATCGGCCTGCTGCCCGGCTACGAGGCGATCGGAGCCGCCGCACCGGCCGCGTTGGTGCTCGTCCGGCTGGTGCAGGGGTTCGCCGTCGGCGGTGAGTACGGCGGCGCCTCCACCTTCGTTGTGGAGTACGCTCCGGACCGGCGCCGCGGTCTGTGGGCGAGCTGGCTGGAGTTCGGGGCGATCGGCGGCTTCCTGCTCGCGTCGGGGATCACCACCTACCTGACTTACGCGCTTTCCGACGCCGACCTGCACGCTTGGGGGTGGCGCATCCCCTTCCTGCTCGCCCTGCCGCTCGGCTCGATCGGCCTGTACCTGCGACTGCGGCTGACCGACACCCCCGAGTTCCTCGCCCTCACCGAGAAGGCCGCCGGGGCGTCGGCGCCGATCAGGGAGACCTTCACCCGCCATCGCGGACGCCTCCTGCTCTGCGTCGCGATCCTCGTCTACTCCAGTGTCGGCACCTACGTCCTGCTCACCTACCTGCCGACCTACCTGACGCAGCAGGTCGGCACGGCGCCGACGACCGCGCAGCTGCTGGTGGCCGTCGCGGGCGGGGTTCTCACCGTCGGCATCCCCTTCGCCGGGGCCCTGTCGGACCGGGTCGGCCGCAGGCCCATGCTGATCGCGGCGGCGGTCGGATACCTCGCGCTCGCCTATCCGGCGTTCTGGCTGATCCGGCACGGCGGGTGGCACGGCGCGCTCGCGGGGGTCCTGGTCCTGACCGCGTGCCACATCCCGCTGCTCGGTACGACCACCGCGACGCTTCCGGCCCTGTTCCCGGCGCGGGTCCGCGGCACGGGCGTGGCGGTCGGCTACAACACCTCCTTCGCGGTGTTCGGGGGGACGGCGCCGCTACTGCTGACGTTCGCGGTCACCGAGACCGAGGACCCGTCCATGCCCGCCTACTACCTCGTCATCGCCGCGCTGGTCGCCGTCGTTGCGGCCGCGCTGATGCCGGAGACCGCGGGCGAACCACTCGACTAGCCGGGGCGGGCGATGCGCAGCGGACCGCGGTCGGTCCGCTGCGCCGCCCCCTGCCACCGCAAGGAGACGCCGATGCAGAACGAAAGCGGGGCCGTGAGGTGAACGGGGCATCGAAGCCGGAGCACGTCGCGGTCGTCGGAGCGGGCATGGTCGGACTGTCGACGGCGTGGTTCCTGCAGGAGCACGGCGTGGGGGTGACCGTCCTCGATCGGACGGGGACCGCGGCGGAGGCGTCCTGGGGCAATGCGGGGCTGCTTGCCCCGGCGTTCACGCTGCCGCTGCCCGAACCGGCCCTCCTGCGCAGCGGACTCGCGTCGCTGTTCGACCGGTCGTCGCCGGTATCGGTGCCGCTCGCACCCGACCGGCGGCTGTGGGCGTTCATGGCCGCGTTCGCCCGCAACTGCGCCCCGGACCGGTGGAAGCGGGCCATGGCCGTGTTCGACGAGGTCAACCGGGTCAGCCTGGAGGCCTACGACCGGCTCGCCGAGAGCGGGATCGGTGCCCCGGTCAAGTCCGCCGACCCGCTCCTGGTCGCGTGCACCTGCGCCGACGACCGACGGCACGTCGTCGAGGAGTTCGCGGCGGTGCGCCGCGCGGGCGGCGAGGTCTCCTACGACCTCGCGACCGGCGACGAGTTGCGCGCTCTCGAACCGTCGCTGAGCGCGAACGTGCACACCGGCCTGCGCGTGCACGGCCAGCGCTTCCTCAACCCGCCCGAGTTCGTCCACGCGCTGGCCGGCGCCGTGCGCGCCCGCGGCGGCCGCATCGTCGACGGGTTCGACGTGACCGCAGTGCGCGACCTGGGCTCTTCCGGTGTCGCCCTGGCCGCCGCCTCCGGGCGGGAACTGCGGGCGGACGCGACGGTACTCGCGAGCGGCGTCCGACTGGAGTCCCTGGCGAGGCCCTTCGGGGTACGCACGCGCGTCCAGGCGGGACGCGGCTACAGCTTCAGCGTCCGACCGCGGGACATGCCGACCCGCCCCGTCTACTTCCCGGCCCAGCGGGTCGCCTGCAACCCCCTCGGGGACCGCTTCCGGATCACCGGCATGATGGAGTTCCGCTCGCCCGACGCCCCGTTGAACCCGCAGCGCATCAGCACCATCGTGGAGTCGGTGCGCCCGCTGATGTCGGGCGTGGACTTCGCCGCCCGCGAAGAGGAGTGGGTCGGCTCGCGCCCCTGCACCCCGGACGGGCTGCCGCTGATCGGCGCGTCCTCGTCGCCGCGCGTGCACATCGCGGGCGGGCACGGCATGTGGGGCATCGTGCTCGGCCCGCTGACGGGGCGCCTGCTCGCCGAGTCCATGGCGACCGGCCGCTCCCCGGCGCTGCTGCGGCGCTTCGACCCGCTGCGCTGAGTGCCGGAGTGCTGTGCCCCCCGGCGGGCGCCCGCCGGGGGGCGGCTCCCGGCGGTCCGCCGCGGCGGGCGGGGCTCAGCCCGGCGCGCCCGCGGTGTAGGAGTGGGCTCCGGCACCGGCCAGGCCGCCCCCGTCGACGATGAGGTACCTCCCGGACGGGGCTCCCGGCCGGCCACGACTCCAGGATCTCGCGGGTGCCGGCGGCGTAGCGGGCCTGGGCCGAGAGAGGTGCCCGGGTCGAGGCGACGCCGTCGGACCGGCCACGGCCGTCGCGAAGGCCGCCGATCCGCTCACGCTGCACCTGCGGCCGGTGCGCCGCCCTTCAGCGGCGGCGGATGCCGTCGACGATGACCGCCACGAGCGTGTCCGCCCGGGCGTCCCATTCCGGTTCGGGTATGCGCGACAACGCACCCAGAAGAAGGACGACGTCGGTCGCATCGACCTCGTCGCGCACTTCGGCGGCGGCCTTGCCCCGATCGAGCAGCGTCCCGATCGCTTCGTTCAGTCGGTGGTGGTGACCCGAGGAGAGGTCGCGCCACGCCGACGCCTCGATGGCCGCCATGACACCGCGCTTGACCCGCGCATACTCGACCAGCCGCTGCAGCCAGCAGGTCAGCGCCCGAAGCGGCGGATGTTCCGCTAGCAGCGGTGCCACGGCGTCGACGAGCTGCGCCAACTCGTACCGGTACACCTCCGCCAGCAGGTGCTCGCGGGTCGGGAAGTGCCGGTAGAGGGTGCCCTGCCCCACTCCCGCCGCCTTGGCGACCCCGTGAAGCTTCAGGTCGGCGGACGCACCGTTGGACCTGCTCAGTGCCGCCCGCGCGGCCTCGACGATGCGGTCGCGATTGGCGACGGCGTCCGACCGGGGCTCACGGCGCGCCACGGCGCCACCTCCTTATCCGCGTAGATAAATGGACAATTGTCCGGTACCGTGGAAAACCATAACCGGACAGTTGTCAGCTTAGAGCAGGAGACGTCATGACGGGCGGATCGGACGGCAAGGTCGTCGCTATCACCGGGGCCAGCAGCGGTATCGGCGCGGCGACCGCAGTGGAGCTTGCGACCCGTGGCGCGGCCGTCGTGTTGGGCGCCCGGCGCACCGACCGGCTCGATTCGCTCGTGGAGCGGATCCGGGCCGAGGGCGGCCGCGCGGAGATGCTGGAGGTCGACGTCACGAAACGCGCCGATCTCAAGCGGCTGGTGGCCCTGGCCGTGGACCGGTTCGGACGCCTCGACGTCCTGGTGGGCAACGCCGGAATCGCCCGGACCGGCCCCGTGGCCGACCTCGACGTCGACGACTGGGACGCGATGATCGACGTCAACCTTCGGGGCGTCCTCCACGGAGTCGCCGCCGCTCTACCGGTGTTCCGCAACCAGGGCAGCGGTCACCTCGTCACCATTGTGTCCACGTCGGGCCTCAAGATCGTTCCGACGCAAGCCGTCTACGCGGGTGCCAAGAACGCCGTGCGCACAATGCTGGAGGCGCTCCGCCAGGAGTCGACCGACGGCGTTCTCCGCACGACCTCCATCTCGCCGGGATTCGTCCGCACCGAGCTCGTCGACCACGTCGACGACCCCGGGCAGCGCGAGCGTCTCCGGCACACCATGGCGGAACTCGGCATCCCCCCCGACGCCGTGGCGCGCGCCGTCGCGTTCGCCATCGAGCAGCCCGACGACGTCGAGATCGGCGACATGTCCATCCGGCCCACCCGGCAGGGCTGAGGTCGGGTGTTGTGGCCGCGGAGGCCTGGGCGAGCCCTGGGCCGCCCCGGTTGCCCGCGGCGTCGGCGCCGCGGGCAGCCGGGATCGGCCGCTGTCGGGTGAAGCAGGGCGGGCGGCGGCCGCCAACCGGGCGCACCGGCGACTCGGGGCGGCCCGGGGCTCAGGTCGGCCCGGCGTACCCGGTGAGCAGCACCAGCAGCGGCAGGGCCGTGTTGTTGACCGCGTGGACGACCACGCCCGGCCAGACCGACCCGCTGCGGCGCATCAGCTCGGCGGCGATGAGACCCACCACGAACGCCGCCGGGAACACGATGTTGATGCCGTGGAAGACGGCGAAGACCAGCGAGCTGGAGACCGCGCCGACGACGGGCCCGTAGCGCAGCAGGGCGTTGGCGACGACGCCGCGGAACAGGAACTCCTCGCCGATGGGGGTGAGGACGGCCAGGAACAGCATCGTCAGGATCAGGGGGACGACGCCCCCGCCGGCCGCGTCGTAGTACATGCCCTGGGGGTCGGATTCGTACCCGGTCACGGCCGCGACGGCCGAGACCACCGCGGCCTTGGCCAGGAGGGCGGCGATTCCTCCCGCCATGCCGACGAGCAGCCAGCGCCAGGTCGTACGCCGAACACTGAAGGCGTTGAGCGAGCGGATGCGCAGCAGGGCCGCCGCGGCGAAGCCGGCGAGGCCGGCGACGCCCGACCAGGCCGCCAGGATCAGCCCGTAGGGCACCGGGTCCAAGTCCAGCCCGCGCGGTCCGAAGAACACGGCCGGGGCCGTGGCGGCCACAAGGGCGAACAGGCCGGCCCCGATCTCGGGCCATCCCGGGCGCTTGCGGGAGGGCGCGCCGGCCGGCGCCGGCCGAAGGTCGTCACGGGCGTTCGACATGGTGAAGTACTCCTTGCTTCGGTCACTTCGGTCACTTCGGCCGCTTCGGCCGCTTCGGCCGGTCCCGCCGGCCCGCTCCCGGGCGCTCATCGGCGCGGCTCCCAGCGGAAGATCCGGGCGGCCAGCGCGGCGGCGACGGCGACCCAGGCAAGCGTGGGCAGCAGGAGCGGCAGCGAGTCGGCGAGGGGGACGCCGCCCTCCCAGGCGTCGACGACCAGCTCGGCGGCCGAGCCGCCGGGAAGCAGCCGCTTGAGCAGGGTGAGCTCGCCGGTGCCGGTGAACCCCACCCAGCCGGAGACGGCGAGGGTGCCGACCATGATGGGCAGCGTCGTCACCTGGGCGTGTTCGGGGGAGTTGGTGAGGCCGGCGGTGGCCAGCGCCAGGCCGAGCATCATGACGGTGGTCGCAAGGACGGCCGCCGCCAGGAGGAGGGCATTGGCGGGCCCGCCGCCGACCACGGCCAGCACGGCCAGGATCACGGCCGCCTGGACCAGGGTTATGGCGACGACGGGGAGCAGCAGCCCGGCGAGGATGCCCGCGTCGCCGACCGCTGTGGAGCGCAGCCGCTTGAGGAAGAGGCTCTGCCGACGGGAGGCGAGGGTGGTGACCGTGGTGGCGTAGAGCCCCATCGCGGCCACGAGGAACACCAGGACCGCGGCGATGGATCCGACGCCCAGGACCGCGCCCAGCTGCGGCACGGACTCGTGCAGGTAGATGTAGAACGCGCTGGAAGCTGCGGGGATGACGAACATGGTGAGCAGCACCAGCCGGTTGCGGAAGATCTGGACGAGCTCGCTGAGAGCGATCGGCAGCATGGCCGAGCTCCTTTCGTGCGGAGTGCGGCGCGGTCTAGTCGCTGCCGATGGCGCGGAACACGTCGTCGAGCCGGGTCGGCCCGGCTTCGAGCTCCCGCAGCTCCACGGCGTGGTCCTGCGCCCAGCCGAGGAGGGAGTGCAGGTCCTTCTGCAGGTCGAAGGTCTCGACGAGGAATCTCCCGTCGCCCTGGCGCGCGGCCTGCGGCGGCGGCACCGGCGCGGAGGCCGCGAGCGCGAAGCGAATCGCGGCCGGCAGGGTCTGCGTCAGTTCGAAGACGGTGCCCTCCCGGTGGAAGGCGCCCTCGTGCATCAGCCCGATCCGGTCGGCGCGCTGCTGCGCCTCCTCCAGGTAGTGCGTGGTGAGGACGACGGTGGCGCCGTCCTCGCGCAGCCGGTCCACGGCGTCCCAGAGGGCGTCGCGGGACCGGATGTCCAGGCCGGTGGTGGGCTCGTCCAGGAAGACCAGCTCCGGTGTTCCGTAGACGGCGGTCGCGAAGTCCAGGCGCCGCTTCTCGCCGCCGGAGAGCTGGGACACCCTGGTGCCGGCCTTGCGCGCGAGGTCGACGGCGCCGAGCACGCGCTCGACCCGGTCATTGCGCCGGGTGAGCGCCCCGATCAGCCGGACCGACTCCCGCACCGTCAGGTCCGGCGAGAACCCGCTCTCCTGCAGCATGACGCCCATCCGGTGCCGCACGGCGCGCCGGTCGCCCGGGCTCCTGCCGAAGACCCGGACGGTGCCCGAGGTCGGGGCGCGGTGGCCTTCGACGGTCTCCAAAGTGGAGGTCTTGCCCGCCCCGTTCGTACCGAGCAGCGCGTAGAGCTCGCCGCGCCGCACCTGGAAGGACAGGTCCCGCACGGCGCGGAAGTCGCCGTAGGTGAGGTTCAGGCGCTCGACGTCGATGACTGGTGGTGAGGACATGCCCTGATTCCAGCGGCCGGAGCGCCCGCACGGCAGTGCGGCCGCGTCACGAGTTCACCGTGACGTTTCTCCGGGGGAAGGCATGACGCGGTGTCACTGGCGGCGTCGGGGATCCGGAAGAATACTGGATCAGACTCCACCGCCCGATCTCGGATCGTCCCCGCGGACGCCCTTCCGCAGCAGTCGAACGACGGCCGGTGAAGCCGACCCGGGAAGGGGCCCATGACGACCGAGCACGCCGGTGCGACGCCGGGACAGCTGCGCACCCTGAACCTCAACATCGTGTCCGGGTCGCTGTCCGCCGTGGGGGCGCTCCTGGTGGCGATCGACGCCACGACCTGGTGGGAGGCCGTCGCACTGGCGGCGGCGTTAGCGGCGGCCGTGTTCACCGTCTCGCGGTGGTCGTCTGGCCGCCTCTTCCTCGTCGCCGTCCCCTGCCTGATCGTCACCGCGCTCGTGTGGGTCCTCGGGGTACTGGTGACCGAGAGCGCGACCGCCGCCTACAGCCTCGCCGTCGTGTGCTCGGTCGTCGTCTACCACCTGCCGCGCCGGAGGCGCGCGGCGGCTCTGGGGCTGATCGCCTTCGCCGCCGCACCGGTCGTGGCGAAACTGCTCGTTCCGGGCGGGGACCTGGGCGAGGAGCTGATCCAGTACGGCCTCGTCTCCCCGGCCGTCGCCGTGACGGCGGTCATCCTCACCTCGCTCAACCAGGTGGTCTTCACGCTCACCGCGGAGCTTGCGGAGTCGCGGCAGCGCGAGGCGGAGCTGGCCGTCGCCCGCGAGCGCATCCGCTTCGCCGGCGACCTGCACGACATCCAGGGCCACACCCTGCACGTGGTGAAGCTGAAGGTCGCGCTGGCCGAGAAGCTGGTGCGCAGCGACAGCGGACGGGTGGAGGAGGAGCTGCGGGAGGTGCGCTCCCTGGTCGGCGAGACCATCACCCAGACGAAGGAGCTCGTCTACGCCCAGCGGCGGCTCAACCTCTCCGCGGAGCTGGAGAACGCCAAGAACCTCTTCACGGCCGCGGGAATCCGCGTGATCGTCACCCGCGAGGCCGAGGTCGACGCCCGCGCGGGCGAGCTGCTCGGCCAGGTCCTCCGCGAGACGACGACCAACATCCTGCGGCATGCGCAGGCCGAGCAGGTGCGGATCACACTCTCGGAGACCGGCATCTCCATCGCCAACGACGGCGCGCAGGAAGCCGCGCAGCCCGAGCTGCGAGGACTCTCGGCCCTGCGGCGGCGGGTGGCGGACGACGGCGGCGAACTGACGGTGGAGCAGAAGGACGGGCGGTTCCTGACGTCCGCGGCCTTCCCGCATCTGCGATCCGACCCCGCCCTGCCGAGAACGGAAGAGGAGGACCGATGACCACCGTGGTGCTCGCCGACGACGAGGCCCTCCTCCGCAAGGCGATGGCCTCTCTGCTCCCCCTCGAAGGGGACATCTCCGTGCTCGCCGAAGCGGAGGACGGCGAAGCGGCGGTGCAGGCCGCGCTGCGGCACCGGCCCGACGTCCTCGTGATCGATCTGGAGATGCCGGGCCTGGACGGGCTCGGCGCCGTCTCGGCGATCCGCCGCGGGCGGCCGGACCAGGTCGTCCTCATGCTGACCCGCCATGCCAGGCCCGGCGTGCTCCGCAAGGCGCTGAAGCTGGGAGTCCAGGGCTTCGTCAGCAAATCGGCGGAACCGGCGCACATCGCCACGGTCATCGCGACCCTGCACGGGGGCAAGCGGTGGATCGACCCGGACGTCTCCGCGCTCGCCGTCATCGACGACTGCCCGCTCACCGACCGCGAGGCCGACGTGCTGCGCGCGACCGGCCACGGGTACTCGGTGGCCGACATCGCCGGCCAGCTCCACCTGGCCCAGGGCACGGTGCGCAACTACCTGTCGAACGCGATGCAGAAGACCCAGACGCGGACCCGGCACGAGGCGGCCCGCTACGCCCGCGAGCACGACTGGCTGTGAACCGGCGCCGGTGCCCACCACTCCCGCCGATCTTGTAGCCATCGCAAATGGAAATCGTTTTACTTCACGATGGCTACAAGATCGGCGGTGCTGTGCCGGGTGCAGCCGCGTGGCCCACGCCGACGGCCCGCCCGGGCCTCGCGCGTGTGCGCGGCTGCTGGGGCGGGCCTTCTCCCGGAACAGGAGGGGGCGGGCTAGCCTGCGGAGCGGCGGTTGTAGAGGCGCTTGGCCCAGATGTAGGAGGCCAGCGCGATGGCGGCGCACCAGGCGAGTGCGAGCGCCGCGGCGTCGCCGATCCCGGTGCCGGTCAGCAGTCCCCTCAGGACCTCGCTGATGGGCGTGAAGGGCTGGTACTCGGCGAACCACCGCAGCCCTGTCGGCAGCGTGTCCGTGGGCACGAACCCGCTGGAGAGGAACGGCAGGAACATCAGGGGCATGGGGACATTGCTTGCGGTCTCGACGCTGTCGGAGACCATGCCGAGCGCGACCGTCAGCCAGGTCAGGGCGAAGGCGACCGCACACAGCAGGCCGGCGGCCGCGATCCACTCGACGGGGCCGGCGCTCGACCGGAATCCGAGCAGCAGCGCCACCCCGGTGACGATCGCGAGGGCGACCAGCGTCTGGAAGAGGGCTCCGACGACATGGCCGGTCAGGACGGATACGCGGGCGATGTCCATGGTGCGGAACCGGGCGATGATGCCTTCGGTCATGTCCGTGGCCACGCCGATCGCCGTCCCTTGGGCGACCATCGCCACGGTGATCAGCAGGATGCCGGGCACGATGTAGTCGAGGTACTCGGCGCGGCCGCCACCGGAGGGGCCGCCGAGTCCGGCGCCCATTGCGCCGCCGAAGACGTAGACGAACAGCAGGAGCAGGACGATCGGCATGCCGGCGAGCATGAGCGTCAGGGAGGGGTAGCGCAGCTGGTGCCGCAGCTGGCGGCCGACCATCGTGGCCGAGTCGCTGGTGGCGCGGGTGAGGGCGTTCATCGTCGGGCCGCCTTCGGTTCGTTGTCTGCGGAGCTGGAGTGGCCGGTGAGGGCGAGGAAGACGTCGTCGAGGTCGGGGGTGTGCACCGACAGCTCTTCGACGTCGATCGACTCGGCGTCGACGCGGGCGAGCAGGGCCCGCAGCGACTCGACGCCGCCGTCGCCGGGGACCTGGAGCGCCAGAGCGTCGTCGTCGCGCGCCCCTCCGAGGATGCGGGCCGCCGCCTCCAGCGCGCCGGTGCCGCCGAACCGCAAGCGGATGTGGCCCCCGGGGATGCGGCGTTTGAGCTCCTCCGCCGTTCCCTGGGCCACGATCCCGCCGTTGTCGAGGACCGCGATCCGGTCGGCGAGCCGGTCGGCCTCTTCCAGGTACTGGGTGGTGAGGAAGACGGTGACGCCGTCGGCGACCAGCTCGCGGGTGATGTCCCACATGCCGCGGCGACTGCGCGGGTCCAGTCCGGTGGTCGGCTCGTCGAGGAAGATGAGGCGGGGCTCGCCCACGAGGGTCATCGCCAGGTCGAGCCGGCGCCGCATGCCGCCGGAGTAGGTGGAGGCCGGCTTGCGGGCCGCGCCGACCAGGTCGAACCGCTCCAGCAGCTCGCCGGTGCGCCGCCGGGCGCGGCGGCGGCCCAGGCGGTGCAGGTTGCCCATCAGCATCAGGTTCTCCTCGCCGGTGAGGAGGCCGTCGACGGCCGCGTACTGGCCGGTGACCCCGATCGCGGCGCGCACCGCGTCGGGTTCCTCGACCAGGTCGTGGCCGAGGATCCGCGCCCGCCCGCTGTCGGCGCCGATCAGGGTGGACAGAATCTTCACGACGGTCGTCTTGCCGGCGCCGTTGGGCCCCAGCAGCGAGAAGATCGTCCCGGCGGGTATCTCCAGGTCGATGCCGTCCAACACGACGTGGTCGCCGAAGGACTTGCGCAGTCCGGTGGCCGTGACGGCCGCCGGCGGCGGTGAGTGGGAGGTCATCTCTGCCTCGATTCGCTCTCGCGGTGTTCGCGGTGGTCCGCGGGTTCCAGGGTTGTGCGCCGTGCCGGTCCGGCCTCAGCGCAGGGGGCGGGGGTGCGACGCGCGGTTCCCCGCGCGTGCGCTCAGGCGCGTCGGACGACGATGTCGCCGTAGGTGCTCCGGGCGCGGACCTCGACGGTCTCCTCAGCAGGGCCCGGGTCCTCGGCCGCTTCCAGCGAGCTGGTCGTGCTGCCGTGCTTGGACCCGGTGTCCAGCCAGGCGGCGGTGCCCTCGCGGATGCCGACCTCCACCTCCCCGTAGGAGGTTTCGAGGTCGACCTCGCCGCGGACCACTTCGCCGATCCGGACGCTGCCGTGCGCGGTCCTGGCCGTGACGGAGGAGAGCGCGCGCTCGACCGCGACGTCGCCGTGGGCGGAGTTGGCCCGCAGCCTGCCGGTCACCGTGCCGAGGGTGATGGCGCCGTTGGACGTCCGTACCGCGGCGGTGCCGTCGATCTCCTGGACGCGGACCCGGCCGTGCGTCGAGGTGATCTCGGCGTTCCCGGCCAGCCGGTCCAGGGTGATGTTGCCTGAGGAGGCGGTGACCCTTGCCGTACCGAGGCGGCCCTCGCACCGGATACCGGCGTCGCGGGTCTCGGCCTGGAGCCGCGAGCCGGCCGGCAAGTCGATCGTCACGTCGACCACGCCTTTGCGCAGCAGCCGGCCCAGGCCGGTGGTCCCGGGGTCCTGCACGAGCAGGCTGTCGCCGGCGAACTCGACACGGATCTCCTCGGCGGCCCGGACGTCGGCGTCCTTCGCGGGGTCGCGCGGGTGCACTTCGACGTTCGTGTCGGCGCGGTCGCCGGCGTTGATCTGCACGGTGCCGACCGCCAGGTCGACCTCGGCGGTGATCGGTTCGGGGGTGTCGAAATTCGGCATGGGTGTCTCCCGTTCGTGGCGCTGGTGGGCGTCTCCGCTGGCGGGAGACGTGTGGGTGAGGGTTCGGGGATCCGGGTCCGGTCAGCGGACCCAGCCGGTGTAGCCGCGCCCGACCGGGCGGCTCGCGCCCGGTGCGGTCCGGCGGGCTCCAGGGTCGAGCGCGGCGGAGACGGCGCGTACCAGCCAGGCGTTGACCGAGAGGCCTTCGCGGCGCGCCTCTTCCTCGACGCGCGGCTTGAGGTGGTCCGGCAGCCGCAGGGTGACGCGCGACGTACCGCCCTCGTCGCCTTCCGGCGGGAGCGCGCCCGCGGGAGGCCGGGCGTCCGCTGCGGCGTCCGCCGGGGCGTGCGGTGCCGGTGCGGGGCCGAAGCCGGAGTCGCCGAACGACTCGTCGGCCGAGGGTGACGTCACAATGAAGTCAGTCTGACCTCCGCGCAGCCGAACCTCGACCGACCCGGGTGCGAAGTCGCGGGTGATCTCGTCCGCGGCATCGGACAGCGCGTCCATCAGGGCCAGTCGTGCGGCCGGCTCCAACGCGGCGGTCAGTCGTTCGGCGATCGCCCGGGTGTCCTCGCCCCCGGCCTCGGCGGCCGTCACGAGCTGACGGCGGAGGTTGTCCACATACGGCGTCAAATCCATGACCTCATAATGACGTCACGAATGACGTCATGTCAAGCGTCATTCGCGCCAATCTGACGCCACCCCGCGCCACAGCGGATCCCGGTGCTCCCTCGTTCCGGCCGCGGCCGAGCCCACGAGGGCCGGCCGGTCCGCGGAACGGCCGGCCGCGCAGGGTCAGGACGGGACGCCCGCTCTGGAGCCCCGCCCCTCCTCGGACGCGGAACCGGACGCGCGCGAAGCGGCGGCGGCCGCCGGGGCGTAGCCGAGCCTGCCCCGGGTCCCAACGATGAGCGCGCAGGCCGCGAGACCGAATGCGAGGAGCACGATGTGGAAGGCGGCGGCGTGCGAGGCGTCCATCGATGGGAACAGGGAGGCGAGCACGATCGACATGAAGTTGTTGACGCTGGCGTGCAGCAGGATCGCGATCGGCAGGCTCTCGCCGGTGCGGTTGAACACCCAGGTCATCACCACGCTGATGGCGACGCACGAGGCGACGAACTCGACGGGCTGGACCCAGGTGGTGTCGGGGAACCCGCCCCACTCGGTGAGGAACAGCGGCAGGTGCCAGATTCCCCAGATGACGCCGAGGACGAGGGTGCCCAGCAGCGGCCCGAAGTACGGCTGCATCCGGGGCAGGGCGAAGTCGCGCCAACCCGGCTCCTCGGCGATGCCGGTGGTCAGGAACTGCAGGACCAGGCCGGGGATGTAGGCGGCGAGGACCACGAGCGGCGGAAGCTGCACGTCGCCGCCGGCGAACGGAAGGCCGCAGAGGACGAGCGCCGCCGGGACGCCCAGCAGGGACAGCGCGTACCAGCGCCAGTTGATCCGCCACTTCAGCAGGCGGCCCGCCCACACCCGCAGCCCTTCGCGGCCGTCGGCCGCCGCGGTGACGAGGAAGGCCGAGAAGATCGGACCGAGGTACGCGCCGGGCAGCATCAGCAGGAGCTGGGACCACAGGCCGGGGATCTCGAAGTCGGCCAGCCCGAGACCGTGGCCGGAGAGGATGTAGGGCGTCCAGGCGATCCAGCTCAGGGAGATCGCCAAGGTGAAGAAGCTCGCCATCGGGCGGCCCTTGACGAAGCGGCGCCACGCGGGCATGCGGTCGGGGTGCGGGGTGTCGGGCATGGGTCTTCCTCGGAGTCAGGGCGGGTTGCATCAGGTGTCGACGGGTGCCGGGAGGTACCGCCCGTCGCGATGCCCTGACATTACGGAGACCGCATGCGCCGCTACGATCCAGTGAACAGGCCGCTTTCCGTCCGGCAGGCCGGACACGGCCACGGGGAGGAGGCGGCCACCGCGAGGGCGGGGGCGGTGCGCCTACGGCGTCCCCGCGGGAAGCGGCCGAGGGGAACTCGCGCCGGATGCGGTCC
Source organism: Streptomonospora wellingtoniae (assembly GCF_031845375.1). Taxonomy (NCBI): domain Bacteria; kingdom Bacillati; phylum Actinomycetota; class Actinomycetes; order Streptosporangiales; family Nocardiopsidaceae; genus Streptomonospora; species Streptomonospora wellingtoniae. The sequence goes on from NZ_JAVREK010000001.1 coordinate 211,284, forward strand.
GTTCGTCGAATCGAGCCGGCCGGCTGCGGCCGGGTGCCGGACTCCGTCCTAGTCCGGCACCTCGGCCACTCCGGCTGTTCGCCTCGTCGCCAGTCGGCGATGCCGGGTCCGTGGGCGAGTCGGCCGCGGCCCCTACCCCGGACCCTTCCTGCCGGGGACGGCACCCCGTCCTCCCGCCTGCCGCCCGACTTCCGCCACTGACGGACGCTGCAGACAGTAAGCGTGCGGCAGGGCCGGAGCAATGCGCACGGTGCTCAACAGGCAGCCGGCGGCTAATCACGATGCACTGTCGGTGACCCGCAGAGCGTGCACGAGGTCGTGGGTGCCGGGACCGGAGGCGAGCAGGTCCCGGTTCAGGAGGCGTTCGGCGGTGCGCAGGTGGGCGCGGACCGTGGTACGGCTCATATCGAGCGTCCGCGCCGTGCGCTGCGCGTCGGTGTCCGAGTCGACCCAGGTCCGCAGCGTGGGGAACAGCTGCTGGTGCCCCCCGTCGCGCAAAGGCTTGAGGAAGGACCGCGCCCACGTGGCGGCCTCCTCGGTGGCCAGCAGCGCGTCCAAGGACGGCGCCGCGCCTGTGCCGGTGGGGGCGCTCTCCGGTGACGGGAGTCCGGTGACCGTGAGCGCGAGCGTGAGGTCGGCACGACAGTGCACGTCGTGCAGGTCCAGGCCCAGCGCCTGCTCGACCCGGCGCAGGTGCGCCGTGACCGTGTTGCGGCTGATTCCCAGCAGGCGCGCGACCCCCGAGCGCGGGAAGCTCAGCGCGAGGCGGGTGACGTCGACGGTGAGCCGGGGCAGCGGTTGGAGCGGCGCGAGAACCGCACGCGCCCAGGCGTGCGCCTGGTCGCGCGGCAGCAGCCGGGCCAGGGGCGCGTGGCCGTGGTAGGGGGCGGCGCGGTCCGGCGTGTGGCGGGCGGCGGCCAGGGCATGGCGGGCCTGTTCATAGGCCTCGGCAGTCGCCGCGAGGGGCCGCGGCTCGCTGATACCGAGCGCGTACCGCGGCTCGTCGCCGACCAGGGATCGCAGCAGCGCGCTCAGGCCGTCGTCGACGTCGGCGCACCCGTCGTCGGGGACGAGGCAGATGAGGTGGGAGTCGTAGACCGGGCAGCGCAGCATCAGGCTGCGGCCGTGGTAACCGGACGAGTCCTGGTAGCGCTCGGCGATCCGGTCCCGGTCCGGCGGGGGGCAGTGCAGCACGTGGAGCCGTACGCGATCGGCGTCCAGCAGCGGAGGGACGGCGCCGGTGGTCATCCTGCGGGCCAGCGCCAGGTCGCCCGCCATCAGGGCCATGAAGACGGCGAGGCGCAGCCGTCCGGCCGCCCGGTTGTAGCGGTGGGCGAGATCGTCGGCGTTGCGGACGCGGCGCAACGCGTCGATCACTGTTCCGGTGTGCGACGCGAGCGTGATCGCCTCGCGTGTCAGCGGTGACCGGGAGGCCACCACCAGTACCGTCCTCGGCGACTCCCGCCGCAGGACCTCGCACCGCACGTGCAGCTCATCGGTCTGCGTCGCGGCCGCGGCGAGCCGCCCGCCCGCCAGCTGCTCCAGCACCGGCCGGAGGGCCGCGAGCACGTTCGCGGTAATCCCGGCGGTGGCCAGGTCCACCGCGCCGTCGCCGTCGACCAGGGCGATGTCCGCGCCCGTGTGGCCCCGGAACCGGTCGGCGAGCCGCCGCGACTCGGCTTCGAGGTCCTGGGACGCGCTCAGCCGGAGATGGCGCAGGAGATCGTCGAGGATCCGGGGTGTCGACACGGCGCTCCCAACCCGTAGGCCGACCCGTGGCCCGTGCGGTCCCCTGCGGGACGGGGCGGACGGGCTCCGGGTTCCGGCGGCGGACTTTGAGATCAAATGCTACTTAACGCGGAGAATGCGGTGAATGCCGTTATTGCCTCCTGCGGCGACCGGCAGGGCACGTCACCGCCCGCCCGGCCGGAATCTGCGGCGTCCACTGGGATGCGACCGACCCGCCCCACCGGGCCGCGTGCCGCGCGGACGGCGAGCCCGCGACGCGCCCTCGCCCATCCTCCGCCATCGGGCGAAGGCCGTCGGCCGGCGCCGCCGCGCCGCAGGCCGAAGGCACCGGCGATGCGTCCCGCGCCCCGCCGGGGGGACGAAGGACCAGCTCGGCGCAGCCGTCCGATCGAGCCGCGGAAGGCGCGGACACGGCGGACTGGCCGAGAGTCGGCCCGCCGGAGTGCACAGCGGGGCCGCTCCGCATCAGCCCGGCACCCGGCGGCGGCGGCGCCGCCTCCGGTCGCCGGCCGGGGCAGGCCCCGCCTCGGAACGGCACACGCCGCAGTCCGCCGCGGGCTTTGCACGGCTCCCTCTAGCGCATATATTCGGGTATCCGAACTATTTTCCCATCCGGAATACAGAAGGCGAATCCATGAACCGCTCAGCAGGCTCCTACCCGAGCCCGGAATTCACCGATCCCTATCCCTACGGATACCTTTACGCAGGGCTCTCCGTCGCCCCGCCGCGCGTGCCCCTGGTCCGGCGCACCGCCGAACGCGACGAAGCGCTGGAGCACTGCCGCAAACTGGCCGGGCGCCTTGAAGCCCGCACCGACGTCGTCCGCGCGCGCGTCTTCGAGACCGTGCTGATCCCGCCGCTCAGGGGCATGCCCCGGTTCGACGTCCTCGTGCTCGTGGAGGCCTCCGCGCCGGACGCGCTCCCCGGCGTGCGGGCGGACGAGGCCTTCCGGGACATCGGGGCCGACCTGGTGATGCCCGCCTACAACAGCGTGCGGATCGGCGACACCGAAGACCCGGCGTCGGGCACCTACCTGTTCAACCACTTCACCGCCGAGGACGGAGAGGCCGCGCTCCGCGCGTGGGAGGGCCTGGCCGGCTGGTACACCGCCAAGGCCGGCGTCGACAACTCGGCACCCCTCGTCCCGCTGGAGGACGCGCGCTTCGCGTTCGTCAACTATGTGCGCCTGCCCGGCGGCGCGGCGGCCTTCATGGCCGACCAGCTGCTGCGGCCGAGCTTCCACAGGTTCGTGCGCGCCCGGCTCAAGGAAAACGGCATGGCGGCGCTGCCGCTGATGTGCCGCCCGGTGTGAACGGGCGGCGCCGCACCGCAGGCGCGCCGAAGCCCCGGTCCCCGCACCTCCCGCCGCCGAATCCGAACCGAGGTTCGCATCCCCGAACCGGCTAGAATCCGGTTGTGGACGGTGGCGAGTACTTCGAGGACGCCCGGCTCCCCGACGCCGAGCCGGTCGAGGGCGTGCTCCGATTCGTCCCGCTGCTGGAGAGCTACTACCGGCGCGCGCACGACGAGATGCCCGAGGAGCTCCAGCGGACGTTCCGGCGCCACCGCCTCACCGGCCGGCACGGGGGTGTCCTGGTCCAGCTCGTCCACGGCCGGGAGCTGACCGTGACCGAGCTCGCCGAGCGGCTGGGTGTGCGACTGTCGACCGCCAGCGAGCTGGTCGGCGACCTGGCCAGCGTCGCTCTGGTGGTGCGCCGGCCCGACCCGGGCGATCGCCGGCGCGTGCTCGTCGCACTGGGCCCGGACTACCAGGAGCCGATGGAGCGTTTCATGGCCGCCCGCGCCGCCCCGCTGCTGCGGGTGCTGGAGCGGCTGTCGCCGAGCGAGCAGCAGGGCTTCGCTGCGGGCCTGGAGGCCTGGGCCCGCGAGGTGAACGGCCAAAGCGCCCCCGAACCCCCGTCGATCTTGTAGCTATCGTGATGGCAATCGATTGCCAGTGACGATAGCTACAAGATCAACGAGGACCCCCGACACCGGGTCATCCGGCCGGGGGCCCGACCCACCTGTAGCGGCGCTCCGGGCGTCCGGCGGTTCCGTAGCGCAGCCGCACTTCGGCGCTGCCCGCCTGGACGAAGTACTCCAGGTACCGGCGCGCGCTGACACGCGACAACCCGGTCAGCCCCGCGCACTCGGAGGCCGACGCTTCGCCGGCGCTGCGCAGTTCGCCCTCGACCAGGCGCGCGGATTCCGGCGTCAGGCCCTTCGGCATCGCCGGGCCCGGCGGACCGGCTACGGACGGCGCGGCGGCGGCACCGCCGAACACGCGGTCGACATCGTCCTGCCCCGGCACACCCGGCCCCTCCAGAGCCTGGCGGGCCTCCTGGTACCGCGTCAGCCGCTCCCGCAGCGCGGCGGCGTCGAAAGGCTTGATGATGTAGTGGACCGCGCCGCCGTGGAGCGCCTGGCGGACGGTCGCGGCCTCGCGAGCGGCGGTGATCATCAGTGCGTCCACCTGCGACGATCCTCCGCCGCGCAGTCTGCGCAGCACGTCGATGCCGCTGATGTCGGGCAGGTAGATGTCCAGGAGCAGCAGGTCCGGGCGCAGCTCCTCTGCCAGCCGAAGCGCCTCCGCGCCCGTGCGCGCCTCGCCCACCACGGTGAAGCCGGGCACCCGCTCCACGAGGCGCCTGTTGACCTTCGCGACCATGAAGTCGTCGTCCACGACGAGCACACGGATCACCGCACATCCTCCTCTCCGCCTCCGCCTCCGGCTGCGCCGGCCGCGGCATCGGGCGCAGGCGACTCGCGGTAGGGCAGCCAGGCGGTGAACTCCGACCCGGCGACCTCGACACCGCCGCCGCGGCGGATGCACACCAGGCGGGTGAGCGCCAGGCCCACGCCGCGGGCGGCCGCCCCGGACTCCTTGGTGCTGAAGCCGCTGCGGAACACCTCCTCGGCCAACTCCGGGGGCACGCCATGGCCGGAGTCGCGCACCCGCACGCGAACGGCGTCATCGGCACCGGCCACCTCGACCTCGACCCAGCCTTGCGCACCCTCGCCGCGGACGGCCTCCAGCGCGTTGTCCACCAGGTTGCCGACCACGGTCACCAGGTCGGCGGAGAGCCGCTCGTCCTGCTCGCCCAGCTCGGTCCGCTCGGAGACACGCAGCTCGCTGCCCTGCTCGGCGGCCAGACTCGCCTTCGCGATGAGCAGCGCCGACACCGAGGGGTCGGCCACCCGCGAGGTGACGTCGGCGGCCAGTTGGGCCCGCGCTCCGCCGACGCTGGCCACGTACCGCTCCACCTCCTCGTACTCCTCCAGGCTCAGCAGCCCGCTGATGACGTGCAGCCGGTTGCTGAACTCGTGCGCCTGCGCTCGCAGCGCCTCGGTCGTGGTGCGGGTGATGTTCAGCTCGTGCCGGAGGGCGACCAGGTCGGTGCGGTCGCGCATGGTGGTCACCGACCCGATGCGCCGCCCGCGCGTATTCAGGGGCGTCCAGTTCAGCGTGACCAGGCGGTCGTTCATCACGGTCACCCGGTCAGGTTCGGGGACCTGGTCGGTCAGCACCTCCACGAGCTGCGGATCCACGCCCAGCTCGGTGAGCCGGCGCCCCGCCGGCTCCGCGGGCAGCCCCAGCAGCTCCGCGGCGGTGTCGTTGACCAGGGTGACCCGGTTGTCGCTGTCCAGGCCGAGCACGCCCTCCTTGATGCCGTGCAGCATGGCCTCGCGATGCTCGGCCAGACCGGCGATCTCGGCCGGCTCCAGGCCGAGGGTCTGGCGCTTGATCCGGCGGGACAGCAGCAGCGACCCGGCGACGCCGAGGACGCAGGCGATGCCCAGGTACACCAGCAGCGTCGGGGCGGCCTCGGCCATGAGCTCCACCGGCCCCGGGTAGTCGCGGACTCCGGCGACGACCCCGATCACGCGGCCGCTGTCGTCGATCACCGGAACGTGCGCGGTCAGCACCCGCCGCTCGCCGAGCGTCACGACGCCGACCCACGCGCGCCCGGCGAGCACCGGGCTGTCCCCCCGCGGCAGCTCCCGCCCGATCAGCCGGGGGTCGGCCGAGGCCAGCATGCGCATGTCCGTCCCGGCGATGATCAGGTCGTCGATGTCGGCGAGACCGCGCAGCCCTTCGGCGGCCGGCTGCAGAATGCCCTCCTCCGAGGAGTTGCTCAGTCCGCTCCGGATGGAGTCGGTCGCGGCGGCCGTCTCGGCGACCGACAGGATGCGCTCGCCCTCGACCTCGCGGAAGCGGGCGTCGGCCTGCGCCAGCGACACCCCGGCCACGGCGACCAGCACGGCCACGACGATCGCCAGCTGCAGGCCCAGGAACCGGCCCGCAAGCGTGAGCCTGATCCGCACCGCTCCTCCCCGCCGTCACGACGCACATCGGATCGGCGGGGGCCTCTCCGACGGCGCGCCCAGCCGATCCGCCTCATCCTCGCACGTCGGCGGCCTGCCGGACGCATGACCAATACGACCGAAACGTCCATTACCACCACTGCTCGCACAACGGCCAGAACGGTTCTGCGCGCCGGACCGTCCCTGCTTTCATGTGCCTCCCCTCACATCCGCCTGTTCGGCGGATCACCATCCCCCGACCACGATTCAGGAGGCACCATGTTCCGCACGTTGGCCGCACGCCTGGCCGCCCCGGTGTCCGTCTGCGCCTCGCTGGCGCTGGTGGCCACCGGCTGCGGCTCCGGAGGCTCCTCCGGTGGCGGCGACGGCGATTGGGCACCGGAGAAGCCCATCGAGATGGTCGCCCCCGCCGCCACCGGAGGCGGCTGGGACACCCTCGCCCGCACCAGCTCCCGTGTGCTGGAGCAGAACAACCTCGTCGACCAGCCGATCCAGGTGGTGAACAAGCCCGGCGGCGGCGGCGCCGTCGGCTGGGCCTACGTCGCCGGCGCCCCCGAGCCGACCCGGCTGTTCGTCACCAGCCCGCCCATCACCCTGGTGCCCCTCACCAGCCAGTCCGCCCAGGATCACGACGACTTCACCCCCATCAGCCGGCTGATGACCGAGTACATGGTCTTCGCGGTGCCCGCCGACTCCCCGCTGAAGTCGATGGACGACCTCGTGGACAAGCTGAAGGACGACCCCTCCTCCCTCAGCGTCGCCGGCGGCTCCGCTCCCGGCAGCATGGACCACGTCGCCTTCGCCGGCGCCATGAACAAGGCCGGGATCGATCCCCGGAAGCTGAAGTACGTCCCCTACGACGGCGGTGGCGAAGCCCTGACCCAGGCGATCGGGGGGCACGTCGACGCGGCCGTGACCGGAGCCTCCGAGGCCGCCGGCCTGGTGGAGTCCGGCGACCTGAGGGCGCTGGCCGTCTCGGCGCCGGAGCCCACCGACACGCTTCCGGAGGTGCCGACCCTGCGCGACGAGGGCATCGACTACACCTACGACGTCTGGCGGGGCGTGATGGGCCCCGGCGACATGACCGACGCGCAGGTGGCCTACTACGAGAAGGCGTTCAAGAAGATGGTCGAGCAGGAGGACTGGAAGAACGAGGCGAAGAAGCTCGGCTGGGAGACCTCGTACATGGACAGCGCGGAGTTCGGCTCGTTCCTGGACGAGTCGAGCAAGGACGCCGAGGACCTGCTGGGCGAGATCGGGCTGAAGGGGCAGGGCTGACATGACGCCGTTCGGCTTCTCCAACCGGGCGGCGGCCCTCGTAGTCGGCCTGTTCGCGGTCGGCTACCTGGTGCTGGCGTTTCGGATGCCGGAGTTCACCGCAGTCGAGGTACCCGTTCAGCCGTCCACGCTGCCGCGCTGGCTCGGCGTCGTGCTGCTGCTGCTCGCCGGGCTGCTGTTCTTCCAGCGCGGAGAGCCCGGCGAGGACGGCGAGCAGGTGCCCGCGGCAGGCGCCTCGGGCACCGCAGGCGCCGAGGCCGCTGAGGGCGCCGAAGGGCGGGCGGACGCCGCGGAGATCGCCGAGGGCGCACAGGCCGGGACCGCGGGCGGCGCGGTCCCGGCGGCCTCCCTCGGTCGCATCCCCGATGCGCGGCTGGAACTGGCGGCCTTCGCCGCCTCCATCGCCGCCTACATCCTGCTGTTCGAACCGCTCGGGTTCCTGATCAGCAGCGCGGCGTACGTATTCGGTGCCTCCTGGTACCTCGGCTACCGGCGCCATTGGGCCAACGCGCTGGTCAGCGTGGGTGTGCCGGCGTCGCTGTACTTCACCATGTCCGAATTCCTCGACGTCGCGCTGCCCACCGGGCCGCTGCCGTTCTGACCCGCGGAGCCACCCTCATGGAAACGCTCGACCAAATCGGCTACGGGTTCGCGGTCGCGCTGGCGCCGGAGAACCTGCTGTTCGTCTTCATCGGCGTGCTCGCCGGAACGATCATCGGGATGCTGCCCGGCCTCGGGCCGATGAGCGCGATCGCGCTGATGATCCCGATCGCGTTCGGCATGGACCCCACCACGGCCATGATCATGCTGGCCGGCGTCTACTACGGCGCCGTCTTCGGCGGCTCGACGTCGTCGATCCTGCTGAACGCGCCGGGTATCTCGGGGACGGTGGCCACATCCTTCGACGGCTACCCGATGGCGCGCCGGGGCAAGGCCGGCAAGGCGCTGGCCATCGCCGCGATCGCGTCGTTCGCCGGCGGCACCGTCGGCGTCGTGCTGCTGATGCTCATCGCGCCGTGGCTGGCGAAGTTCGCGGTCAGCTTCGGCCCCGCCGACTACTTCTCGCTGATGATCCTCGGCCTGACCGCGGTGGTCTCGCTGGGCGGCAGGAACCTCACCAAGGGGTTGATCGCGGCCGTGGTCGGGGTGATCATCTCGCTCATCGGCATCGACTCCCAGACCGCGACCATGCGCTTCACCTTCGGTGTGCCGGAGCTGTTCGAGGGCGTGCAGTTCCTCATCGTCGCGCTGGGCGTGTTCGCGCTGGCCGAGGTGTTCGCGATGCTGGCCCGGCGCGGCACCGGCGGCGGGGACGGCACCATCACCTCCCTGCGGCTGAACCGCCAGGAGGTCGGCGCGCTGACGCCGCCGACGGCCCGCGGCTCGCTGCTGGGCTTCTTCGTCGGCGTCCTGCCCGGCGCGGGAGCCACGATCGCCTCGTTCATGGCCTACTCGACGGAGAAGCGCATCGCCCGCGACGGCGCGACGTTCGGCAGCGGCAACATCAAGGGCGTCGCGGCCCCGGAGTCGGCGAACAACGCGGCGGCGGTGGGCTCGTTCGTCCCGCTGCTCACGCTGGGCGTCCCGGGCTCGGGGACGACGGCGATCCTGCTCGGCGCGCTGCTGGTCCTGGGCATCCAGCCCGGCCCGCTCATGCTCTCCGACCACCCCGACGTGTTCTGGGGCGTGGTCGCGAGCATGTACGTCGGCAATCTCGTGCTGCTCGTGCTGAACCTGCCGCTGATCCCGCTGTTCGCGAAGGTGCTCAAGACCCCGCGGGCGGTACTGCTGCCCCTGGTTGTCGTGTTCTGCGTCATCGGCGTGTACGGTCTGAGCTTCACCGTCTTCGACCTCTGGCTGCTGCTCGGGTTCGGGGTGCTGGGATATGTGATGCGGCAGAACGGGTTCCCCGCGGCGCCGCTGATCCTCGGCCTCATCCTCGGCGGCATGATGGAGAAGTCGATGCGCCAGGCGCTGCAGATCTCCGATGGCGCCTGGTCCACGTTCGTCACCAACCCGTTCTCGGCGGGGCTGCTCGCGCTCGGGGCGCTGGCGCTGGCGGGGCCCCTGCTGGCCCGGCTGCGGCGCAGGCCGTCCGAGCCTTCGGGCGCGGCGCCGCCGGAGGAGGGCTCCGGCGGGGATGACGGCGGTTCACAGGACGGCCGCGGCGGCGAGGCCGGCGGGGCTCAGCGCTCCGCCTCGTCCGCCGGCGACGGGCACGCCGGCGACGGGCACGAGGCCGCCGAGGGGAGGTAGCAGCGACGATGCGGGCCGAAGCCGCGGACCGCCGCGCGCGGGGCACCCGTGCCCGGTGGCGGCTCCGGCTCGCCGCCTCCGCGATGGCGGCGCTGCTGGGGGCGGCCGGGTGCGCCCCGGTCGCCCCCATGTCCGAAATGCGCATCATGGTGCCCAATCCGCCCGGCAGCGGCTACGACATGACCGCCCGGACGGTCGCCGCCACGCTCAAGGACGCCGGCCTGGCCGCGGAGGTCGACGTGTTCAACCTCCCCGGCGCCGCCGGCACGGCGGGCATGGCCCGGCTGATGTACGAGGCGGGCAACGACCGGCTGATGCTGCAGATGGGTCTGGGGCTGGTCGCCCGCACGCACCTGCAGGACACGTACAGCACCACCTCCGCCGTCCCGCTGGCGCGCATGGTGCAGACGCCCACGGTGCTGCTGGTGCCCGCCGACTCGCAGTACCAGACTCTCGACGACCTGGTCGACGACTGGCGGGACCCGGAGGTCCCGGTCCGTCTGGGCGGCGGTTCCAGCCCCGGCGGACCCGACCACCTGGCCCTGATGCTGCTGGCCGAGCGGCTGGGTATCTCCGCCGTCGACACCGACTACGTCTGGCACGACGGTGGCGGCGCGATGCTGTCGGCGCTGATCGAGCAGCGGGTGGACGCGGCGGCGGCCGGCGCGGGCGAGTACCGCCACGCCATCAAGGCGGGCGAGCTGCGGGTGCTGGCGGTGACCGGCCCCGACCCGATCCCCGGGATCGACGCGCCGACGCTGCGGGAGCTCGGCATCAACCTGGAGTTCCTCAACTGGCGCGGACTGCTCGCGCCGCCCGGCATCGGCGAGTCGCGGCGCGAGGAGCTGATCGACGCGCTGGATGAGCTGCGCACCACCCCGGAGTGGCGCGACGCGCTGAACGACAACCACTGGCACGACGCCTATCTCGCCGGCGACGACTTCGGCGCCTTCCTCGCGGCCGAGGACGACCGCGTCGGCGGCCTCCTCGCCCGCCTCGACGAGTCCTGACGGCACAGCGCCGGCGACCCGCGACGGCGAGATGCGCGCGCTACAGCTCGGCGGAGCGCGCAGCGCTGATGAAGGCGTCCCACTCGGCGGCGGGGAAGGCGAGGTATCCGGCGTCGGGATGCTTCGAGTCGCGCAGCGCCGCACCGGCGGGAAGGTCGGCGACTTCGACGCAGTTCACATCGTGGCCGCTGGAGCTGCTCTTGCGGAAGGACGGGGACGGGGCTATAGGGGCGACCTCCACACACTCCTGCCCCTGAGCGCTGTAGCTGCTCTTCCGGAAGGACGGCGGGATGGGGGCGACCTCGACGCAGTTCTGGCTGGCGCCGCTGTAGCTGCTCTTCCTGAACTTCAGTGGTCTCACTGGTCACTCTCTAGCGAAGTGGCGACTTCCTCGATGAAGTCGATGGACTGGGCAACGGTCAGAGAAGCGTTGAGGGCTTCACGCCACATGGCGTCATTACGGCGTATGTCCTCTTCCTCCTCGACAAAGAGAATAGAAGCTGGTGTTTCGGCGTAGGCGATCGCGGGGTCCGCATCGTCCGGGAAGTCCATGATCATGAACCCGCCCAAGTTTGCTGCATGCATCCCAGCGGCGAATGGGAGCACGTGGATCGTGACATGCCTGAGTGTCGCTAGCTCGGCCAGGTGATGCAGTTGCTCCACCATCGCTTGACGCCCGCCAGCTGGGCGGCGCAGTACTGCCTCGTCGATGATGGCCGCGTACTCCGGCGGGTAGGGATGCTTGAGGATGTACTGGCGTTCCATCCGGGCGTCTACATGGCGCTTGACCTCGTCTTCCGCGAACGCGTTTGTACCAGTGAAGACGGCACACGCATACTCACGCGTTTGGAGTAATCCAGGGACGACTTGGGCTTCGTAGGTTCTGATGACGCTCGCCTCTGCCTCGAAGTCTGGCAGCGATCCAGGGCTGAAGACATCCCTGTACTTCGACCACCAGCCGCGCTGCTCCGCGTCCTTGGCGAGCTGGTGCATTGCGAGTCGCGTCTTGTCGTCGACGGCGTAAAGCCGGGCAAGCGAATCCAGATCCGTGAGCCGCAACCGCTTGAGATCGGCTGTCTCCAACTTGCCGAGCGTCGCCCGAGGAAGTGCGGCCTGTTTCGATGCCGTGTCCAGGGTTAGGCCCGCAGCCTCGCGCAGCCCGCGCAGGACGCGTGCGAGCCGTCGGCGTCGGACGGTTGGACTGAGGGTTCGTGACATGACCCAAGCCTACTTACAGAGATTCTCCAAATCGCTTGATTTCAGAGATTCTCTAACTACGATGGTGAGTGATCCGTCACCGGTACGTCACTTCGTGTGATCGGTGGTCAGCCTACAAACGGTAATCCACCCTGTCCCGAAAAACGGCCACACGCACGCCTCCACTGTCGGCACCTAGCCACGCCTCAAGGAGTCGCCATGCCCTCCTCTCATGCTGCCCTCAGTCAGCTACCGTCCGTAACCGTCCCGCTCGCTCTCCTCATCCCCCGGCAGAAGCAGCACTACTTCGACACCATCGGCCCGCGCACGCCCTACCGGTCCCGCGCCTTCACGTTCTGGGGCGATGCGGCCCTGTTCCCCCTGGTCCACGCCTTCCTCAACGGATGCGCGCGCGACCGGGACCCCGACTACCGCTACGTCTTCGATCTCCTGGGCACCGAACTCGCGGGCAACGCCGTCCGGCACACGCGCTCCGGCGAGCCCGGCGGCACCTTCACGCTGCGCGTGGACCGCTCGGCCGCGGGGCTGACGCTCACCTGCCGCGACGGCGGCCTGCCCGACACGCATCTGCGGGACCGCCGCGACCGCGCCCGCCTCCAGCCCAATCCCGCCGGACTGCGCGCCGACGCCGACGCCACCGCCGGACGCGGGCTCGCCCTCGTGGACGCGCTGGCGACCGCCTGGGGCGACAACGGCGTGCCCACCTACCGCCACGTGTGGTTCCACCTGGCCTACGACTTCGCGGGCTCCGCCTGGGCCGCCGCCTGAAGGACGAGGCGACAGCCCGGCGTTCGCCGCGGCTACCCGCAGCCCCGCTCACTCCTGCCCACTGCCGCCCGACCTCACTGCCACCAGACGGCAAGCGGCCCGGAAGGTGCACCACCACCTCCCGGGCCCTGATCCCACAACCCGTTTCAAAGGGAAAGGAACGGAATCAATGCCCGACATTACCCTCGCGCCCGCCCGCACCGCCGCCCGCGTCCACAGGCGCACCGGCACCCTCGCACCTATGCATCCCCCTGTGCCCGCACCCGCCCCGGTGCCGCCCCCGCGCGAGCCCGCCGACATCGCGGACACCCCACCCACCCGGCGACCCTGCACCGACTGCGCCCATCCCTTGTGCCGCACCCGCCGCGCCGGCCGCCAGGACCGCATATACGGCCGCACCCCCGAGTTCGCCCGCGAGCACCGCACCGCTGCCGCCCTCCGAGCCCGCTGCCGCAGCGCCGTCGTCTGGTTCGGCGAAGCCACCCAGTCCTACTGGGCCGCTACCCCCGGCGGCCTCATAGAGGCCCCCGACGCCGACACGCTCCTGCTCACCCTCTCGGCCGGGGCCGCCCGGCCCCGGCGTCCCTCCGTGCGGTCGGCACCTCCGGAACTGTCGCGCTGAAATCGCGAACTCGTGCCGTACAGGATGGAAGAAACCCGGCGGAAGCCGTCCCCGCCCACACAGGAGGGCACGGGCGGCCTCCGGCCCCGAGGACCGCTTACTCCGCCGCCAGAAGTTCGTGGAAATGGGCGAGCATGCGGTCGCGGTCGGGTGGTGTGCCGGTGAAGAGCTGGAAGGCGTCGGCCGCCTGGAAGACGGCCATGGCTCCGCCGTCGAGGGTGGCGCAGCCCCGGGACTCCGCGTCGTCCAGCAGTTCGGTGCGCAGCGGGCGGTAGACGACGTCGGCGACCCAGAGCGGGGGGCGCAGCAGCTCGCGCGGGACGGGCGTGCCGGGATGGTGGGCCATGCCCACCGGGGTGGCGTGCACCAGGCCGTCGGCTCCGGCGAGCAGGCGGCCGGGGTCGTCGGCTCCGGCCGGCTCGCAGCGGGCACCGGGGAACCGGCGGCCGACGCGCTCGGCCAGTTCGGCCGCCCGCCCGGTGTCGAGGTCGGCGACGACCAGCGTGCGCACCTCCGAGGCCAGCAGCGCGTGCGCGACGGCCGCACCCGCTCCGCCCGCGCCCAGCAGGACCACCCGCTCGCGCGCCGCGTGCGGCAGACCGCGCTCCAGCGAGCGCGCGAATCCGGACCAGTCGGTGTTGTGCCCGATGGCCGAGCCGCCGTCGAAGACCACGGTGTTGACGGCCCCGATCGCGGCGGCGTCGGAGGTGAGCCCGTCCAACACGGGCAGCACCAGCTGCTTGCAGGGATGCGTGATGTTCAGGCCGTTGAACCCGAGCCGCCGCGCCGCCGGCACCAGGTCGGCCACCGACTCGGGCGGCAGGTCCAGCTCGGCGATGTCGATGGTGCGGTAGATCAGGCGCCGCCCCGACGCGGCCGCCTCCCGCTCGTGCATGGGCGGCGTCAGCGAGGGGCCGACCCCCGCCCCGATGAGCCCGACGAGGTAGGACGGCGCCGTATCGCGGGGCTCGGCTCCGTCCGCGCCGGGCGCCTGCGCCTCGCCCACCGCCCGCAGTGCCGCCTCGTCGCCGATCGCGCCGGTCACCTGGCCTGCTCCGCCCGGTGGGCGGCCATGCGGACGGCGGCGTTGGCGGCACCGTAGCCGCGGTAGCCGCCCGTGCGCTGCACCACCTCGAAGAACAGCCGGTTGTCCAGCATCGGCGTGTAGAAGTGGAAGAACTCGCCTCCGGCGGCCGAGCGGTCGTAGAGGATCCCATTGGTGCGCATCCGCTCACGCACCGCGGGCGCGAGATCGGTTCGGGCGGCGAGGTCGTCGTAGTAGTTGTCGGGTATCGGCAGCGGGGCGACGCCGGCGGCGCGCATCGCCTCGGCCGCCGCGAACACGTCGTCGCAGGCGAATGCGGCGTGCTGGGCTCCGCCGGCCGCATCCGAGTGCGCACCGCGGCCCAGCACCGACACGTTGAGCGCGATGCGCAGCCCGCCGTCGTCGCCGCCGGCCAGCGCCCGGCTCCGCACGAGCCCGTCGGGTGCCGCCACCTCCAGGCTCTCCTCGGGGGTCAGGCCCAGCACCGAGCGGTAGAACAGCGAGGCTTCGTCGAAGTGGTCGAAGGGCTGGAACAGGCCAACGTGGTCGATGGCCGACAGTGGCGCCCCGTCGTCGCCGGGGTGCCGGTCGCGCACCGCCGCGGCGCCGAAGTCGGCGAGCCACTCCCGGCCCTCCCGGCTGCCGGGGCAGAAGAACACGGCTGTGCCGTCGGGGGCCGCGACCGCGTTCAGCCGCGACTCGGCCGGGTCGCGCCGGCGCGGCAGCGTCGGGGCGAGCAGGCGCTCGGCCCGCTGGGCCGCGCGCCCGGGGTCGGCGACCTCCACACCGAGGGCGGTGACGGCCGCGTCGCCGTCCCAGGTGTGGCCCAGGCGCGGGTCGGTGGAGTTGAGCAGCACGCGGACACCGCCGCTGCTCCACAGCTGGACGGGCTTGGACCGGTGGTCGCGGGTGTGGGCGAATCCGAGCGCGGCGAGCACGGCGCGCACGCGCTCGGCGCCGCCCTCCTCCCCCTCCTCCTGCGCGGCGACCTCGACGAAGGCGTACCCGGCGTCGTCGGGCGGGTCGGGCAGGCGGGTCAGGGAGACCCGGGGCCGTGCGCCGTCGGCCCCGGGCTCCCCGTCGACGCGCTCGGCCGCCCGCTCGCGGGCGAGCGCGTCCTCCAGCACCGACAGCGAGCGCATCGCGTCGGCGGCGGTGCGGTGGGGGTCGGCTGCGCGGAAGACGTCGTTGAACACCTCCAGCGACAGCGGCCCGGTGTACCCGGCCGCGAGCACCTGCCGGGTGAAACCGGTCAGGTCGAAGGCGCCCTGGCCGGGGAAGCACCGGTAGTGCCGGCTCCACTGCAGCAGGTCCATGGCCATGTAGGGGGCGTCGGCCAACTGCAGGAAGAAGATCTTCTCGCCGGGGATGCCGCGTATTCCGGCGGGATCTCCGCCCTTGGACAGGATGTGGAAGCTGTCCAGGCACACCCCCAGCGACGGGTGGTCGGCCTCGGCGACCAGGCGCCAGGAGTGCTCGTAGGTGTCGACTCGGCGGCCCCAGGCCAGCGCCTCATAGGCGATGCGCACGCCGTAGGGCGCGGCGGCCTCGGCGAGGCGGCGCAGCTGGGCCGCCGCCCGGGCGTCGCCGCCGAGGGCCGCCGGCGAGGCGTTCGAGCAGACCAGCAGCGTGTCCGCGCCGAGTTCCAGCATCAGCTCGAACTTGGCCTCGGCCCGGCGCAGGTTCCGTTCGAGCCCGGCGTCGTCGACGCCCTCGAAGTCGCGGAACGGCTGGTAGAGGTCGATGCCCAGGCCGAGCTCGGCCGCCGCCGCGCGGACCTCGCGCGGGGGCAGCGGGGAGGCGACGAGGTCGTTCTCGAAGACCTCGACCCCGTCGAACCCCGCTGCCGCGGCCGCCCGCAGCTTCTCCTCCAGGGTGCCGCTGAGCGATACGGTGGCGATACTGCGCCGCATGTCGGTTGCTCTCCGCTCCGTCGTCCTTCGGGCCCGCTGCGCGCCGGTTACCGCGCCTCTTGGAAGGCCTGGTAGAGCGCCAGCGAGTCGCCTTCGAGGTTCTTCTGGAAGTAGTCCCTGGCCTGGGAGCGGAACGCCTCGGTGTCGACGTCGTCGACGATCTCGATCGTCCCGTTGGCCTTCCACTCGTCGACGATCTCGGCCTCGGCCTTCTCGATGCACTCGCGGTTCTGCGCGCGCGTCTCGCTGACCGCCGTCTGCAGGGCCTCCTGCTGCTTGGCGGAGAGCTTCTGCCACGTCTTGCCGGATACGACGATCATCTGCGAGCCGATCTGGTGGCTCGTGAGGCTGATGTGCGACTGGACCTCGTCGAAGTTGTCGCTGTGGATGGTGGGGATGGGGTTCTCCTGGCCGTCGGCGGTGCCCTGCTGCAGGGCCAGGTAGACCTCCTCGAAGGCCACGGTGGTCGCGTCGGCGCCCAGAGCCTTGGCGTTCTGCAGGTAGATCGGGGAGTCGGGGAACCGCATCCGCAGGCCGTCGAGGTCGGCGGGCTTGCGGATGGCCGTGTTCGCGGTGAAGTGCCGGTCGCCGAAGTACCAGACGTCCAGGATCTTGGCGCCGGTGGCCTCCTCGAAGTCTGTCTTGATCTTCTCCGAGGCGTCGGAGTCGAAGAAGTCGAACAGGTGGTCGGCGTCGTCGAAGGCGTAGGCGGCGTCGAACACGCCGATCGGCTCGTAGGTCGAGCCGAGCGCCGCCGAGCCCTGGACGTCCATGTCGATGTCGCCGGACATCACCGAGGCGAAGGTCTCGGTGTTGCCGCCGAGCTGGCTGTTGGGGAAGGTGTCGACGGTCATGCCCACGTCGGCCTTCTCGACCTTCTCGGCGACGACGTCGATGCCGCAGCGGGTGTGCGGGTGGTCCTGGGCGTAGCTGTTGGCGAAGGAGAGGGTGAGTCCGTCGTCGGCGGACTCGCCGCCGGAGCCGCAGCCGGCGAGGGTCAGGGCGGCTACCGGCAGGACGGCCGCCCAGCGAAGGGTGGTGCGCATCGAACGCCTCCTAAGGGGGTCCTCGGGGGATGGCGCCGCTTCCGGCGGCGCTGGGTGTGCGGTACGGGGTAGGGCGCTTTTCGGCCGGACGGGTCGGGTCCGGGTCGGGGGCAGACGGGCTACAGGCCCAGGTATCCGGGCAGGAACAGCACCAGGTCCGGTGCGGCGGTGAGCAGGGCGAGGACCGCGATGAGCGGGAGGAGGAACGGGGCCGTGCCCCGGAACACCTCCTGCATCGGGGTGCGGGTCGCCGAGCCGAGGACGAACAGCACTCCCCCGATGGGCGGGGTGAGCAGGCCGATCATCAGGTTGACGATGGTGATGACGCCGAAGTGCACCGGGTCCACGCCGAACTGCACCGCCACGGGCAGGAGCACCGGAACGGTGATCACCAGCGCGGCGACGGGCTCCAGCACCGTGCCGATGAGGATCAGCGCGACGTTGACCAACAGCAGGAAGACCACCGGGCTGTCGGTGAACCCGAGCAGGAACGTCGCCAGGGCCTGGGGTACCTGCTCGCGGGCGAGGATCCAGCCGAGCAGGCCGGACGCCGCCAGGATGATCGCGATGGACGCCGCGGTCGTGGCGGTCTCCACCGCGATCCGCCACAGCGCCTTGAGGCCCAGCTCCCGGTAGCAGAACCCGAGGAAGAACACGTATGCGGCGCCGACGGCGGCGGCCTCGGTGGGGGTGAACAGGCCGCTGAGGATGCCGCCGAGCAGGATCACCGGCGCGCCGAGGGGGCCGATCACGCGCAGCACGGCGCCGCGAACCTCGCCGGGTTCGGGGCGGCGCCCGGCCAGGTGGGGCTGGCGGCGCCCCCAGATGAAGACCGCGACCGCGAGTCCCGCCGCGATCAGCAGCGCCGGGACGACGGCGGCGGCGAACAGGGCGGCGGTGGAGACGGCCGCCACCGAGGCGTAGACGATGGCCGGGATGCTCGGCGGCATCACCGGTCCGATCAGGCTCGACGCCGCTGAGAGGCCGAGCGAGAAGCGGCGGGAGTAGCCGCGGCTCGTCATCGCGGGGACGGTCATCTTGCCCACGCCGGCGACGTCGGCCAGTGCACTGCCGCTCATCCAGGAGAAGCCGACGCTGACGCCGATGTTGACGTAGCCCAGCCCGGCGCGGACCCGGCCGAAGAGCACCTGGGCGAACGCGAAGATCCGGTCGGCGATACCCGTGTGGTTGGCGGTCACCCCGACGAGGATGAACAGCGGCACGGCCAGCAGCGGAAAGCTGTCGATCTCCTGCGCGGCCGTGCGCAGGCTCAGCCCGGTGGACTGGTCGGTCAGCGCCATGTAGGCGATGCAGGGGCCGAGGATGGCGAATGCGATGGGCACCCGCAGTACGAGCAGGAGCAGGATCCCGCAGACGACCAGCGTCGCGCTCATCGGTCGGCCTCCCCGGTGTCGGCGTCGGTGTCGGTGTCGGCGGGCAGCGGCTCGGCGGGCGGGCCTGGCAGGAACGCGTTGGCGGCGGCGCGCAGCGCGGCGAGCGCCAGCCCGACCAGCGGGATCGCGTACACGAAGGACATGGGAATGCCGAGTGCGGGGGTCGTCATCGGCGAGCCGCCGAAGACCAGCTCGGCGGCCTCGGCGGTGAACGCCGCACAGACGGCGGCGACCACCAGGTTGGCCACGACCCACACCCCGCGGCGGACCCACGCCGACGGCGCGAAGTCGACAAGCTTGAGGGCGATGTGCTCATCGCGGCCGAGCAGGTAGCCCGCCAGCGAGAACGCCAGCCACACCAGGCCCAGGCGGGCCAGCTCGCCGGTCCACACCCATCCGGTCACCGGCAGGTGGCGCTGGAGGGCCTGGGTCAGCATCAGGACGAGGATCAGGGCCAGGAGCGCTACCCCCACGGCAAGTTCCGCGGTCTCCAGCCACCGCACCGCCGCCGGGCGGGACCGCGGCGGCGGCCCTTCGCCGGTTCCTTCGGAGGTGTCGGACATCCGGGGCTCCACTCGACGAGGACAACGACAGCGCTGCTCAGACCGGTCGACGCCGGTCCGCAGCGCGGATTGTGTGAACCCTAGGTTTCCGCCACATTGCATGACAAGCGATTGCCAAATGTTGTCATTCCGCGTACAACAGACGCATCATGACCACCCCCAAGCGCACGACCGTCTACGACGTCGCCCGTGAAGCCGGTGTCGCCGCCTCGACGGTCTCCCGCACCTTCGGCAACCCGCGCCGGGTCAACGCGGCCACCCGCCGGCACGTGCTGGCGGTGGCCGAGCGCCTCGGCTACCACCCCAACCCGCTGGCCACCGCCCTGCAGTCGGGCCGCACGGCGACGGTGGCGATGCTTGTGCCCGACATCGCCAACCCGCACTTCTTCGGCACCATCCGCGGTGCGGAGCGCCGCGCGACGGCCGCGGACATCACGTTCATCCTGGGGTTCACCGACGAGTCCGGCGACACCGAGCGCGACAAGATCGAGCGCCTGGCCCGCTCGGTCGACGGCTTCGTGCTGGCGTCGAGCCGCATGCCCGACGCCACCACCGCCGACCTCGCACGCGAGCACAACCTGGCCCTCATCGACCGCGAGGTCGACGGGCTGCCCGGCGTCGTCATAGACAACGCCTCGGGCAGCAGGCAGCTCGTGGACCACCTCGCCTCTCTGGGGCACCGCTCGCTGGTCTACCTGTCGGGCCCGCACGGCTCGTGGCTCGCGGGCGAGCGCTGGCGGGCGCTGAGCGCGGGGGCGGAAGAGCGGGGGATGGCCGCGACCCGGCTGGGCCCGTTCCCACCGCAGGTCGCGGGCGGCGGGGCGGCCGCCGACGCGGCGCTGGTCTCGGGCGCGACGGCCGTCGTCGCCCACAACGACCTGCTGGCGATCGGGATACTGCGGCGGCTGGCCGAGCGCGGCGTGTCCGTGCCCGACCGGATCAGCGTGGCGGGCTACGACGACATCTTCGGCGCCGACTTCTGCGTGCCCGCCCTGACCACGCTCGCCGGCCCCCAGGAGGAGGCCGGCCGCGCCGCCGTGGAGATCCTGCTGAACAAGGCCTCGGCCCGCGCCGCCGAGGACGGCCCCCGCCGCGTAGTGCTGCCCTCCCACCTGGTCATCCGCGACTCCACCGGACCGGCTCCCGCGTGACTTCGGCACCGCCCGCGCGGGAGCCGCGCGGGCGGTGGACGGAGGGTCGGTCCCGCGTCCGTGTAGCGGGGCACTCGGGACCGGCGGTCCGCGGCGCCCGGGGAGCGCAGGAGGGCTACGCTCGACGGCGGAACGGCGGTTCGGCCGGGCCCGCGTTTCTCACGTGAGGGTAGAGTTGTAGCCAGGAGGTGCGTGGATGGGCGCCGAGCACATGCAGATCGGCCAGGTCGCCCAGCGCACGGGCCTGTCGCTGCGAACCATCCGCTACTACGGCGAGGTCGGGCTGGTCGAACCCTCGGCCCGCTCACGCGGCGGGTTCCGGCTCTACACCGAGGCCGACCTCGACCGACTGCTGCTGATCAAGCGGATGAAACCGCTCGACTTCAGCCTGGAGGAGACCCGCGACCTGCTGGAAGTCCTGGACAGCCTCGCCGAGCCGGGCCTGGACGAGGACCGGCGGGCGCGACTCGCCGCCCGGCTGGACGCCTTCGAGCAGGCCGCCGACGAGCGATGCCGCGCGCTGCGCGGGCAGTTGGCAAGGGCCGAGGAGTTCGCCGAGCGGTTGAGCGACCAGCGGCGCACGCACCTCGCACCGACCGGCGACAGGTGAGGAACGAGCAGCAGCGTTGAATACCACGGCCACAGACAGCGACGCGAAGGCCACCGCGGAGGTCACCGACCAGGCCGCGCGGCGGCGCACCTTCGCGGTGATCTCCCACCCCGACGCGGGCAAGTCCACCCTCACCGAGGCGCTGGCCCTGCACGCCGCTGCCATCACCTCGGCCGGCGCCGTGCACGGCAAGGGCGAGCGGCGCGGCGTCACCTCCGACTGGATGGAGATGGAGCAGTCCCGCGGCATCTCGATCACGTCCGCGGCACTGCGCATCGACTACGGCGACTGCGTGTTCAACCTCCTCGACACCCCCGGCCACGCCGACTTCTCCGAGGACACCTACCGGGTGCTCTCGGCGGTGGACTGCGCGATCATGCTGCTGGACTCGGCCAAGGGCCTGGAACCCCAGACCCTGAAGCTGTTCGACGTCTGCCGCGCCCGCAACATGCCGGTGATCACCTTCGTCAACAAGTGGGACCGGCCCGGCCGCGAACCCCTGGAGCTGCTGGACGAGATCGAGCAGCGCATCGGCCTGCGCCCCACCCCGCTGAACTGGCCCGTGGGCATCGCCGGCGACTTCCGCGGGCTCATCGACCGCTCCGACGGCACCTACACCAAGCTCACCCGCACCCCCGGCGGCGCCACCCGCGCCGTCGAGGAGCGGATGGACGCCGAGCAGGCGGCCCGGGCCGAGGGCGAGGAGTGGGGCCAAGCCCAGGAGGAGATCGAACTGCTCGGCGAGATCGAGGCGCATTACGACGAGAAGTCGTTCCTCGCCGGGGAGTCCTCGCCGGTGCTCTTCGGCGCCGCTCTGCCCAACTTCGGCGTCTCCCAGCTGCTGGAGACGCTTGTGAAGCTGGCGCCGGCGCCCGAGGACCCCGTCGACGTGCTCGGCGAGCGGCGGCCCGTCGGCGCGCCGTTCTCCGGCCAGGTGTTCAAGATGCAGGCCAACATGGACAAGGCCCACCGCGACCGGATGGCGTTCCTGCGCATCTCCTCGGGCCGCTTCGACCGCGGCATGGTGCTCACCCACGGCGCGACCGGGCGCCCGTTCGCGACCAAGTACACCCAGGCGGTGTTCGGCAGCGAGCGCTCCACGATCGAGTCGGCCTACCCCGGCGACGTCATCGCGCTGGTCAACGCCGCCGCGCTGAGCGTGGGCGACACCCTCTACTCGGGGCCGAAGGTGGAGTTCGCGCCGATCCCCAGCTTCTCGCCGGAGCACTTCGCCGTGTGCCGGGCCAAGGACTCCGGTCGCTACAAGCAGTTCCAGCGCGGGATCGCCCAGCTGGACGCCGAGGGCGTGGTGCAGGTGCTGACCTCGGATGTGCGCGGCGAGCAGGCGCCCGTGCTGGCGGCCGTGGGCCCCCTGCAGTTCGACGTGGTCTCCCACCGCATGGCCGAGGAGTTCAACGCCCCGGTCGAACTGGCGCACCTGGAGTACTCGCTGGCGCGGCGCACCGACGCCGACTCGGCCCCGACCGCGCACGCGCTGTCGGGAGCCGAGGTCCTCAAGCGCCGTTCCGACGGCGAGCTGCTGGTCCTGGTCCACAACAAGTACCGGCTGCGCGTGATCAAGCGCGACAACCCGAACCTGATCCTGGAGCCGCTCCTGGCCGGCGGCACCGACGCCGACGCCTGACACCGCCCCACCCCCGCTGATCTTGTAGCTATCGTGAAGAAAAACGATTTCCAGTGACGATAGCTACAAGATCGACGGTGATGTGCCTCAGGTTGCGGCTGACTCGGCCGCCCGCACCGGAGCGTCCCAGTCGATCCGGTACCGCTGCTCGGCACCGAACGCCTTCTCCGGATCGAGCGCGGTCTTGAGCAGCACCCGCATCAGCACGGGCGTCAGCACCCGGGCGACGGGGCCGGGCGCCTTGAGCGTGTTCGTCTTGGCCGCGCGGGCGGCCACCTTCTCCACCCGCGGCCGACGGCTGCGCTCGTAGGCGTCGAACGCGCTGCTGGGGTCGGGGATGTCGCGCAGGCAGCGGGCGAGCTCAACCGCGCTCTCGACCGCCAGCGACGCACCCTGCCCTGAGCTGTTGGAGGGCGCGTGCACCGCGTCACCCACCAGCACCATGCGCCCGGTGTGCCAGCGCGGCACGTGCGGCAGGATGTGGAGCGACCCGCTGACCTGCAGGTTCTCGGCGGGAGTGCTGCGCATCAGGTCGCCGCCCGGGTCGTCGTCGCCGTAGGTCTCACGCAGCAGCCGCAGCCACTCCTCGGCGGGAACCTCGCGCGCCGCCGCCAGGGGCATCGGCTTGTCCTGCGGCAGGTTCGCGCCCCAGCCGGTGCGGCCGTCGGGGCGGGGCCAGTAGAGGTAGTAGGCCCGCCTCCCGAAGGTGAAGGTCTGGGATCCGGGTTCACGCCGCACCCGGTGGTCGGCAACACCCTCGAAGCCCAGGACGCCGGTGTAGCCCGGGTCGGGCGCGCCGGGATCGATCAGCTTGCGTACCACCGAGTGGACGCCGTCCGCGCCGATGAGCACATCGGCGCGCGCCGAGGTGCCGTCGGCGAAACGCGCCGTCACACCGCCGGCGTCCTCCTCGGCCCCGACCAGGCGCTTGCCGTACTCTGTTCGGACTCCTTGCGACGTCGCCAGATCGTGCAGCGCGCGGTACAGCTCGCCGCGGCGCACGAGCCGCATCGGCGGCAGTCCGGCCAGCTGCGGCAGCTCGACCTCCCGCCCGCCGAACGACAGCGCCGAGCTGTGGAGCGGGATCGAGCCGGCTTCCGCGGCGGCGCGGGCGCCGACCACCTCCAGCGCCTCCTGGCCGTTGGGGGCGATCGCGAGGCTGCCTCCGACGCCGTCGGCGGTGGAGGCGTAGGCCTCGTAGACGGTCGCCTCGACGCCCGCTTTCTGCAGCGCCAGCGCCGCGACGGGGCCGGCGATGCCCCCGCCGACCACCAGGGCGGTTCTCGTACTGGACATGACACTCCTCAGGACTCTCCGAGGCAGCGGGCGGTGCCCGTGCCCTCTGTGTTCGGTCTGCTCCGAACCGCGTCCGGTGAGGTGAGCCGGATATGCTGCGCTTGCCACATCGCGACCGGACTCGCTTCCACCGGGTGCGGTTCGAGTGCCCGGCCCCGGCGGCGGTGCTGCAACACCTCCGCCGGGGCCGTTCTCCCTATCGGTCTGCCTCCCCTTCCGCTTCTGCGAGCTCGGCGACTCCGGAGGGCGCCTCGCCCGTCGAGTGCCACCTGGCCCACTCCCCCAAGCCGGGGAAGCTCCCGGAGGACAGTTCGCCGACGAACGAGCGGACCCAGTCGGCCTCGGCCTCGCGGACGGCGATCTCGTACTCGTCTTCGACGAGGAACAGCCGCGGCACGTCACCCCGGTTCCGGTCGAGCTCCTCGCGCAGGGACGCGTTGCCCCTGTCGAGGGCGTCGAGCCGGCGCCGGAGCATCGTCAGGGCCTCCTCGGGTTCCAGGGCCGCGAGCACGGACAGGCCGGCCTTGAAGCGCGGGCGCTCCGGCTGCGGCGTCGAGACCAGCTCGGCGGCCCAGTCGACCAGCTCCGCCCGGCCGGCGTCGGTGATCCGGTAGACCGTGCGCTCCGGGCGGGCGCCCGCGCGCTCGCTCTCCACCGCCTCCACGAACCCGTGCTTGGCCAGGTTCCGCACGACGGTGTAGAGGGAGCCCCACTTGATCTCCATGTCGTCATCCTTGCTGCGGGCGCGCAGCACCGAGGCGACCTCGTAAGGGTGCATCGGCCGCTGGACGACGACGGAAAGGACGGCGAGAGCGAGCAGGTTTCCTACTTTGCGGCGGTTTGCCATGGGTGTTCCTCGTTTACGATTACTCGCTTACGAATATACGTTGGCGAGTTCCGGTTGGCAACACCCGCGACAGCGTTCCTGGCTCGGGCGACCGGGGATGCCTGCACGTGCGGCCCGGCTGCTCCCGCTGCGGTGGAGACTGAACGTCCGGGGTCGGGACGCCTGCGCCACGCCTCCGATGCCTCCGAACCTCCGACGCCGAACCGCGTCCGGCGACGCCGTTCCGCCCCGGCGGGCCTGCCCGGCCCCGCGGCGGGGCGGTGCGGTGTCCTCTTCGGGACAGCGCCGCCCCCGCGAGCCGGCGAGCGGCTAGCATCGGCCCGGCAGGCAGTCCGGTGCACCTCAGGAGGCCGCTGATGAGCCACGCGTTCCGCGCTACGGCAGGCGTGCGCGCCCTCAACGCCGTCGTCCGGTCGGCGGTGCGGCTCGGCCTCCCCGTGGGGCGCGCGCACGTGCTGACCCTGGTCGGACGGACGTCGGGAGCCCTGCGCTCCACTCCGGTCAGTCCGGTCCGGTGGGGAGGGCGGCGGTGGCTGGTCGCGAGCAGCAGCGCCGCCGCATGGGTCGCCAACGCACGCGCCGACGGCGCGGGGACGCTGCGCGGACGCGGCCGGAGCGAGGCCGTCCGGCTGGTCGAGGCCGACGGCGAGGACGCCCACGCGGCGCTGAAGGTGTTCGCCGACGAGGTCGCCCGCGGCCGGTGGCTGCGCACCCCGCCCGGCTCCCCCGTCCGCGAGTTCGCCGCCGACCTGGCCGACCATCCGGTGTTCGAGGTGCTCGGCGGCGGGGATGCGCGGCACGCGCCGCCGGAGGCCGACACGCAGGGCTGACCGGGGGCGGCCGCGCCCGTTCGACCGGTGCCGACCGGGCCGGCACGGGGGCCGACCGGTCGGCGTATGCTCGGGTCACCCACGACCCCTTGGGGGCACGATGTTCACCTGGCGCCGGATCGGCCCGCAGGACTTCCCGCTGCTGTGCGAGTGGCTGGCGCAGCCGCACGTGTCCCGGTGGTGGAACCACGAGACCTCGGTTGAGGCGGTGGAACGCGACTTCGGCCCCGCAGCTCGCGGCACGGAGCCCTCGCAGGACTGGCTCGCGCTGCTCGGGGGCGACCCCGTGGGCCTGGTCCAGCGGTCGCGGCCGACCGACTACCCGGAGGAGCTCGCCTCACTGTCCGCCATCACCGCCGTACCTGCGGGCGCAGTGGTGATCGACTACCTGATCGGGCCGCCCGACCGGGTGGGGCGCGGAATCGGCACCAGGATGATCAGGGCGTTCATCGACAAGACGTGGCACGACTGCCCGGAGGCGCCGGCAGTCATGGTCGCCGTCGTCGCCGCCAACACGGCCTCGTGGCGCGCTTTGGAGAAGGCCGGACTGCAGCGCGTGGCCAGCGGCGCCATGGAGCCCGACAACCCGATCGACGAACCGCTGCACCACGTCTACCGCGTCGACCGCCGGCCCGTGGCTGACAGCCGCCCGGATACGACCTCGGCCGGCCGCTGACAGCGGCAGGGCCGCTTCCGGTCCGCCGCCGTCCGGCGGGTCTCCGCTCCCAGCTCACCCGCGGAGGGGAGCCGTCGCGCATCCGTCGCCGCGACCGGCCCGTGCCGTTCAGGGACGCGCCGCCGGGTACCCGTCGGCGGTTGCGTGTCGCTCCGCGGGCGACCGCTGCCGGGATGAAGCAGCGTGGACCCCATGTTGTCCAGTTGGCTGGACAGCCGCCGTACATGCGGTTGCGGTTGAATCAGAGGGCGTGCCGGGCCTCCGCGGGCGCAGGGCAGGGAGTCGGAAGGTCGCACTATGAACACCGAACGGTTGCTCGGCAGCGGGCGCGCGACGCTCTTCCTGCTGGCCTCGTTCCCGACCGGCATCGCGGCGCTGGTGCTCCTGCCGCTGCTGCTGCTGGGCACCGTCCTCGTGCCGCTGGGTGCAGGACTCTTCGTGCTGCCCCCACTGCTCTCCGCCGTGCGCCGGTGTGCGGAGTGGGAGCACCGCCGGTCCCTGCGCCTGCTCGGTGCCGCACCCATTCCTGCGGCGCCGCCCTCCCCGGAACCGCGCCGGCTGCTCGCACTGGCGGGCGAGCCGGCGACGCGGCGCGCCCTGCGCGGACTGCTCGTGCACGCGCTCGTGGGCACGTTCGCCGGTGTGGTCGGTGTGATGGCCGCGGTGGGGCTGCCCGCCACGCTGCTGGAGACGGCCGTGTGGTGGGGCACCCCCGAGCGCCCCACGTTCCTGTGGTTCGAGGCCACCGACTGGACGTCGGTCCTCCTCGGCGGAGTGACCGAGGCGGTGGTCTACGCGGCGCTCTTCTTCTGGGGGAGCCGGGTCGTCGCCGGGGGATACGCCCGCCTGATGGACCGGCTGCTGTCGCCTTCGCCCGCCGAGATCGAGGCCGCACGCCTGAGCCGGCGCGTCGAGGAGCTGTCCCACACCCGCGCCGAGGCGCTGAAGGCCCACGGCGACGAGCTGCGCCGCATCGAGCGGGACCTGCACGACGGCACCCAGGCGCGGCTGGTCGAGCTGGCCATGCGCGTGGGCGTCGCCGAGCAGCTGCTGTCCAGGGACCCCGACCGGGCCGCCGAGCTTCTGGGCCAGATCCGCGGCCGCGCTGAGGAGGCGATGACCGAGCTGCGCGACGTCATCCGCACCGTCTACCCGCCCATCCTCGCCGACCGGGGCCTCGACGGAGCCGTCGCGGCACTCGGCGCCCGATGCGCCGTGCCCACACGCGTCGAGACGGGCGAGCTCGGTGTGGTGCCCGCTTCGGTGCAGGCCGCGGCGTACTTCGTGGTCGCCGAGGCGCTCACCAACACCGCCAAGCACGCGCAGGCGTCCGCCGCCGCGGTGCGCGTCGACCGCGCGGGGGCCGCACTGGTCGTGGAGGTCTCCGACGACGGCGTCGGCGGGGCCGAGGACGCGCTCGTCGCAGCCGGTCCGGACGGCGCGGCCCGCGCCCGAGCGTCCGGAGGCACCGGCCTCAGCGGTATCCGCCGCCGTGTGGCGGCACTGGACGGTACGACGTCGGTAACCAGCCCCGCGGGCGGTCCGACCAGGATCACTGTGGAGCTGCCGTGCGAGTCGTGATCGTCGAGGACAACACCATCCTCGCCGAAGGGCTGAAGCTGCTGCTGGAGACCGGGGGCCACGAGGTGGCCGCCGTCCTCGGCGACGCCGGGGGGCTGCTGGACGCCGTGGACGAGCACTCCCCCGACGTGCTGATCGCCGATGTGCGGCTGCCCCCGGACTTCCGCGAGGAGGGCCTGCGCGCCGCGATCGCCGCGCGCCGCGCCCGACCGGGGCTGCCCGTGCTCGTGTTCTCCCAGTACGTCGAGGAGGTCTACGCGTCCGAGCTGTTCGCCGACGGCGCCCGCGGCGTCGGCTACCTGCTCAAGGACCGCGTCGCCCGCGTGGAGGAGTTCCTCGACGCACTGGCGCGGGTCGCGGCGGGCGGGACGGCGATGGACCCCGAGGTCGTGGGCCAGCTCCTGACCCGCCGGGAGCGCCCCTTGGCCCGGCTCACCCCGCGCGAGCGGGAGGTGCTGGCGCTGATGGCCGAAGGCCTGGACAACACCGCGATCGCCGGCCGCATGGTGGTGACCGAGGGCGCGGTCCACAAGCACATCGGCCGCATCTTCGCCAAGCTCGACCTCGCCGACGGCGACACCGGCCACCGCCGGGTCCGCGCGGTACTGGCCTACCTGGGCGCGTGACTCCCGGGGGTGTGCGGCCGACCCGCGCTCGATCCCCTGCGCTCGCCCATCCGATGTCCGGTCGGCTGCACACCGCCTCGCGTCCGCCGGCGCGCCCGAGGCCTCCGGGGACCTGCGGCCGCTCCACCGCGCGCCGATTCGGTGGCATAGTCGTGCCGACCGGCCGCTCCGCGGGCCGCGCGGAGCGCGAGGACCGGTCGGGGAGGAGGCAGGCCGTGGTCAGCGCCTACTGGGAGGGGCCGGGAGCCGCCAAGGCCTTCACGTATCCCGTTCCGCTCCAGGCCATCGCCGCGCACCTGGACCAGGGGGCGCGCATCCTGGACTTCGGGTGCGGCTACGGGCGTGCCATGCGCGAGCTCGCACGCGCAGGCTTTTGCAACACCGTCGGCGCGGACCCCTCGGCGGCGCTCATCGCGCGCGGTCGCCGTGAGTCGCCGGACCTGCGACTGGAACACGCGCCCCGCCTGCCCCTGGTGCACCCCGACGGTGCGTTCGACGCCGTCCTGCTCGTCTCCGTGCTCGCGGTCGTCCCCGACGACGGCGAGCAGCGCCTCGTCGCCGCCGAGGTCGAGCGGCTGTGCGCGCCCGGCGGCCTGGTGTTCCTGTGCGACTACCCATTGCAGGACAGCGAGCACTACCGCGCCTCCTATGCGGCCTCCTCCCACCCCGTCCACGGAGTCTTCACCAACCCCGACGGCGGCGTGTTCCGCCACCACGAGCCCGCGCACCTGGAGTCGCTCTTTTCGGGATGCGAGGTCGTGGAGGCCCGTCGGACGGAGTCGACCAGCCTCAGCGGACGCCCGCTGAGCGCCCTGCAGTGGGTGCTGCGACGCGGCTGACCGGCCCGCGAGCCCCCCGGTCAACACCGCATCCCGGCGCCCCGAACCCGCGCCGCCCGGCGCGTCGGCGCCCTGGTGCCGGGCGTGCGAAGCGGCGCCGGTCGGCCGGAGGGGTCCGGCCGCTCAGCGGACGGTCTCGGCGCCCTCCTCGGGCAGGCCGGCGACTCGTTCCTCTGCGCCGGGCGCGGCGTCGACGCCGCCGCCCCCGAGGCGCAGGTGTTCGACGTGGTAGAGGGCGTGGTCCAGCAGCGCGGCCACATGGTCGTCGTGCAGGGCGTAGACGACCGACCGGCCTCGGCGCGTGCCCACGACCAGCCCCAGGTTGCGCAGCAGGCGCAGCTGGTGGGAGCAGGCCGACTGCTCCAGCCCGACCTCGGCGGCCAGGGCCGTGGCCGGCAGCGGGCCCTCGCGCAGGCGGGCGAGGATCAGCAGCCGTGAAGGGGTCGCCAGGGCCTGGAGGGTGGTGGCCACCTGCTCGGCGTCGACCGTGTCCAGCCGGGTGCGGGGAACGGCCTCAGCGGGGGTGGTGACTCGGTGACCCATGCGGACAGTCTACCGACCGGACCAATGAACACTTGAATTGATGTTCATGTATTCCTGTAAGGTGGACGCGCCGGTCCCGCCGTCCGCCTGGAAGGAACCCGCCGTGACCGCTGTGCTCTCCCCGCCCGTGCCCGGTACCGGCCGCGCGCCGGGGCGGCTCGCCCGGATGTTCGCTCCGGCGGAGGTGCGCTGGGCCGCCGCCGCGCTCGCGCTCTTCGCCGCCGCGCTCCCGCTGGACCTGCTCGGCGCGCCCGCCTGGACCTGGGCGCCGCTGTACGCGCTCACCTACGCGGCCGGAGGGTGGGAGCCCGCCCTGGAAGGGCTGCGCGCGCTGCGCGAGAAGCGCCTGGACGTCGACCTGCTCATGGTCGCCGCTGCGCTGGGCGCCGCCGGGATCGGCCAGGTGCTGGACGGCGCGCTGCTCATCGTCATCTTCGCCACCTCGGGCGCGCTTGAGGCCGTGGCCGACGCCCGCACCGCGGACTCGGTGCGGGCCCTGCTCGATCTGACCCCGCACCGCGCGAGCCGGGTTCGCGCCGACGGCGCCGAAGAGGTCGTGCCGGCCGCAGATCTGCGCCCGGGCGAGGTGATCGCGGTACGCCCCGGTGAGCGGGTGGGCGCCGACGGGCGCGTGATCGAGGGCGCCGGCGAGGTCGACCAGGCCTCCGTCACCGGGGAGCCCTTGCCCAAGGCCAAGGAGGTCGGCGACGAGGTCTTCGCGGGCACGGTCAACGGCACCGGGATGCTGCGGGTCGAGGTCGAGCGCGACCCCGGCGACTCGGTGATCGCGCGCATCGTCGCCATGGTCGAGGAAGCCACCCGCACCAAGGCCGGAACTCAGCTGTTCATCGAGAAGGTCGAGCAGCGCTACTCGATCGGCATGGTCGCCGCCACCGTGGCCCTGTTCGCGGTGCCGCTGCTATGGGGCGCCGCCCTGGAGCCGACCCTGATGCGTGCGATGACCTTCATGATCGTGGCCTCCCCCTGCGCGCTGGTCCTGGCCACCATGCCGCCGATGCTCGCGGCGATCGCCAACGCCGGACGCCACGGCGTGCTGGTCAAGTCCGCCCGCGCGCTGGAACGGCTTGCGCTGTGCGACCGCGTCGCCCTGGACAAGACGGGGACGCTGACCGAGGGCTCGCCCCGCCTGGCCGACGTACGCCCGCTGGCCGGCGGCCCGCTGGACGAGAACGGGTTGCTGGCACTGGCCGCCGCGGCCGAGAACCCCAGCGAGCACCCGCTGGCCGCCGCAGTCGTGCAAGGCGCCCGCGCCCGCGGACTGCCGATCGCGCCCGCCGCGGAGTTCGCCGCCGCCCCCGGCCGGGGCGTGGCCGCGACGGTGGACGGCCGCCGGGTCGAGGTCGGTTCCCCGGCACGACTGCTCGGCGAGGGCACGGCCGCCGCGGCGGCCGCCGGCGAGGCCGGGGTGCTGGAGGAGCGCGGCCGCACCGCGGTGGCGGTGCTCGTCGACGGGGAGCCCGCGGGGGTGCTGGGTGTCGCCGACCGGCTGCGGCCCGAAGCCGCAGCGGCCGTCTCCCGGCTTGCCGCGCTGACCGGTGCTCCGCCGCTGCTGCTCACGGGCGACAACCCGCGCGCGGCCGAGCACGCGGCCGCCGGGACGGGCATCACCGACGTCCGCGCCGGGCTGCTGCCCGAGGACAAGGTCGCCGCGGTCCGCTCGGCCGAGAACGCGGGCCGGCGGGTGCTGATGGTCGGCGACGGGGTCAACGACGCGCCCGCTCTGGCGGCTGCCGGGTGCGGCATGGCCATGGGCGGCGCGGGCTCCGACCTCGCCCTGGAGAGCGCCGACGCCGCCGTCGTGCGCGACGAGCTGATCGCCGTGCCCGCCGCGGTGAGCCTGGCCCGCCGCGCACGCGCGCTCGTCGTGCAGAACCTCGTGATCGCCTCGGCGTTCATCGCCGGACTGGTGGTGTGGGACCTGGCGGGCACACTGCCGCTGCCGCTCGCGGTCGCCGGACACGAGGGCTCGACGGTCCTGGTCGCGCTGAACGGACTGCGCCTGCTGGGCGAGCGGGCCTGGCGCAACGCCGCGGGCGGGTGAGGCGCCGCAGCAGGCCGCGCCGTACCGGGCACGACGCGCCCGCCGGCCCCGGAGGGGGTTGGACCGGCGGGCGCGATCGGGTCTCCTCGCGGCTCAGCCGCTCCCGGAGCCCTCGTTCCGGCGCTCGTCCCCGGGTCCGCCGACGGCCGCGCCCTCCGGGCCGTCGTGTGGCCCGCCCGGCCCACCCGGCCCACCGGGCTCGCCTCCCGAGCCGCCAGGCCCACCCGGTTCGCCCGGCTCGCCACCGGGTTCGCCGTCGGCGCCGGCGGCCGCGCCGGCCGCGCGGCGCCGCCCTGCGATGCGGGCCGCACCGCGCTTGAGCGGCGCCCCCAGCAGCGGCGCAGACAGCACCAGGACCATCACACCCAGTAGGATCAGTGACGGCGTCCGCTGCAGGAACACCTCGGTACCGCCGTCGAGCAGGAGGGTCTGGCGCAGCGTCTCCTCGGCGATGGGGCCCAGCACCAGGGCGATGACCGTCGCCGCCGGCGACATGCCGTGCTTGCGCATGAAGAACCCCAGCACCCCGCAGGCGAACATGACGCCCACCTCGACGACGCTGCCGTTGACGGCGAACGCACCGAACGCGCACAGGATTATGACCAGCGGGCCGAGGGTGCGGAACGGCGTCCTGGTGACAGCGGCGAACATCGGGATGCAGAAGATGCTGACCAGCAGCAGCATGACGTTGCCGAGGTACATGCTGGCGATCAGGCCCCAGGCGAACTGCGGCTCCTCGGCCATCAGCAGCGGTCCCGGCTGCAGTCCCCACATCAGGAAGCCGCCCAGCAGCACCGCGGTGGAGGCGGAGCCGGGGATGCCCAGGGTCAGCAGCGGCACCATCGCGCCGGTCGCCGCGGCGTTGTTGGCCGACTCCGGCGCCGCCAGGCCCTCCACCGCTCCCTTGCCGAAGCGCTCGGGGCGCTTGGACAGGCCCTTCTCCACGCTGTAGGCGATCAGCGAGGCGACGGTGGCGCCCGCGCCCGGGATCACGCCGAGCACGAACCCCAGCGGGGTGTTGCGCGCGATCGGCATCCGGGCCTGGCGCCACTCCTGCCTGCTGGGCCAGAAGGCGCCGGCGCGCCGGTCCAGCCGCATCGGCGAGGCGCCGTCCAGGTGTCCGCCGCGGTAGAGCGTCCACAGGATCTCACCGAGCCCGAACAGGCCGATGGCCACGGGGATGAAGTTGATCCCGTTGATCAGCTCGGTCGACCCGAAGGTGTAGCGCTGCGTGCCGCCGCCGACGTCGATCCCCACGGTGCCGATGGCGAAGCCGATCAGCACCGAGACCAGACCGCGCAGCCAGTTGCGGCCCACGAGCACGATGAGGGTGAGCAGTCCGATGACGACGAGCAGGAACAGCTCGGGCGGGCCGAACGACGCGGCGACGCCCGCCATCATCGGCGCGGTGACCGTGAGCAGGACGACCGCGATCGTGCCGGCGGCGAACGACGCCACCGCCGCGATCACCAGGGCCGGTCCCGCCCGGCCCTGCTGGGCCATGGGATGGCCCTCCAGGGTGGTGGCGACCCCGGCGGAGTCGCCGGGGGTGTTGATCAGCACCGCCGTGATCGTGTTGCCGTACATCGCGCCGTAGTAGACGGCGGCGAGCATGACGATCGCCGTTGTGGGATCCAGGCCGAAGGTGAGCGGGAGCAGGATCGCCAGCCCCGCCGAAGCGCCCAGACCGGGGATCGCGCCGACGAACATGCCCACGAGCACGCCGATGCACAGGAAGAGGAGGGTGGTGGGCGACAGCACTCCGATGATGCCGTTCACCAGGTTGGCGAAGATGTCCATGCTGGCTCCGAGGGATCTGCGGTCTCGGCTTGCGGATGGGCGCTAGTACAGCGGGAGGATCCCGGCGGGCAGCGGGGCGTTGAGGCCGAACACGAACACGGCGTACAGCGCCACCGGGAAGACCGCTCCGATCACGACGGACCGCACCGGGTGCGACCGGTCGCAGACCAGCAGGGCCGCGATGAGCGCGACCGAACCGGTGACCACCGCGCCAACGGGCACCAGCACGGTGACGAAGGCGACGAGGATCGCGCAGAGTGCCACCACGGCCCAGGGGTGGCGCCGCCGCGCCTGTCCGCCGCCGGCCGCGCCGGGCTCGCCGTCCGCGGCCTGCTCACCCGCGGCCTGCTCCTGCTCGCTCTCCTCGTCCGCGCCCTCCGGGCGCCGCCGGAGCACGCTCTGCACGGTGCAGATCGCGCACGCGGCGACGCCCAGGACGCCGATGATCCGCGGGAACAGACCGGGCCCCACCCGGCCGGCGGTCGTCTGCCACTCCATGCCGAAGGCCATGACCGTGTAGCCGGTCAGCACCGCGCCCACGAGGAGGTAGAAGAGGGTCTCCCCCGAGACCCGCAGGCGGCGCGGGCTTGCGGAGGGCCCGGAACCCCCGGCCTCCGGTTGCGCGCGGGACGGGCCCCGCCCGGAGGGATCGCCCCCTGTGCGTTCGGCGGATGCGCGCTGGAACGGCAGCCGCACCCGCGAGGTCGGCGTCCCCGCCATCAGATGGCCCCCTGCTCCTTCAGTTCTTCCTCGAAGCGCGCGCCGGTGGTGTCCAGGTAGGACGTGAAGTCGTCGCCCCAGCGGACGTCCGCCGTCAGGTAGTTCTTGTCCAGGTACTCCTGCCAGGCGTCGGTCTTGACGACCTTCTTCATGGTCTTGATCCACCACTCGCGGGCGTAGTCGGGCGCGTCGGGCGGCAGGATGAGCCCGCGCGGCATCGAGACCAGGTCCTTGTACCCCAGCTCCTCGCCGGTGGGAACGTCCGGCAGCGCCTTCAGCCGCTTCTGGCCGGTGAACAGCAGCGGGTTGACGTCGCCGCTCTCGACCTGGCCCATGATCGAGCCGGGGTTGGAGACGATCGCGTCCAGCGAGCCCGACGACAGGGCCGTCTGCAACTGGCCCTCCTCGTTGAAGGGCACGTACTCGATCTCGTAGCCGGCCTGCTCGGCGAGTGCGGCCTGGATGATGTAGTCGACGTTGACGGTGCCGATCCCGCCGACCGTGACCTTCCCCTCGTCCTCAGCGTGTGCCAACCAGTCGTCCCAGGTGGCGAGCTCGCTGGAGCCGGGGGTGACGAAGAGCGTGTCGTCGGTCGCGAACAGGCCGATATGGGTGAAGTCGGCGGGGGTCCAGCCCGTGTCGGCCTGCAGAGGCGTGGTGATGAACGACCCCGAGGTGGAGGAGATGACGTAGGGGTCGCCGGAGTTGCTGAGCAGGTGGCCCCATCCCTTGGCGCCGCTGCCGCCCTCGCGGTTCTCCACGACGATGTCGGCGGGGTAGAGGTCCTCCTTGTTGAGGATCTCGACGATGGTGCGGCTCATGATGTCGTTGCCGCCTCCAGGGCCGAACGCGATGGTCCAATCGAGCTCGCGGCTCGGGTAGTTGTCGGGGTTCTCCTCGACCGACGACGTGCCCGCGCCGCAGGCGGTGAGCGCGGCCACGAGGGCGGCCGAGGCCAGTGAGGCCAGGACCGGTGGCAGTACGGACTTGTTGATCGGCATGGCGGTGCCTCCTTGCCGGCACAGTGGCTGTTACGGGGGGTGGTGTGCGGGGTTCCGCTGTGGGCGTGCCGTCGCTGTGACGGCGGGTGCGGGGCGGGGATCGGGTCCGCGCCCCGCAGTCGCGTTGCGGGCCGTGCGGCGGCGGAGGCGCGCCGCCGTCAGGACCAGGTGAACTCCGGCTGGCGCTTCTCCAGGAAGGCGCGCACGCCCTCGGCGTAGTCCTCGGTGTCGAAGGAGGAGTTGCGCAGGTCGGTGGTCTCGGTGTCGTCGCGGCGCTGACCGGCCACGATGCGGCGCACGATCTCCTTGGCCGCGCGAACGCTGTACTGCGCCCGGGTACCGACCAGCTCGGCGAAGCCGTACACCAGCCCGGACAGCTCGTCCGGTTCGGCCACGGTGTCGGCCAGGCCGGTGCGCAGCGCGTGGTCGGCGTCCATGCGCTGGCCGGAGAACAGCACCCACTTGGCCTGCGCGGGGCCGACCAGGTCGACCAGCCGCCGGGTGGACTCCAGGCTGTAGACGAGGCCGAGCTTGGCGGGCGTGATCGCGAACTTCGCGGCGGTGTCGCAGAACCGCAGGTCGCAGGCGAGGGCCAGACCGCAGCCGCCGCCGACGCAGTAGCCGTGCACCATGGCGACGGTGGGCTTGGCCATGCCTTCCAGCGCCTGCTCGGCGGCGGCCACCTGCTCGTTGTAGGAGCGTGCGCTCTCGGCGTCGGAGCGCACCTCGCGGAACTCGCTGATGTCGGCGCCCGCGGCGAAGGCCTTGGTGCCCGCGCCGCGTACGACCAGTACCTTCACGCGGGGGTCGTCGTCGATGCCGCGCAGGATGCCGGGGAGGTCGCGGTACATCTGCAGGCTGATGGCGTTGCGGCTCTCGGGCCGGTCGAGGGTCAGGGTCGCCACCGCGCCGGAGCGCTCCACCTGGAGGTCGTCGGACATGGGCTCCTACCTTCCGTGCAGTTCGGGGTGCTCGTCGAATGCGACGCGCTCGGCGTAGAGCGCCTCGATCTCGGCGTCGCTCAGCCCGGCGTCGGCGAGGACGTCTCCGGTGTGCTGGCCCAGCCAGGGGGCGGGGCCCTGGATGCCGAACTCCAGTGAGCCGAACTTGGCGGGCGGGGATATCGTCCGCATTGGACCGATGATGGGGTGATCCACCTCACTGATCATTCCACGCGCGAGGATGTGCGGATCGTCCAGGGCCTCGGCGTAGGTGAGTACGGGCCCGCCGGGCACGCCGGCGCGGTCCAGGATCTTGATCCATTCGTCGGTCGTGCGGGCGGCGGTGACCTCCTCGATCTCCTCCTGGAGCTCGTCGATGTGCTCCATGCGCGCGGTGAGGGTCGCGAAGCGCTCGTCCTCCAGCCAGGCGGGCCGGTCGAGGGCGTCGACGACGAGCCGGCGCCACAGCCGGTCGTTGTTGGCGCCGATCGTGACGTAGCCGTCGGCGGTGCGGTAGGCCTGGTAGGGCGTGGAACGGCGGTGCCGGGTGCCGGTCGCCGCGGGCTGCTCGCCGCTGCCGAAGTAGGCGCCCGACTCCCAGACCGTCCAGGCCAGGCCCGCGTCGACGAGGGAGATGTCGATGTAGTCGCCCTCGCCGGTGGCGCGCCGGTTCAGCTCGGCGGCCAGGATCGAGTAGATGGCGGTGGCGCCGGCGGCGATGTCGTTGATCGCGATGCCCACCTTGGCCGGGCCGCCGTCGGGGTGGCCGGTCATCCGCATGAAGCCCACCGCGCCTTGGGCCATGATGTCGAAGCCTGGCCGGTCGCGGTAGGGGCCGCTCTGGCCGAACCCGCTGATGGAGCAGTACAGCAGCCCCGGGTTGGCCTCGCGCAGGGTTTCGTAGTCGATGCCCAACCGCCCGACCACACCCGGCCGGAAGTTCTCGATGACCAGGTCGGCGCGCTCCGCCATGCGCTGGAAGGCGTCGCGGCCGCGCGAGTCCTTCAGGTCGAGGGAGACGCTGCGCTTGCTGCGGTTCGGCATGCCGAAGGGGTAGCTCTCCCCGTTGACCTTGGGCGCCAGCCGACGCGAGTCGTCCCCGGTCCCGGGCTGCTCCACCTTGACGACGTCGGCCCCCAGCTCCGCCAGCACCATCGTGCAGTAGGGGCCGGAGAGGAAGCGGGTGAGGTCGAGAACCCGAAATCCGTCGAGTGGCTTCATCCACGCACCTGTTCCGTGATTTATCCCGTATAATGGGATGCGATCCCGTATAACAGGAACGTACGATTGCAAGCACGTTAACGTCAATGGGTTGGGCCGAATTGAGCGAGACGACCGAGGGCCGCACCGGCGCAGGTGCGAAGGACAACGGGGCTGCACGACCGGCGGTGCAGGCGATCGACCGCGCCGTCGCGATCCTGAAATGCTTCAGCCCCCGCCACCCGGAGATGGGCATCAGCGACATCGCCCGGGCGACCGGGCTGTCGACCAGCACCACCCACCGCATCCTTGCGTCGATGCAGGCCAACGGGCTCGTCCGGCAGACAGCGCAGCGCCGCTACGCGCTGGGGCCCCTGCTGGTGCAGCTGGCCCGCAGCGGGGCGTTCCCCACGACGCTGCGCGATGCGGCGCTGG
Organism: Streptomonospora wellingtoniae; assembly: GCF_031845375.1. NCBI lineage: Bacteria > Bacillati > Actinomycetota > Actinomycetes > Streptosporangiales > Nocardiopsidaceae > Streptomonospora > Streptomonospora wellingtoniae. Next base: position 249,275 of record NZ_JAVREK010000001.1, read on the forward strand.
GCGCGATGCGCGAGCTGCGCGCGATCGTCGACGAGACGGTGGGCCTGCACGAGCTCCTGCCGGGCAACGAGCGCGCCGTGATCGACCAGGTCGAGAGCCACCACGCGCTGCGCCGCACCTATACCGAACTGGGGGTGCCGATCCCCCTGGTCTACGGCGCGCCGGGCAAGGCCATGCTGGCGTTCCTGTCCCGCCCGGTTGCCGAGGAGCTGCTCGCCGGGACGATCGACGCGGTCACTCCGGCGACCATCACCGATCCCGACCGGCTGCGGGTCGAGCTGGAGGGGATCCGCGAGCGGGGCTACGCGCTGTCCTACTCCGAGCGCACCCCCGGTATCCGCACCGTGGCGGCCCCCGTCTTCGACCACGAGTCCGGGGTGGCCGGCAGCATCAGCGTCAGCGCGCCCGAGTCGCGGATGCCCGAGAACCGCATGTTCGAGCTGGGCCCCGTCGTCGTGCGCACCGCCGGGGAGGTCTCCGAAGTGCTCGGCTGCAGCGGCGGGTGACCACCGCGGCGGCGCGCGTGCGCACGCGGGCCGCCGCGGGCCCACGCGGCGCGCCCCCGGGCCGCGGAGTGCCCGGGGGCGCGAGAGCGGCTGCTCAGCGGGCCGCTACCCGGATTCGGCGGTGCAGGAGAGGTCCGGCTCCGCGGAAGCGCCGGAAGCGGTGAGCCCGAACTCCGGTCAGCGGCCCGCGTCGGACCTCTCGGCGGCGGTTGCGGCGCTTGTGCCCCCGGCGGCCAGCTCGGCGCGCAGTAGGCGCACCTCCTCGGTGAGCTCGGCCATCTGCTTCTGCGTGGCCGCGGCGCTCTCCTGGCCCTCGTTGAACTTCTCCACGAACCACGAGGCCAGCGTCGCGGTGACCACACCCAGCAGGGCGATGCCCGCGGTGAACAGGACCCCGGCGACCAGGCGGCCCTCCGCGGTGACGGGGTACAGGTCGCCGTAGCCCACCGTCGTCACGGTGGTGGCCGCCCACCACAGCGCGTCGGGGAACGTCCGGATCACGGAGCCGGCCGCGCCGCGCTCGGCGTCGAGCACCGCCAGGGCGGCGCAGAACACGACGAGCACCGCGGCGGCGCCGGCGTAGCGGGCGACGCTGGCGCGCAGGGTCAGCCCCGCCCGCTTGTTGAGCAGGCTGAGCACCACGATGATCTGCACCAGCCGCAGCGACCGCAGCATCGGCGCCACGAGTATCAGCAGGTCGAACCAGTTCCGCAGGACGAACTCCCAGCGCCGCGGCGCCAGGTACAGGCGGACCAGGTAGTCGGCGGCGAACAGCACCCAGATGCCGAACATCGCCGCTTCGCAGAGCGACGTCCAGCGCGCGGAGAGGCCGGGGTCGATGATCGGCCAGGCATAGGCGCCCAGGAAGAGGCCCGCGGCCGCCATCATGGGCACGATCGTCAGCCTGCGCCACCAGTCCAGCGCCGCCCCGTCCGGCGGCGTTTGGCTGCGCAGGCTCTCCTCCTCGGTCATGTTCGCTCGCCTTTCGATCCGCTTCGCGGGCGCGGCTGGGCGGCTCGAAGGGCCGCCCGGCCGCCTCCCGCCGATCCGCCGGCGGCAACGCTAGCAAGGGCGGTCGGGGCGGCCGGGCAGCGCGGTACCGGGGGCTACTTCACGGCACCCGCCGACAGCCCGGAGACGAGGTGCCGCTGCACCAGCATGAACGCGACGATCACCGGCAGGGAGATGGTCAGCGACGCGGCCAGCAGCTCGTTCCACAGGGTGTCGGTCTGGCTCGTGTAGAGCTTGAGCCCGATGGACAGCGTGCGGGTCTCGGTGTCGGTCAGCACCGAGGCGAACAGCACCTCTCCCCACGCCGTGATGAAGGCGAACACGGCGACGGCGAGGATTCCCGGGCGTGCGACCGGCAGGATGATCCGGACGAGGGCCCCGATGCGGCTGGTGCCGTCGATCATCGCCGCCTCCTCCAGGCCCTCGGGGATGGCCTGGAAGTACCCGGCCAGCATCCAGATCGAGAACGGCAGGGCGAAGGTCAGGTAGGTGATGATCAACCCGAAGTAGGAACCGGTCAGCTGGATGCCGAGGAGCTCCTCGCCCTGAACGAACATCAGGAACAGCGGCAGCAGGAACAGGATGCCCGGGAACATCTGCGTCGAGAGCACCGTCATGCTGAACAGGCGTTTTCCGCGGAACCGCAGCCGCGCCAGCGGGTAGGCCGCCAGCACCGCGACGATCAGCGCCAGGATCGTCGCCGTGATCGTGACGATGAGGCTGTTGGTGAGGTAGCGCGCCAGCGGGATCGTCGACCACATGTCCACATAGGGCTGGAAGGTGATGCGGTCGGGAACCCAGGTGAACAGCCCCCGGACGTTCTCCAGCGGCTTGACCGACGTCACCACCAGCACGTACAGCGGCATGACCGTGAACACGGTGAGGACGGTCAGGGTGATCCGGCGGAACCAGCGGAAACCCGGTGTCTCAGTCATTGCTGCTCCCCTTGGGCAGGACCATCCGGACGTAGACCGCCGAGGCGATGATCAGCGCCACCAGCAGCAGCACGCTCATCGCGGCGCCCAGTCCGAAGTTCCAATTGACGAAGGAGTGCTCGTAGATCAGCGGCGAGATCAGGCGGGCGCTGTCGGGCGAGGTGTCGCCGAAGAGCAGGAAGGGGATGTTGAACTCGTTGAACGTCCACAACCCCATGACCAGCAGCACCACGGCGTTGGCCGGACGCACCATGGGCATCGTGATGCCGGTGAACCGCTTCCAGGTCGACGCCCCGTCGATGGCCGCGGCCTCGTACATGTCCTCGGGGATGCTCTGCAGCGCGGCGAGCAGCATCAGGAACGCGAACGGCCACAGCCGCCACACCGACACCACCACCAGCACCCAGAACGCGTTCTCGCCGATCAGCCAGAACGGCCGGTCGTCGAGCAGGCCGAGGTCCTGGACCAGCAGCCGGTTGATCATGCCGTCCCGGTGGTTGAACATGAACGCCCAGATGATGGCGGCCACGTAGACCGGCAGGGCGTAGGGCACCAGGAAGAGCGTGCGCAGCACCCCGCGACCGCGGAACTTCGTGTTCAGCGAGACCGCGGCCGCCATGCCCAGCACCCACGACAGCCCCACCACGAGCGCGGTGTACACCGCGGTGCGGAACAGGCTCTGGAACAGGTCCGAGCCGAGCGCGCCTGAGGGGTCGAGCCCTCGGACGAAGTTCTCCACGCCCACGAACGGCGCCGACGTCCAGTTGCGGATGGTCAGCTGCGTGAGCGACGTGAACGCGATGTAGATCCCCAGGATCATGGGGATGATGTGGATCAGCAACTCCAGGACCGCGGCCGGCAGCACCATGCCGTAGGGCAGGAGCACGCCCTGGCGGCGCAGGCGCCGCCGGCGGGGCCCGCTCGCGGGGCCGGCGGCCCCCGGCGGGTCCTCCTCGGCCGCACGGGACCGCGGTTCTTCAGTCGTCGACATTTAGCGCCTCCATCGAACGGCCGCCCCGCCGCAGGGGGACGGGGCGGCCGGGGGACCGCACTGCCTAGTTCGCGGCGTCCATCTGCGTCTCGGCTTCCTTCATGGCCTTGCGGACGTCGGCCTCGGTGACCTTGCTGCCGGTCGCCGCGTCGGCGAAGAGCCCGGCGATCGACTCGCCGAGGACCGTCTCCATCTGGCCCTCCTCGGGGATCAGCGGCATCGGGGAGGCGTGCTCGGTGAGGATGGTGCGGAAGGTGTCCATGGACTCGCTCTGCAGCTCCTCGCTGTCGTAGGCCTTGGTGGCCACCGGCAGCGTCTGGAACTCCTGCGACAGGTAGACCTGCTCCTCGGGGCTGGTCAGGTGCTTGACCAGCTGCAGCGCGCCCTCCTTGTTCTCGGTGTCGTTGAAGACACTGATGTTGATGCCGGCCGCGTGGCTCTGGATGGGCTCACCGGGCAGCGGGTCGAGCATCGGGACCTGGGCGACCTCGTAGTTGTCGAAGTCGCGCGCCGCCATGGTGGTGCGGGCGCTGCCCTGCATCATGATCATGGCCGCATTGCCGTCGACGAAGTCGCCGATGGACTGGGTGCCGTCGCTGAACTCGGCGTTGCTGGGGTCGACGATCTCCTCTTCGGCCATCATGTCGACCCACATCTTGACCGCCTCGACCTGCTCGCCGGAGGAGAAGTTGGGCCCGTCCTTCCAGAGCTGCCCGCCGTACTGCTGTCCCAGGATGTGGGCGAAATGCGAGTTCTGCCGCTCGCTGCCGGCCTCCATCGCCAGACCGTACTGGTCGGGCTTGCCGTCGCCGTCGGTGTCCTTGGTCAGCTTCTTCGCGGTGTCCACGAACTCCTCCCAGGTGGCGGGAGGCTCCTCGATGCCCGCCTCCTCGAACATGGTGGGGTTGTAGAACAGCGCGTAGGACAGGCCGTAGAGCGGCACCGACGTCGGCGCCTCGCCCTCGGCGCCTCCGGTCGCGAAGCTGGTTTCGACGAAGCGGCCCTTGCCGCCCACCGCCTCCAGGTCGGCGCCCTCGTAGGGCACGAAGGCGCCGGTCTCCTGCAGGCTGGCCGCCCAGGTGTTGCCGATGTTGAGCACGTCGGGTGCATCGCCGCTGCTGACAGCGGTGAGGATGCGGTTGTAGAGCTCGCTCCAGGGGATGACCTCGAGCTCGACCTCGACGCCGGTCTTCTCGGTGAAGCGGTCGAGCGCGGGCTTGAGGACCTTCTTGTCCTCCTCCACGCTCGCCCCTTGGTTGCTGGCCCAGTAGGTCAGCGTCTGGTCTCCGGACTCCTCGCCGGAGCCGCAGGCGGTCAGCGCGGCGACGAGACCGAGCGCGGTGGAGGCGGACAGTACTGCTTTGGCGGGAATCTTCACGACCATCTCCGTTTCTCTGTGGCCATGTCGGCCAGGCGCCGTCTTCGGCGGGTGGCACGAGGACGGCCGACCCGGGGACCGCATGGCCGGCGAGTCGGGGGGCGGGGGCGGGGCTGGTGGGCCGGTGCTGCTCAGGAGGCCCTGGATACGTAAGTAAACCGGTTTACCGCGTGAGTGTAGGGGAGATCACTCCGACACAGGAGAGGGGGTTACAGAGTCGTTACACGTGTTACACCGGGTCGCCGGACGAATCCCTGATGCAGAGCTCACCGGTCAGCACGGTCGACAGCGGGGGCGCCTGGCCTTTGAGCATGTCGAGCAGGATGCGCGCGCCCGCGCTGCCCAGGGCGCGGTGCTTGCTGCGCACGGTCGTCATCGGCGGCGAGGCGAACGACGCCAGGGGGATGTCGTCGAACCCGGCCACCGCCACGTCGGCGGGGATGGCCAGGCCGGCCTCGCCCAGCACCGAGTACCCGCCGATGGCCATGAGGTCGCTGCCGTAGAAGACGGCGGTGGGACGCTCGTCGCCGCTGCGCGCGAGGATGCGCTCGGTGGCCTGGGCCCCTCCGACGATGGTGTAGCCGCCGTGCTCCACCGGTCCGGGTTCGAGCCCGAACTCGCCCATCGCCTGCTCCCAGTGGCGGCGGCGCTGAAGCGCGTGCAGCATGTGGCGGTCGCCCTGGACGTGGGCGATGCGGCGATGGCCGGCGTCGGCGAAGCGGCGCACCAGGCCGCGGATCGCCTCTTCGGCGTCGTTGGTGATGGTGGGTAGGTCCGAGGAGCCCTCGGGCGCGCCGACCACGACGGCGGGAGCGCCCAGGCGGTGCAGCATCGCAGGGCGCTCGTCGTCCACCCGCAGGTCGGTGACGAGGAAACCGTCGACGAAGCGGTCGCCGAACAGCCGCTCGTAGGTGGCGGCCTCGGTCTGGGCGTCCGGCACGAAGCGGATGACCGTGGCGTGCTCCTCGCCGGAAAGTACGGACTCGATGCCGGACAGGAACGACGGGAAGAACGCGTCGAAGTCCAGGATCTCCGGCGAGCGGCGCACCACCAGGCCGATGGTGCCGAGCGGTTTTCCGTTGAGCGCCCGAGCGGCGTAGCTCGGGCTCCACCCCAACTCGACCGCCGCCAAGCGGATGCGCTCGCGCGTGCCGGTGCTGACGCCGGTACCGCTGTTCAGCGCCCGCGAAACAGCGCCCTTCGTCACGCCGGCGCGTCGGGCGACGTCGCTGATCGTGGGGCGCTTGCGTCCCGTGTTCCCGGCTGTCATGGGGATGATGGTAGCCCGCCGCGGTGCGGGGACCTGTTGGGCGCGTGGGTGCGGAGGGATGTGGGGCGTGCCCGACGGGCGACGGAGTCCAGCGATGAATTCCGGGCGCGGCCGGAGTCGCCACCCACGTACACACCCTCTGCATGAGAGGCGTCACGATGCAGCAGTCTTCCAGCGGCCCCGCCGGCTTCGAGTCGGAGTTCGAGCCGGTGATCGTCACCATCGAGAGCATCACCACGGCGGTCATAGGCGGCACCGTCGCCCAGGACGACCTCCCGGCCTTCTTCGACAGCTCGTTCCGAACGCTCGCCCCGGCCATCGCGGCCCAGGGGGTTCAGATCACCGGTCCCGCGTTCGGCCTGTTCCGCGGCATGCCCAGTGAGCCCGTCGACATCGAGGTCGGCTTCCCCACCGACCACCCGGTCGACCCGTCCGGCGACGTCGCGCCCGGCAGCCTCCCCGCCGGCCGCGTCGCCCGCATGGTCCACGCGGGAGGCTTCGACAAGCTCGCCGATTCCTGGGCCCGCCTCTTCGCCTGGGTGGGCGACCAGGGCCACACCCCCGCGACCATCCAGTGGGAGGTCTACCTCACCGAACCGTCCCCGGACATGAACCCGGACGATCTGCGAGTGGAGTTGAACCTGCCGGTGGAGGGGTGAGGGCGCCGGCGCCCGTCAGAGGGACAGGAGGATCCTCGACACCCCGATGACGAGCCCCGCGATCCCGATCACGACGCTGGTCAACGCGATGCAGCACGCTCTGCGCGTCTCGACCTGAGCGTCCTCCGCCGCGCGCCGCTACTCGCCCATTTGTGAAGTGAGCATATCGGTGACCCCTTCCAGCAGGCGCACCTGGTCGTCGCTGGCCGGTGAGTCGCCCAAGCTGTCAAGGGACACCCCCAACCCTACGGAGAGACGCCTGGCCTGGCCGGTTGCGATTCCTTGGCCGCGGCTGGCCTCCGTCCACGGCGCTTTCGCGGCGGATCGACCCGGCCACCCCGGCCCAAGGACGCCGTAACGACCGGACCGTCCGGTGAGCCATCCAGCTGTGCCGAAGCGCCGACCGACTCGCCGCAGGGATCGACCACGGCAATGGCCCGCGCTGTCAACGCCACCGTTCGGTCCACCGTCGACGTTGAAACGGCGGCGTGGCAGGGGATGCATATCCTCACTCATGGCCCTCAGCTTCATAGCCGAGGTCACGTTTTGCAACAGTCGAGTCACGGAATGAGACGGAACGGTTCCCTGATCTCCGCTCACGCATCAGCCGACCGTTCCCCTTTTCTGAAGAGGTAAATCCGGTACCTCGCTATTCCCCCTCCCGGGCTCCAAACCACACACGCCGCGCGGGTCGCGCTGCCGGTCCGACGCGAGAGTCGGCACTACTTCCGACCGAACACCATTCACCGATCGACACCCGACAAAAGCAATCAATTCCAAACAAAAATCGATCGGACAGAGCGTGACAAACCATCCCATTAAACCCAACCAGACATACACTTCCCCATAAATTCACTCTCCGCTACCCCACATACACGGATCACAACAATTTCTTCGTTGACACCGAGTCACCCGTAGACCTAAACTTCCGACACATAAGAGATCGACCGAGCATGGCTTCGGTAGATTTCGTTACCTCGTTCCGGATGAGCTTGCAGCCTGAAGAACAGGTAACGGCGATGTCTACACGTCACCTCAAGAAATATTAATGATCAGCCCACTGATCCGATAATCCGAATATAGGTTGGCCTCGTCTATTGTCGACTCCAAGCCATGATCAGCAGGATCAGGATGTAGACGCTCTCGACCACGAACTTGCGAAGGTCGAAAGCGCCATCGAAGACACACTCGGTCTCGTCCGGCATGCCCGGCAGCGGGGCTCCCCCCGAGCTACGGAATGGTTAGAAATCGCTGCGAAAATCGGGCAGCGAATGGCCGATTCGCGTGACGCTCTCGCCGAGATCCGGCAAAGCGTCCTGGGAGGAGCCCGCTCCTCGCTGCTGCTGTACTTCCGCAATCATCCGGGGGAGTCGATACCACCTCACCGGCTTGAAGGCGTCGCGGCCATACGTGCCTGGCCCAGGCGAATCCGCGAACTTCGCCAGGTGGGGTGGGAGATATCGATGGAAGGTTCGGGTCCCGAAGCCTGCTACCGCCTTACATCGGACCAGCTGGAGCGCGATGTCGCCGTAAGCGAGGAGACGCTGGAGTCCGTGAAGGGCGCGAGTCCGGCGGAGCGTTTGATCGAGTATCTACTTCACATAAGTCCATGGCCAGCGAGCCCTGACCAGCTCGAACGCGTGGCCAAGGTGCCCACATGGCGTCAGGAGATCTTCGAACTGATCGACCAAGGCTGGCTCATCGAGTCTCACGCCGACAATCCGAAGGATGTCCCGGAGAGTTCTTTTCGCCTGGCAAGCCTCGAGGACGACTGACCGCTTTTGACCTCCTTAAACTCTTTCCTTCTCCGCCTAAAATTCAGCTCATCAACTCCGATCTGATTCTCAGCCACAGGACACGCAAGGAGACGCCCCATGTCCACCGACAACCGAAGGCGCCGCAGCTTTTCTCCCGGATTTAAACTTCGAGTGGTCGCCGAATACGAAACTTGCCCCTCCGACGCCGAGCGAAAGGACATTCTTCGCCGCGAAAGTCTCACGCGGGCCCAAATCGAATGGTGGCGCAACGAGGCCCTTTCCGTTCTTACGGATCGCCGGCGCTCCGCCATAGGGGAGAAGCGCAATCAAGACCGAAACGACGTGAAACTTCATTCCGAAAACGAACGGCTTCAAAATGAGCTAGCCATGCACAACAGGGCTGCGATGGAAGCCGTAGGAATGGCGTCCGCGATCGTCGAGGTCCTCTCCAAAGTCAGAGCCTAAGTCATCCGCGTCGATTGGTCGGTTCGGCGGGGCGGACATCCACTCGCCCCGTCTGGCTTCCCTGAACTCGTATCGAAGTACGCGCCCCATGGATCGGTATGCGCAACCGATTCGTCATCGCAACCCCGAGGATCGGTCTTTGTGGACCCCATCGAAGAATCACAGAGAACCAGCGACCCCCTCTTCACCTGGGCGAAAGACGGTGAGGTCATCGACGTTGTGACCAAGCAATCGGAAAGCTGCCTACGCTCGTACCAGGCCAACCCGACACTCATTGAGGAGCATGCCAACATCGAACGCTCCATCACCCAAGGGGGATACGGGCGTCGACAGCTTTATGAGCTGATCCAGAACGGTGCGGATGAGCTTCGCGGCGCGAACGACGGGCGTATCCAGGTGGTCCTGACCTCTCACGCGTTGTACTGCGCCAACAAGGGAAACCCGGTGACCCCTGAAGGGGCAGAGACGATCCTCGCCTCGCATCTTTCCCGCAAGGCGGGCGCGGAGATCGGGCGATTCGGTCTCGGGTTCAAATCGGTGCTCAGCGTTTCGGATGAACCGCGTTTCCTGAGCCGTTCCGGTTCGTTCGGATGGACGCGTGATCACGCTCGCCGGCGTATCCGTGAGCGGGTCGCCGGAGACGGTCCGGTACCGATTCTGCGAGTGGCCCGCCCCCTTGACCCAATGGAGGAGCGCCGGGCGGATCCAGATCTTGACGACCTCATGGAGTGGGCCAGTACAGTCATCAAACTGCCCCTTACGGATGAACAGCATGCTGGCCGTCTGGCGCTCGACCTGGGTAACTTCCCATCGGCGTTCGCGGTCTTCTCACCACACGTCGGCCACGTGATTTTGGAGGATCGCCGTCCACCGGTCGCGACCTTCCGGCGGGACATACGGGTCAGTGGCGAAGGTAGTCATCGCCTCCTGCACGTTTCCGAGAGCGGCAAGGCGGACAAAGACCCCGAGAAGTGGCGAGTCTTCCAGACTGTACACCACCCGTCGGCAGCTGCTCGAAAAGCAGCCGGTGAATACCATGATCGACCCGAGGTCCCGCTCGCCTGGGCCGTCCCCGTCGGACGCCCCCAAGATACCGGTGGCTTCTGGGCGTTCTTTCCCACCACCTACGAGACGACCCTGCGCGGCATTCTCAATGCGCCGTGGAAGACGAACGAGGACAGGCAGAACCTCCTCAAGGACAATGCATTCAACGATGAACTGATGCATACCGCGGCTGGGCTGATCGTCGATTCCCTCCCCGAGCTCGCCACGCCCGGCGATCCGGGGCTTCCGCTGTCACTGATCACCGCGCGCGGGCGCGAATCGCGAAACTGGGCGGACGAGCAACTTACCGGCCACGTTTACAAGGAGGCCGCCAATCGACCGTCCCTCCCGGACCAGGACGGACGACTTCGAACCCCAGCAGAGATCAATCTCCAACCGCCGGAGCTGACTCCGGCCAAGGAAAGAGCGCGCGAGGGCCGCTGGTTGGAGCAGTGGGCCAGCCATCCCGGACGACCCAGCAACTGGTGTCATCACTCCGTTCTCGACACCGTCCGCCGATCGCGCGCCGAGACCATCATGGGACAGCACAAAGCCGCCGGTGTTGAGGAGTGGTTGGAGGCTCTGGTCGAGGACCGCACAGCGGCGGCGTCAGCGGTCGCCGTGTCAATTGTGGCGGACATGGTCAAGCAGGGCCGCGCTTACGCGGATCAGGCACGGCAAGCCAAGATCCTCCGCACGTCACAGGGCGAATTGGTGGCGCCGGCCAACGGTGAGGTCTTCCGGCGATCCTCATTGGACGAGGTCACCAGCGACCTGAAGTTCGTGGATCCCGAGCTGGAACTGGATTCCGACATCGCGGAGTGCCTGGAGACCCTCGGCGTCCGTGAGGACAACGCGTTCGGCCGCTTCGCCGCGGAAGTCAAACACGGAGTCGCGTCCTATGAGACGGACGACTGGCGCCGGTTCTGGCGCCTGGCCCGCCAGGTCGGCCCGCACCACGTCGCCGACCACCTCCGTGAACACGAGATCACCCCGAAGGACCTCAGGGTCCGGAATCGGAAGGGCTCTTTCGTCGCGATGACCGAGTGCCTGCTACCGGGCCGCGTTATACGACCGACCGACACGAACGACCATTCGATCGTCCTCGATGAGACGGAGCATCGGGACGACCTCGGTCTTCTCCGTGCCCTCGGCATGTCCGACGGACCGCGCCTCGACGCCGCCCCTGCCGACGAGACCTGGTTCTCCACATACGAAGAGGCGATGATTGAGTCCTACTACGCGTCGCTCCCCTCCAATCGGCCTCGTCCGGACATAACCAGGATCCGCGTTGACGGCGCCAAGCCTGCAGGCAGTCTCGGCCTGGTCCGTCGACTGAGCCGTGCGGCCTGCGCCCGCTTCATCGACGAGATCCCTGCCGACGGTGTCGTCACAGCATGGACGGTGCATGCCGAAACCCGTCCAAACGACGATCCCCATTGGGTCGAGTCCCCCCTCCTGTGGGTGCTCAGGCGAGACGGCGTTCTGAACACCTCGTTGGGGCCATTCCCGGTGGACACGTGCGTGGGGCCGGAGCTCGCGGAGTACTCCCGGGTCCTACCTGTCGTCGCCGAGATCGACGAGAGCCTTAGCGAGGCGCTGCGACTTGCGAGCACCCTGGAGAGGGTCAATGGCAAGACCTGGACGGCTGCGTTCGAGTATGCAAGAGCCACCCAAAGTCCGGTGGAGACCGGAATGCTCTACGCCCTGGCGAGCACACAGCTGAGCAACCCCGGCAGACTGTCCTGCCACGAGGGCCAGTCCTGGTGCGAGATCCCCACCATGAACATCGCGGTAGCCGTGGACGAAGCGCAGTACCGCCGCCTGCAGGCACACGGGGAACCGGTGATCCTTGCACCCGACGGGGAAAGCGCGAAACGTCTCGTCAATGGCTGGGGGATGAAGACGTTTTCCGACGTCTACAAGGCCGAGTACCGCGCGACGCCCGTCGGTGTCGGCACCCCCCTCGAGGATGTTTTCCCTCTGATGAAGTGGAAGGAAGACCGCCCGCTTCGGGGCCTCGAGTTGATTCGGTGCACCGATCTGGAACGGCTCGTCAGCACGCCCTCCGGGCAGACCACGGAGTCGGCGACGATCGGGCATGCGGAGAACACCGTCTTCTGGGAGGTCCAAGGCGAACACGACGACGCAGCTCTGCTGTGCGAGCTGAGCCGGCTACTCAACCTGGGTCTCACCGACCATGACGTTAGCGAGACCCTCCGCAACCGCGAGCAGCGGAAGCACCAGGACTTCCTGGTCGACGTCCGCAGGAGGACCGGTCTCGCCGAGAAGCTTGTGGCGATGCTGGGGCGTGAGACTCTGCAGGAGGCACTCCCGGAAGGGCTCATCCCGGCAGTCGAGGCCGAGGAGGACGAGGTGACCGAGCACATGCTCGGCGACCTCGCGTTGACCGTCTACGGCCCGGAGGTTTTGCGAAAGTTCCGAAGCAGACTCGAGGAACGCGGTTTCGCGGTGCCGGCCCAGCTCGCCGGCGGCCACGAGGCACGTGCGTTTGCCACCGACCTCGGGTTCCCCGTGGAGTACGCGGGAATGCGTCAGCCGCAACCCGATCCGGTGGTCACCGTTCACGGTCCCACGGACTTTCGAGACCTGCACCTCTACCAACGACACATGGTGGCTCGCGTGCTGGAGACCCTCCGGTCCAAGCCGGCAAAACGCGGACTGTTGAGTCTGCCTACGGGAGCGGGTAAGACCCGGGTCGCCATCGAGGCCCTTGTTCAATGGCTCCGCTCCTCCCCAGCGGACTCGGCCCCACTTCCGATCCTGTGGATCGCCCAGACGGAGGAGCTCTGCGAACAGGCGGTCCAATCCTGGCAGTACGTCTGGCGTCACATCGGACCGCCGGACGGGGAACTCACCATCAACCGTCTGTGGAGCGGAAACGAGGCGATCCCCGTCGACGACGGCTTCCACGTCGTCGTGGCCACCGACGCCAAGCTTGACTCTGTACTGGAGACCGAAGCCTACATGTGGCTGCGTGACGCCCGGGCGGTCATCGTCGACGAGGCTCACGTGTCGATCAGTCCGCGCTACACCCTCGTGCTGGAGGCCCTCGGGCTCAGCAGGCACCGTACCCGCTGCCCGCTCATCGGCCTGACCGCCACTCCCTTCCGAGGCACTCGCCCTCAAGAGGGCAACGCGGAGGAAACCTCCCGGCTTGTCCGGCGTTATCAACAGACCCGCCTGGACTTGGACAGCGACGGTTCCGAGATCCTCGGCGTGGACCCTTATGCACACCTTCAGGAGCTCGGGGTCCTGAGCAAGGTGAGCCATCGAGAGTTGGAAGGCGTGACCCTCGACCTCGACGGCGGTGAGCGTGCCGAGCTCGAGCACAGGCGCCGGCTCCCCGGATCGGCGGAGAGACGACTTGGACTGAACTCCGCTCGAAACCGCAGACTACTCGCCGCCGTTCAAGAGCTTCCGGAGGACTGGCCGGTTCTTCTTTTCGCCACGTCCGTCGCACACGCACAGATCATGGCAGCGCTGCTCAGCCGCAAGGGAATACCCGCCGCATCGATCGACAGCAAGTCCGACCCCGGAGCCCGGCGACACACCATCGAACGCTTCGGCCAGGGGAGGATCCGGGTTCTCGCCAACTACGGGGTCTTGGCCCAGGGCTTCGACGCGCCCGCCACAAGGGCGGTGATCGTCGCCCGCCCCACCTACAGCCCCAATCTTTACCAACAGATGATCGGCCGAGGGCTGCGCGGTCCGCTCAACGGCGGCAAGGAGGAGTGCCTCATCATCAACGTCGCCGACAACATCGCCAACTTCGGCGAACGGCTTGCTTTCCGCGACTTCGAGTACCTATGGAAGAGATGATGCCCGAAGCACCGGAGCTGACCGCCGAACAGCGGAGTCTCGTCGAACAACCCACGTCGGCGCGCGTGCTGGTCACCGCGGGTGCAGGCTCGGGTAAGACGCTGTCCCTCGTTCACAGGGTCGCCCAGCTGCTCGAAGACGGGGTGGACGCCGTCGACGTCCTCGTCCTGAGTTTCTCCCGCGCCGCGGTCCGCGAGGTCCGCAACCGTCTGAGAAACGCGGAGGGCGCCTCCGGAAACGTGGACGTCCGAACGTTCGACTCCTACGCGACGTGGCTGTTGTCCGAGCTCGATCCCGACGGTTCATGGAAGGAGAAGAGTTTCGAAGGTCGCATCCAGGCGGCCATCCGCCTGATCAGAGACGACGAGGATGCGACCGAACTGGTCTCGGAGGTTCGCCATCTGGTCGTCGATGAGGTTCAGGACCTCGTCGGCGCCCGTGCGGAACTCGTCAAGGCGCTCCTGGAGTCTGACGTCGAGGGTTTCACCCTTCTCGGCGACCCGGCTCAGGGCATCTACGGTTTTCAGCTCGAGGATCGGGCCGAGCGTCTTCAGGGAGCTGCGGCCCTGTACGAGTGGATCCGGACAAGGTTCGATGACCTTGTCGAGTTCACGCTTTCCGCCAACTTCAGGGCCAGGGAGTCGGAAGCGAGGGCCGCCTTGGATCTCGGACCGCAGGTCGGCGAGGTCGACGCCGTCTTTCCCCCACTACTTCACGAGCTTCGCACCCGCCTGCTCAGCGGCGACACTCTTGGCACGCTGGACGACGCGGCCCGAGTACTCACGGGCCGGAGCTCGTCGACCGCGATATTGTGCAGGAACAACGCTCAGACTCTACTGATCTCGCGGAGACTCCACGAACTCGGCGTACCTCACCGTCTCCAGCGTGCCGCCGAGGATCGGGTGCTGCCGTCGTGGGTCGCCACGATCTATCGTGAGCTCGCGTCGAAGGGCCCGGCCAAGGAGGACGTGCTGAGGGCTCTGGCCAATGCGGAAACGGACCCGGGCGATGCGTGGAGAGTGCTCAAACGAACGGCCGCAGACCGCCGGGGCGAGACGCTCGACCTCGTGGCCCTGCGTCGCAAGCTGGCCGCGGGTACCGTACCCGACGAACTGACCCAACCGCCCTCGGATTCGCTGGTCGTGTCTACCGTGCACCGGGTGAAGGGCTTGGAGTTCGATCAGGTCGTCATCGTGGATCCCGGTCATCCACTGGACGGAATCGTGGAGCAGGCCGAGCACACGCGCCTGTTGTACGTGGCGATGACACGACCGCGCGATCTGTTGAGCCTGATCAAGCCCGTCGACGACCTTGCGACGGGATACCTCAAGCCGCTGCCGGACGGTCGATGGGCCGACGTGGGGTTCAAGGCCGGCTCGCGCTTCGGCATGGAGATTCGTGGTTCCGACGTCCGCGCCGACGATCCGGCAGGGAGCGTCGGTTACTCGGCGGAGCCGGCCGACGTTCAGAACTATCTCGCTACCCGCGTGCATGCCGGTGATGAAATCAGACTTCGACGGGCGTCTGATACCACCCTTGAGGAGCCCCTCTACATCGTTGATCACGCCGGAGAGCCCATCGGGGTGACTTCCGAGTCCTTCGCCAGGGGAATGCGGACGCTCGCCGGGAGAGGGCGAAGGCTCCCCGAGGAGGTCACGAACCTTCGAGTCGACTGTCTTGAAACGGTCGTCGGCCGAGAGGCCGCGGCTGTCAACGTCGGGCTCGGGTGGTCGGGCGTGTGGTTGCGTCCGCGAATCGAGGGCCTGGGAAGACTCGTCTGGGGAGACAAGGAGAAACGGTGACCACCACTGGCCTCGACAGGCACTATGCATTCCGTGACGAGCTCGTGGGTCGGCTCGAAAGGGACGTGGTCGGCCCTGGCGGCAAAGACGAGACCATCTCCGACCCCCCGATCACCAAGTACGCGGCAGGCATCCTTTTTCCGCAATCGCAGGACGCGGTCGGCGACGAATCCCCGCCCGAGGAGGAACCCGAGGGACACCACTCCGGCGAGACGGTCGATCCCGCGGTGACGATGGCGAACGTTCGCTATCCGTCCTCGATGGGACTGACCTTCGCCGTCGATACGTCGCTCTCCGACGAGATTGAGATCGAGGTCGAGGCGGCCCGCTACACCCTCGAACAGTCCTCAGAGGGACGACGCGGCCGAACCGGTGCGGTGGCGGAGGAGCTCTGGAGACGCCACAACCTCGTCATCGAGAAACGGACTCTGCTTCTGAGACCGGGGGCAGAGCCGAGTCCCGGTTCGGAGCCGGCAGACGGGCTCGATCTCTACTGTCTGGTTCGCCCCCCTGACCAACACGGGGTCACTGCGGTGACAGTGGCTCTGCTGAACAGGAATCGCGTCGGCCCCACGGAACGACGCGACGAGCATGCGTTCCTCCAACCGCGCATCACAGTCAGAGCCGTGGAGGGGCGGAAGTCCCCGTTCGTCGAACGTCCGTCGCCCAATGCCACCGGGGCCGACGAGGAGCTCGAGTCCTATCGGCTCCTGTACCGCCACGCGCCGACCTTCGCCGTCGGTCACGGTTGCGCGGTCGAGTGGGAACAACACACGTTCCCGATCAACGATCTCACCGGTGCCGCGGGGACCAGTTGGATCCGGACCACCTTCGTCCCCGAATACGACCTGCGCCTGACCGACTCCAACCCCGCTATCGACACGCGACGATTGCGGATGGACTACCTTGCCAACACCGCCTCCGATGCCGAGATCGTCTCCGTGCTTCGTGACCTGACCAACGGCTACCGCCAATGGATACGGGAGCGTCGAGATCAGACCTCTGAGCCGGCCGAGCCGAGCCTCAGGGCCGTTGCCACAGAGCATCTGGACAAGTGCACCACGGCCTGCGATCGCATGGACGCCGGCATCGACCTCCTCGCCGAACCCGGGGATCGCACCACGATGGAGGCGTTCCGACTCGCCAACCGCACCATGGCCACTCAGCGGGCCCGCACGGACTGGCTGAGATCGGAGGACAGATCATCCCGGACACCAGATGAGGAAAGCCCTTCCTGGCGACCGTTCCAGATCGCCTTCATCCTGCTCTCCCTGTGCGGCGTGGCCGATCGGGAGCACGAGGACCGCGACATCGCCGACGTGCTGTGGTTTCCGACGGGTGGTGGAAAGACCGAGGCGTACCTCGGCCTGATCGCGTTCGCGACGTTCCTGAGACGGTTGCGCGACCCCGCCCACGGAGGTGGCGTCACGGTCCTGATGCGATACACTCTCCGGCTGCTGACCGTGCAGCAGTTTGAACGGGCGGCGCTACTCATGTGCTGCATGGAACGGCTACGGCGCAACGCCCCCGACCGTCTTGGGCGTACCGAGATCTCAATCGGCATGTGGGTGGGCCGCGGATCGACGCCGAACAGCCTCAAGGAGGCCAAGGCCTCCCTCAACAAATTGAGACGGGGGGAGCAGGTACAGGAGGAGAACCCCGTACAGCTGAGATCGTGTTCCTGGTGCGGCAACGCGCTCGACCACGGTAGTTATCGAGTCGAGGAGGACCGCCTGGTCATCTCCTGCGGCGTTCCCGTGTGCGAATTCGCCGACGGTCTCCCGGTACACGTCGTCGACGACACGATCTATGCCGCGCGCCCCACGCTCATCATCGCCACCGCCGACAAGTTCGCTGGCCTTCCGTGGAAGCCGGTGATCGGTAGCCTATTCAATTACGAAACGAGTGACCCCCCGCCCGAGCTGATCATCCAGGATGAACTGCATCTGATCTCCGGCCCCCTCGGAACCTTGGCGGGACTATACGAGACGACGGTCGACGTTCTCGGAGATCGCCCGAAGATCGTCGCGTCCACGGCGACCATCCGACGCGCCGTCCACCAGGGGCGCGCACTCTTCGATCGCAGCGTCGAACAGTTTCCGCCGCCCGGGCTGGATGCACGGGACTCATACTTCTCGGTCGAGACACCGCCGTCCGACAAGGGCGATCGTCGATACGTCGGCTTGATGGCACCGGCCACGAGCCAGACCTCTCTCCTGGTACGCGCCTACGCCGCCCTACTGCACCACGCCCAGGCGATCGACGGGGACAATGAGGTCCGCGACGCCTACTGGACCCTGCTGGGCTACTTCAACAGCCTGCGTCTGCTCGCGGGCGCGAGGCTTCAGGTACAGGACGACGTCAACGACCGTCTTGACCTCCTCAGCCGAACCTTGAATCAACCACGTAGGGAGATCGGGCGCGACATCGAACTCACCAGCCGCGAACCCTCAAGTGCGATACCCGGGCACCTCCAGGACATGGAGACGCCGTATCCCGACGCACTCGGTGTCATCCTTGCCACCAACATGATCTCGGTCGGCGTCGACGTGAACCGCCTCGGGCTGATGGTGGTCATGGGCCAGCCTCAGTCCACCTCCGAGTACATCCAGGCAACCAGTCGCGTGGGACGAAAGTGGCCGGGACTGGTTGTAACGCTGTTCAACTCGGGGCGTTCACGGGACCGATCTCACTATGAGAGCTTCACGAGCTACCATTCGGCCCTCTACCGCCAGGTCGAGGCCACAAGCGTTACCCCTTTCTCCGCCCGGGCAAGGGATCGAGGTCTACACGCCACGGTTGTGGCCCTGGCCCGACTCCTGATCCCCCGTGCACGTCCCGCGGAGGCGGCCGCCGCCATCGCCGACTTCGACGATGAGCTCCGCGCCGTATGCGATCGAGTACTGAACCGTGTCGCGCGGGTCGCGGGAGAGGATGAGCGCGACGCGACAGAGCATCAGATCGACGAAATAATCCAACAATGGCGCAGACTCGCGAGGGAAAAGCCAAATCTAGGATACGGCAACTACCGGAGCCCTGGGTTGCTGATCGACGCGGGAAGATGGGACGAGTCCGACGATGAGGTCGGTGACCTCTTTCCCACTCTGTGGAGTCTGCGCGACGTGGATGTGGAATCGACCGTCTACCTGGACAGGGGGAAGCGGTGAGAAGACGACCCCTCGGCGGAGTTCGCCGGGCTCAAATGATCACCACCTATGGCGTCGGCTCCATGATCGCCATCGGCGGAGAGTCGTTCATGGTGGCCGGGATCAACAGATGGCCCGACGACATTTATGAACAAACAATCAACGAAAGCCGTCTCGAAAAACGGTTCGGTGTGGACTACTTCCGTCTTCCTCCGGCGTCCGAGAGCGAGAAGTACGGGGACGTCCCCGTAGTTAGGTTCCCCGAGCGCCACTCCTGCCCGGAGTGCAGGCGACTTGCCGACGCCCGGTTCTTTGGCGCCTCGGCAAGCCCCGCAAAATGCAAGAACTGCGACCGGGAACTGGTCCCCTCTCGATTCGTCGTGTGTTGCCCCAAGGGGCACATCTCCGACTTCCCCTATTTCGAGTGGTTGCACAAGGGAAGAGCCGCCGGGCCTTCATCGGAAACGAAGCATGAACTCAGCCTCAAGGCCGGAGGGCGCAGCGCGTCGTTGGGCGACATCGAGATCTCCTGCTCGTGCAAGATGCCCCCGGTCACCATGGAGGGGGCACTGCGGAAGGGGGCGCTGCACGGAATCACCGCTTGCAGAGGACGACGCCCATGGCTCGTCGACGCGAAAGACGAGCTCTGCGACGAGTCCCCCCGAGCCATGCAGCGCGGTTCTTCGGCGGTCTGGTTCTCCGACGTTCATTCGGCCATATCGATTCCGCCCTGGTCGGAAGGTGTACAGAAGCTCGTCGGCAAACACTGGCGTTCCCTCCGCAACGCTCCCGATCCGGTCGACCGGATCAAGGAACTCGAGCTGGCGGACGACCGAAAATTCAGTGTCGAGGAACTTGCCTACGCCGTCGAGCAACGACGGCGCGAGGAGTCCGGGGAAAACCTGTCCTCGGATTCCGAATTGAAGTCCGCGGAATATCAGGCCTTGCTCAGAGAGACGGCGGAGAGGTCTCGTGACCAGGACTTCGTCTGCGAACCCTGGCAGGACTCCCCCGGCCTGGAGAGCCTCGCCGTCGACCGCGTCATGCGTGTCAAGCGGCTGCGTGAGGTAAGGGTTCTTCAGGGGTTCACACGGATCGCACCGCCCAGCCCGGTGACCCCTGAGCGCCGCTCAAAGCTCCACCCGGAGGATGATCCCCCCAACTGGCTGCCGGCCGTCGAGGTCATCGGTGAGGGTGTCTTCCTCCGCATCGACGAGAAGAAGCTTCTCCGGTGGGAATCGCGGCCGGAGGTCGTCGAGCGGGTCGGGGTCGTCGACACCGCATATCGCGAGCGATTCGTTCGGGCCGACCAGACGCCCGACCGCACGATCTCTCCCCGCTTCATTATGATCCACACGCTCGCACACATAGTCCTCAATGAGTGGAGCCTCGACTCGGGGTACCCCGCAGCATCGCTACGCGAGCGGCTCTACGCCGACGACGGCATGTCAGGGTTCCTCGTCTACACGGCCACCAGCGACTCAGCCGGCAGTCTCGGCGGCATCATCGCCCAAGTCGAGTCGGGCAACCTCGGAGCCTCCATACGGGCGGCGCTGGACCGAGCGTCTTGGTGCTCAGCGGACCCGCTCTGCATGGAGGCCCACACCGGCGGCACCGACAATCTCAACCGCGCCGCGTGCCACGCCTGCGTCCTGCTGCCGGAGACCAGCTGCGAGGAGTTCAACACGCTTCTGGATCGTGCGCTTCTCGTCGGCACCGCCCAACAACCCGGGATCGGTTTCTTCAGCCTTTGACGAGTGCAGACAGGTTGAACCCGGCGGACCACAGAGTACTCAAACCCGCGCTTTGACCTGCTCCGCCACACGTTCGGCCGCGTCGCGGGGGTCCTCGTGCTCCCACACCCGCACGGGGACCCATCCCGCGTCGCTCAGGAGGCGGTCGGTCTCCCCGTCTCGTTCACGTGTTCTGCGGACCTTCTCGGCCCAGAATTCGGCGTTGGTGACCGCGACGGTGTGGTGCTCAGGGCAGCCGTGCCAGAAACACCCGTCCAGGAAGACGGCCACCTTCGCGCGCGTGAACACCATGTCCGCTGTTCGCCGTGTGTTCGGCAGCGGCCGGGCGGACACCCGGTAGCGCAGGCCCATGGCGTGGACCGCCCGGCGCAACGCGACTTCGGGTTTGGTGTCACGTCCCTTGTTCGACCGCATGCTGACTCGTACACCGTCACTGGAGGCCCAGGACTCGGATGATGCGCGGCTCATGGGGCAACCGTAGGGGAAATCTCCGTTACACAGGAGATAACCGGGGTTCCAAGGTGCTTATCGATTCGCAGACACGTACGATCGTCCCGTGACGACGACCTTGATAGACCTGTTCGCGGGATGTGGCGGCATGTCCGCGGGCTTCGCCGAGGAGGGCTTCCACCCTCGGCTTGCGGTCGAGCACAACCGGCATGCGGCCTCGACCTACGCCGCGAACTTCGGTGAGGATCACGTCTTCAACGCGGCCGAGTCCGGGGACTTCTCTGGAGACATCGAGGCCCTGCCCGACGAGGCGATTCCCGAGGTCGACGTGGTCATCGGCGGCCCGCCCTGCCAGGGATTCTCCAACCTCGGTAGCAGGGACGTCGACGATCCCCGCAACAAGCTATGGAAGCAGTACATCCGCGTGGTCCGCAACGCCCAGCCCAAGGTCTTCGTCATAGAGAACGTGGATCGGTTCATGCGGAGCAGCGAGTTCGAGCTCCTGGTCTCCGAGGCCGAAGGCGGCCTGCTGAAGGACTACACGCTCTCCTATGGACTGTTGAACGCCGCCGACTACGGCGTCGCGCAGCGTCGTCCCCGCACAATAGTCATCGGTTCCCGGATCGGCACAGTCCCCCTCCCCAAACCCACCCACTCGCGCACGCCTCAGCTCGACGACCAAGTCCTGCCGTGGCGCACCGTACGCGAACGCATCGGCGAGCTCCCCGAGTGGCCGTCCACCACCCTGCTGCCCGACACCGCGACGACACGTTTCGGAATGCCGATACCGGGGGAGTTCAAGTGGCTGGACCTGCACATTGGACGCAACCCGACGCGACTCTCACTGAAACGCTATGATCACATCCCTCCCGGCGGTGGTCGTTTCAATCTGCCCGAGAACCTCAAGCCCAACTGCTGGCGCAACAAGACCACCGGTACGACGGACGTCATGGGACGCATGCGGTGGGACCACCCCTCCCTGACCATTCGCACCGAGTTCTTCAAGCCGGAGAAGGGGCAGTATCTCCACCCACAATGGGAATCCGGTGACGGGCATCGCGTGAACCGCCCAATCACCCACCTCGAAGCAGCGCTGCTCCAGGACTTCCCCCCGGTCTTCGTGTGGTGCGGCACGAAGACCGAGGTCGCCCGACAGATCGGCAACGCCGTACCGGTCGGACTGGCGCAGGCGATCGCCCGGCAGATCAGGCAGTACATCGAGGGGTGATCCCGGATCCACCTCCGCGAGCGGTCGGACGAATCCGGGGGTATCTCGGACCCAAAGGGCGGCTTGTGGCGCCGACAACCGGATGGGACGGCCGGTTATGGCCTCGGGGACTCGCGCGAGACGTATGCCCCCTCGCCGGCTTGGTCGAACTGGGCCGCCACCCAGGACGACGACAGCAGGGACGGGCGGCCTGCTCGGGCCGGTGGATCCTCCAGCTCGCGAACGAATGCCTCTACGTCGGGTTGCACGATGGTGGGAGCGTGGTCGGTCTCCGGGTCGTTGGCTGTGGCGAGCCACAGGTTCTCGGTGCGGCGGATGCTCCACTGGGCGCCATAGCGGGCCTTCAGCATGGCGAGGAGCACGTCGTCGGTGTCGCGCGTGCTCACAGGGCTCACCTCGCCCCCGCCACGGTTGCGGGAGCGGGGCGCGCGTTCGGGCCGACCGCGACCAGCGCGCGCAATGGGCCGCTGAGGTCACTGCGGAGGTCGTCGAGTCCGTCCCCGAAGCGGACTGCGCGGTCTTCGGCGCGGTACCGGCGCCCGAGGCGGCGCCAGAGATAGACCAGGACGGCGTCCGTGTCAGGGAACTCGTGGAGACCGGCGGAGTCCATCACGTAGTACCGGTGCGAGGTCTCGCCGAACCAGATCACGGAGCCCGGGTGACGGGCCTGGACGTCGGCGGCAGCCGCATGGGCGGCGGTGTGTTCGGGTGAACGCCCCCACCTCGCAGACGTCGGACGTGGGCGGCTACTCTGCCTCATGTCATCAGCTCCTAGCTAGCTGGTGGCCGCGCCCCCGGACGCCTTGCCCGCGTCGCGGGGGTCATTTCCATCCGCCACCCTCTCTCCCCTTGTGGATTCGCGGATCGGCCTACCTGTGGGCCAATCTGTAGGCCAGACTGAAACCATGTCTTCCACGACATTGGGCGAGATGATCCGCCGCGCCCGGCGGGAGCGCGGCTGGTCCCAGGCGCGGTTGGCCGAGGTGCTGTGCGAGGTCTCGGAACGGACGACTGTCACACGGCAGGAGGTCTACCGCTGGGAATCCGGTCGCCGAATCCCCCGCTTCTGGCTTCCCTATCTGGCGAGTACCCTCGAATTACCCCGAAATCAGTTGGAACGTGCCACTGTGGAGCGCGAATCCTTCGAGACCTTCGATCCCGCGGCGACGCTCAGCGCTCTGATGCCCGATGGCGATCCGCTGGCGCACATCGACGATCCTGACGGACGCAGGATTGGTGCCGGTGCAGCGCGGGACCTCAGCGCGCGCGTGCATGCGCTTCGTCTTGCTGACGACGTTCTTGCCGGTGGTGACCTGATCGCCCCCGCGCGGCGAGAAATGTCGGCCGCGCTGCGGCTCTACCGCGAGGGAACCCACAGCGACGAAGTCGGGCGTTCGCTGCTGGTAGCGATCGGGGAATTGGCCCAGATCGTCGGCTGGATCGAGTCCGACGCAGGTGAGCACACACGCGCCGAGTCCACGTACCGCATCGGCATGTCGGCCGCCCAGGAAGCGGCCGACATGGCCCTGGTCGCCAACGTCGCCGGTTCTCTCGCGTACCAGTGGACCAACACCGCGCGCCAGCAAGACGGGGTCGCGCTGGCCCGAGCCGCTCTGGACAAAGCAGGCCAGAACGCTCACCCCAAGACGCGTGCGCTGTTCTTCGATCGGGTTGCGTGGGCGCACGCTGCGATCGGCGAGGCCAAGGAAGCCATGCGCACCCTGGACGCCGCCCACCACGCGCTCACCGAGACACCTGAATCCCCCGCGCCCGAGTGGGCCTATTGGGTGACTGAGGACGAGCTCAAGGTCATGGATGCGCGGGTCTATACCGAACTCCGGCGCCCGCTGCGGGCCGTGCCCCTCCTCCGGGACGCCCTGCAGCGCTACGACGCCACACACGCGAGAGAGCTCGCGCTCTACCTGTCGTGGCTCGCGATGGCCTACGCCGATGCCCGGGAACCTGAAGCGGCCGCCGAGACGGCGTCGCGGATGCTCTCACTGTCCACTGAGGTCGCGAGCGATCGGACGGCCGAGCGGTCGCGCGTGGTGCTGGAGCGGCTCACGGAGTTCGCCGATGTTCCCGAGGTCCGTTCCCTGCTCGATGCAGCGTGATGGTCCCCGCGCACCCCGGGACCCTGACTGCCGACTACGCCAAGCCGGCGTCGTGGGCCATGAGGGCTATCTGAGTGCGGTTGTCCAGGTCGAGCTTGGTGAGGATGCTGGATATGTGGGCCTTGACCGTCGGGACGCTCATGTGGAGGCCGGTCGCGATCTCGGCGTTGGACCGGCCCTCGGAGACGGCCAGCACCACCTCGTGCTCGCGCGGGCTCAGGGCCTGCAGCGCTGCGCGGGCCTGTTCGTAGGTGCCCGCCTGGGTGGCGGCGCGGTCCATCAGGCGGCGTGTGATGCGGGGCGAGAGGATCGGGTCGCCTGATGCGACCTTGCGGATCGCGTCGACGATCTCCGGGGGCGGGGTGTCCTTGAGCAGGAACCCGCCCGCTCCGGCGCGCAGTGCGTGCAGGATGTTCTCGTCGCTGTCGAAGGTCGTCAGCACGATGACCTCGGGAGCACGCGGCTGCGCGCGCACCCTTCGGGTGGCGGCGATGCCGTCTACCCGCTCCATACGCAGGTCCATCAGCACGACGTCGGGCGTGTGCTCGCCTACGGCGGCCGGGACCTCGTCGCCGTCGGCGGCTTCGCCCGCGACGGAGATGCCGTCGACGCCGTCGAGCATCATCGACAGCCCACCGCGGACCAAGGCGTCGTCGTCGACGATGAGGATCCGCAGCGCACTGCTCATGCGGGCCATGGTAACCGGGCGTGCAGCCGGAACCGGTCGCCGTGGAGGCCCTGGTCGAGCACTCCCCCGGCGAGGTGCACACGCTCGGTGAGGCCGACCAGCCCCGTCCCGCTGCCGTACGCCGCGGCCGACCCTGCCGCCTGCGGTTCCGCCGGCGTGCTGCCGCCGTCGCCTCCGCTCAACCGCTCGTCCGGCACACCGCCCGCATCGGCTGCGCCCGCTGCCCTGCCCGTACCGCCCGCTTCCCCGACCGGGTTGGTCACCGTGACCGCGAGCCCTTCGCCCGGCCGGCCGCTCACCTCCACCTCGACCGGCCGCCCCGGCGCGTGCTTGCGGGCGTTGGTCAACCCTTCCTGGACCACGCGGTAGGCGGTCCGGCCGACGGCGGCGGGCAGGTTCTCGGCGTCGGCCGCCTCGTCGCGCACCTGTACCCGCATCCCCGCGGCACGCGACTCCTCCACCAGAGCGGGGACGTCGCCCAGGGTAGGACTGCGCCCGGCGACACGGGCGGCCTCTTCGGCCGCGTCCTCGTCGCGCAGCACCAGAATGACCTCCCGGAGCTCCTCCAGCGCCTGATGCACTCCCGTGCGGACCACCCCCGCCGCCTGGGCGAGGCGCTCGGGCGGCGAGTCGGGGCGGTACTCCAGCGCGCCGGCGTAGGTGGCCAGCAAGGACAGCCGGTGGGCGAGCACGTCGTGCATCTCGCGCGCGATGCGGGTGCGCTCGGCCATTCGGGCCTCGGCCACCCGCCGCCCCTGCTCGGCCTCCGCCCGCCGGGCCCGTTCCCGCAGGGACATGACCAGGGCGCGGTTGGCCCGGACCAGCGCGCCCCAGCCGACCATCGCGCCGTAGCCGGCGGTGATCACCACCAGCCACCAGCCGTAGGAGAGCCCGCTGTTGGGCTGCCACAGCCCTTGAACCGCGTGCGCGGCGACACCCGCCGCGGCGGTCGCGACGGCGACCGGGAGCCGCCGCCGCTGCGCGACCTGCAGCACCGCGAGCGTGGCCGGCGGTGTCGCGGCCGGGGAGAGCGCGGCGAGCACCGCCAAGCCCAGCGCGCCGGTCACCGGGCGCCACATGAGCAGCGGCGCGAGGGCGCACCCGAGCACGCCGACCGCGATGTCCAGTGCCAGCGTCGCGCCGTCGGGCTGCATGCCGTGGCGGGCCCAGATCGTCAGGGCGACCAGCACGGCCGAAACCGCGGTCACACCGACCGCGCCGCGCCGCCTGCGGGCCGCCGGGACTTCGGGTTCGGCCGCCGGAGCGGCGATGACCTCCTCGTTCACCGGGCAAGGCTAACCGCCGGGCCCGCGCGGCCGACACCGACCGAAGTAGGGGGTGCACCCGCCGGGAGTAGCGGCGGGGATGTCCGCTCGCCTGATGCGCGGGCATCGCCCGCCTTGGGAGTCTGTGGAGGTCCGGGCGGGACGGCGGCACAGCCGGCGGCCCCGCCGCACAGCAGTCCGGCCCGCGGGACACGGCGTCCCGGCGGGCGGAAGGAGAACAGCGATGACCAGTCGAACCGGGGCCGCACGCGCCGCCGAGAACACCACCCCCGAGCACACGCGTTCCGCGGGCGGCCGGGTCCTGCGCCGCGCGCTGGCAGCGGTCGG
This sequence comes from Streptomonospora wellingtoniae, assembly GCF_031845375.1. Classification (NCBI taxonomy): domain Bacteria; kingdom Bacillati; phylum Actinomycetota; class Actinomycetes; order Streptosporangiales; family Nocardiopsidaceae; genus Streptomonospora; species Streptomonospora wellingtoniae. The sequence continues at coordinate 275,929 of NZ_JAVREK010000001.1, forward strand.
TGCGGCCGTGGCGGCGCTGGTGCTGTGGGCGGTGGCGGTCCCCGTCGCGGGGATAGAGGTCACCGCCTACCGGGCCGGGACCCTGGGGCCCATCGGCCCGGTGTCCATCGGGGCCTCGGCCTTGGCGATGGGATTGGCTGGATGGGCGCTGCTCGCGGTGCTGGAGCGGCTGATGAAGCGGCCGGGGCCGGTCTGGACCTCCGTTGCGACCGCGGTCATGCTGCTGTCGCTGGCGGGCCCGCTGATCTCGACCGCCGACTCGGCGAGCATGTTCGTGCTCCTGGCGATGCACCTCGTCGTAGGCGTCGCGGTCATCCTCGTCCTGGCACCGACGGCGCGCCGTCGATGAGCGCGGCGTACCGCCGCTCCCCCGCCGCCGTACCGCCGACCAGTCGCACTCGGGAGTGACCATGTCCTTCGGCTACCTGCCCTACGGCTACCTCGCGGGCGTCGCGATCTTCGCGGTGTGCGCCGCGTTCGCGCTGGCTCCGGTGCGGCGCCCGCGCCCGTGGGACGCGGTGAGCTTCCGGCTGGGACTGGTCATCAACGAGATGCCGGTGTTCGCCCTGTACTGCCTGCTCGCCTCGACCGGGCTGGCATGGGCGCAAGGCGACCTCCGCAGCCCCGCCGCCTGGTCGGTGGCCGGCCTGGCGGGGCTCACCGCCGTCGGACTCGCCGTGATCGTGCGCAGGGGGACGCGTGCCCGCCCTGTGCTGGAGCGCGCGCTGGACGAGGGCCTCGGCGCGAACTGGCGGTCGGCGATCCGGGCCGACCTGGCCGCGGGACTGCGGCGCCGCCCGCCCTACGCGCGGATCCTGCTCCGCCCGTTCCTGGTGCGCCGCCGGGACGTCGAGCGCATCGCCGACATCGCCTACGGCGACGCCGGCAAGCGCAACCGGCTGGACGTCTACCGCCACCGCTCTCGGCCGGCGGGAGGCCCGGTACTGGTCTACGCACACGGCGGCGGCTACAACAGCGGCCGCAAGGACCGCGAAGGGCGACCGCTGCTCTACCGCCTGGCGAGCCGGGGGTGGGTCTGTGTCAGCGCGAACTACCGGCTGCGTCCGCAGGCGGGCTTCGACGAGCACCTGGCCGACTTCAAGAAGGCGATCGCCTGGGCGCGCGAGCACGGTCCCGAGTACGGCGCCGACCCGACGGTGCTGGTCGCGGCGGGCAGCTCCGCGGGCGGCCACTTGGCGGCGCTCGCCGCGCTGACGCCGGGCGACCCGGCGTTCCAGCCGGGATTCGAGGACGCCGACACCTCGGTGACCGCTGCGGTCTCGCTGTACGGCTACTACGGCCGCTACTACGCGCAGCCGGGCGCCGAGGCCGACCCGCCCACCTCGCCCGCCGACCACCTGCACGCCGGCGCGCCCCCGTTCTTCGCCGCGCACGGCGATCGGGACACCGTCGTGCCGGTGGAGTCCGCCCGCGAGTTCACGGCCGCGCTGCGCAGGGTCTCGGCCGAACCCGTCGTCTACGCGGAGCTTCCCGGCGCACAGCACGCGTTCGACATCGTCCACTCCCTGCGCTTCGAGGCGGTGGTCGACGCCGTGGAGGCGTTCGCCGCCCGGATCCGCTCGCGTGAACCGGCATAGCACCGTTGATCTTGTAGCTATCGTATAGGGAAATCGTTTTCCTTCACGATGGCTACAAGATCAGCGGGGTTCGGGACGGTCCCCCGCCGCGGGACCCGAAGGCGGGTGCCGACCCGCGCTGCCGACGGTCCGCGGACGGGGGCGCCGTGTGCGGCCGGTCTCCGTCGTATGCTCGTACAGCGGCAGATGGCGCGACTGCAACGGGTTGGGAGCCGAACGTGGGCGACGCGCAGGAAGGACCGGCGCCGGCTGCGCCGGCGCTACGGATCGCCGACGCCGATCGCGAAGCCGCCGCCGAACGCTTGCGCGAGGCGGTGGCGGTAGGCCGGCTCGAACTCGCCGAACTGGACGAGCGCCTCTCCGCCGTGTATGCGGCCAAGACCCGGGCCGATCTGGACCCGCTCACCGCCGATCTGCCCGCCGAGCCCGCGGCGGCCCGCCCCGGCGTCGAGGCACCTCCGCTGACGCTGGAGACCAAGAGCGGCATGCTGAAGCGGGACGGCTACTGGCAGGTGCCGGACCGGATCACGGCCGAGTGCACGTCCGGAAGGATCAAGCTCGACTTCACCGCGGCCGAGTGCCCGCACCGCGAGGTCTCCGTCGAGGCCCACGCCAAGTCCGGTTCGGTCGTGCTGGTGGTGCCGCGCGGCTGGTGGGTGAACCTGGATGAGGCCACGGCCTCCAGCGGCACCGTCGTGAACAAGGTGAAGGGGCCGCCTGCGTCCGGGGCACCCGGGCTGCGTGTCAGCGGCGAGGTGAGGTCGGGCACGATCAGGGCGCGCCATCCGCGCCGCAGCTTCTGGGCCTGGCTGCTTCGGCGCCCGGCCTGACGGACCGCAGCAGACCGTCGGCTTCGCCGGGCCCCTGGGACTCAAGGGCCGAAGCCGTCCAGTCCGCCCGCACGCCGCTTCCCCGGCCGGGACGTGCTGGGGTGGGCGGAAGGCGAACCCCGAACCCGGGGTCCTCCGGGCGACGCCCAGCGCCGGTGACGCCATGCGCCGCGCCGGGTTCAAGCGCGGCCCCGCGGAGTGGTTCCTGCTCCGCATGACCTACGGCCGCGCGTCCGCGCCCGCCGCGCCGGCCCATTCGGGATGACGGTCGAGCGCCTCGCCTCACGCGCCGGCGGCGCGCTCGGCCAGGACCTCGCCGATGACGTGGCGGGAGTTGGCCGCAAGGGGCGGGTTGGTGGCGCGGTAGTAGGGAAGCTGGATGAGGGCGATGGACAGCGCCCAGGCAGCGGCCCGCTGCCAGGCGGTCCGGTCGGCGCCGACCGCGCGGCGGAACGGCTCGCGGGCCCCGGCGGGCAGGAGGTTCCAGGCGGGGACCAGGTCGGCCGTGGGGTCGCCGACCCCGACACCGCCGAAGTCGATGACCGCGGCGAGCCGGCCCTCCCGCACCAGGACGTTGCCGGGCGAGAGGTCACCGTGCAGCCACGCGGACGGACCGACGGGGCCGGGCAGGCGCAGGGCCGCCTCCCAGGCCGCGGTGGCCGCCCGGGTGTCGATGGTGTCGTGCAGGGCTTCGATCGCCGCGCGCGTCTCGCTGTCCCGCTCCGCCAGCGGTCCCCCGCGGTCGGACTCCGGAGCGCCGGCGGTCGGGACGGAGCGCAGCGCGGTGATGAAGGCCGCCAAGTCCTCGGCCAGGCGCACGGGGTCGACGGCGCCCGCGCCGGAATCGGCGGCCGAGCCGCGGCCCACCTCCGCGCCCGCCCGCGCGAGGCCGTCGACAGTGGGATTCTCGCCGTCCAACCAGCGCAGGACCGACCAGTTCCACGGGAAGCCCGCTGTGGGCGCCCCCATCCCGAGCGGAACGGGCACCGCGCTCGGCAGGTGCTCGGCCAGATAGGGCAGCCACCGCTGCTCAAGGCAGACCGCATCCGCCGCGCCTTCCCGGCGCGGCAGGCGCACGGCCATATCCGTGCCCAGCCGGAACATCGCGTTCTCCGTCCCGGACGACTCCACCCGCGAGACGGGAAAGCCCGCCCACCGGGGAAAGCGCTCGGCGACCATCCGGCGGACGAGATCGTCGTCGATATCGGGTTCGCCCGCGTGCAGCTTGGCTTGCATCATGTCCCCTTCGCTCCGACCGGGAAGGCCCGCGCCGCGGGCCGCGCGTTCGGGTGTGGAGCACGCGGAGCGATTCAACCTCCGCGCCCCGCGGGCGTCCACCGGTTTTCCCGGCCGGCTCGGGACGCGCGCGGGCCACGGCTCCGCATGGCGGTACGCGCCGGACAGCACCCTCGTTCGGCTCCGGCGCGATCGCTCCGGCCCTTCTCCTCGTGTCCTCGCGACCGTGGCGGCCCCCTCGACTCCTCCGCATCCGGTGGCCGCAAGGGACGGGCGGTCAGGGGGCCGGTACGACCCCGTCGAGGGCCCGCGAGAGCTTGGGGGCCAGCAGTTCGGAGTAGGTGGCGGTGATGTGGTTGCTGTCGCGGTAGACCATGACGTTGCCGATCACCGGAAGGCAGGTGTCGCCGGTGCAGAACTCGTCGGTGAGGTCGACGATGTCGGCGTCGGCGTCGTTCTCGGCGGCGAGCACCTGGGGATCGTCGTTGGAGAAGGCGTCTTCGGCCGGCTTCTCGCATTTCGACAGGTCGTCCCTGTGCAGCGACACGCACTCGGGCAGGCGCGTGGCCATCCGGGGGGTGTCGCGGATGGCCACGACGTCGGTACCCGCGTCCTCGAGCGGCCCCCACAGCCGGTTCATTCCGGCGGCGATGTCGACGGCCCCCTCCGACTGCGTGGACGCCGAAGCCGCCTCGTTGTTGGCGCTGGAGGTGGTGAAGAGGATGTCCGGCTGGATCTCACTGCTCAGCTCGTCGAACAGGGCCTCGTTCCACTCCGCGCACTCGGCGTAGGCGCCGCCGTCGTGTCCCATCGTGGTGAGGGTGAAGGAGCACGAGGACTTGGCGTAGACGTGGAGCTGCCAGCCGCGCTCCTCCGCGATCTTCCGCAGGGCGGGCGCCCATTGGGCCGCGTGGGAGTCGCCCGTCAGTGCGACGGTGGTCTCGGCGTCGTCGGGGCCGTAGACGCACGACCGCAGTTTCGTAGCCCCCGGGTTGGCCTGGCATTGGGCCCAGACGTCGGGAAGGTCGTCGCTCGCGGCCACCGGCGCGGGATACAGCGGTGCATCGCCCGATCCCTCCGGCTCCGACGTGCCCAATGCCGCGGGGCCCACATGCTGCACCGGATCGAACTCCACGCTCTTCAGCCACTCGTACCGCGCCATCTGACCGGCGCCGATCAAGCCGACCACCACCGCGGCCGCCACCGCGAAGGACGCCGCGCGCTTGCCCGAGCGCAGCAGCCCCCACCGCCGCACCGGATCCTCCACGGCCGCCTTCGTAGCGCAGGCCAGCAGCACCGCGACCACGACCACCAGCCCCGCATACAGCGGCTCCAGGTTCGACGATCCCGTCATCACCAGCGTGAACACGATCACCGGCCAGTGCCACAGGTACAGCGCATACGAGATGTCGCCGCCGAAACGCGCTGGACGGCTGGCCAGCACCCCGTACGTGGACCAGCGGCCCCCGTTCTCCCCCGCGGCGATCACGGCCACAGCCCCCGCGACCGGCAACAGCGCCGCCAGGCCCGGGAACGGCGTCTGATCGTCGTAGTTCAGCGCCGCATAGCCGATAGCGGCCAGGCCGGCCCAGCCCAGCACCCACCGTGCCGCCGCCGACAACGTGATGTGGGCAGCGCCGACTGCCAGCACGCCGCCCGCGGCCAGTTCCCACATCCGCGTCTGCGGCAGGAAGTACGCCGGCTGCGCATCGGAGGCGGTCAGCACGGCCGAGAACCCGAGAGACACCGCGAACACCCCGGCTGTGACCGCCAGGATCGCCCGCCGGCGCCCCAGCAGGGGACCGCCGGCCGCCCAAGCCACGAACAGCAGCGGCCACAGCAGGTAGAACTGCTCCTCCACCGCCAGCGACCAGAAGTGCTGCACAGGGCTGGCCGCGCTCTCGGCCGCCAAGTAGTCCACCGACTGGTCGGCCAGCAGCAGGTTCTCCACGTACAGGGCGCTGGCTGCCAGCTCCTTGGCGGTCCCCGCCAGCCGCGGCTCCGGCAGCAGCCAGAACGCCGCCAGCCCGGTGGCCGCCAGCACCACGCTCGCCGCGGGCAGAATCCGCCGGATCCGGCGGATGTAGAACTGCCCCAGCGACACCCGCCCCTCGGTGCGCGCCTCGCGCAGCAGCAGCGAGGTGATCAGGAACCCCGAGATCACGAAGAACACGTCCACGCCCACATAGCCGCCGGGCAGCAGGTCGTGGTCGACGTGGTAGACCAGCACCAGCCCCACCGCCACGGCGCGCAGCCCCTGCACCTCCGGCAGGAACCGGCGTTCCGAGCCGACGGGAGGTGGTGCGGTGGTGGTGGAGGCGGTGGACGCGGATCGTGTTTCAGCAGACACGGTATGCGATTCGTGACGGGAGCAGAGGGCCGAACCCGAGGGGAGGCATGCCGAGCACCTCCATGGTGTCGTGACTTCCTCGTTACAATCAAGGCGTTACCGGAACTTTATGTGAATCCTTATAGAATCATGTGAGTTCTCTCAGGATTTCGCAACTCTCCCAGGTCAGCGCACCGACCCCGGCGGGCCCTCGCCACGCGGCCGTGCCGGGGCCCGGATCCGGGCCCCGGCACGCCGCCCCTCGGTCCTCCGCTGCGTTCTCGTCCGACCGGCCCGAGCCGGAACCGCGCCGCGCGTGGACTGTCGCGTTCCGCCAGCTGTGCGCCGCCGGCGCGGCCGAAGCCGTCCTCGGAGCCGTCGGCGCTCTGGCGCGCACGGTCCACGCGGTGCGGGCGGTGCGCGCTCGGCCGGTTGCCGCCGTGTCCGCAGCGCTCGGCGGCCCGGACGCCCTCGGGAGACCACGGTCGCCAGCCCCGGTCGCCCCCGGTAGCACCGCCGCGGGCGAGGACCGTGCGCGGGCGAGCCGTATGCGGCGGCCTCACCGCCGTGCCGCGGGTGCAAAGAACCCGCCGCGCTCGGGGCCCAATGGCGTGCCGGCGTTCACTGAGCCTTGTTCGCGACCTCGGGACCGACCGCTGCGGCCGGGGACGCGGGAGCGGCGACGGGCTCGGCCGCCCGGCGGCGCCGGCGTAGAACGAAGCGCACAGCTTCGGTGACGATGCCGATACCGGCGGAGAATCCCACGCCGATCGTGACCGCGAGCAGGTGGTTGCCCTCGAAGGTCTCGCTGGCTGCGAATCCGATCAAGCCCGAGTACAGGGCCCACAGCACGGCGGCGAGCGCGGCGAATGCGCTGAACCGGGCGAGGGGGTAATCCAGGGTTCCCGCGGTGAGCGTCGTCGCGGTGCGCCCTCCCGGGACGAAGCGCAGCGCCACGATCATCAGCCCGCCGCGCTGCCGAAGCGCGTCGGCCGCCCATTCGCGGGCCGCGCGGCCCCGCTTGCCCGGAAGCAGGCGAGCGGCGGCGCGGGTGCCGAGCAGGCGCCCGATCGCGTAGGAGACGTGGTCGCCGACGAACGCGCCCGCCGCTGCCACGGCGATCGCGCCGGCGAGGCTGGTATCGCCGGAGGCGGCCAGCGACCCGGCGGCGATGACCGTCGTCTCGCTCGGGACCACGGGAAAGAAGGCGTCCAGGACGCATACGACGAAGATCGCCAGCAGCGCCCACGGCGAAGCCATGGCACTGGAGACGATCTCGTTGACGGCTTCAACCACGTGGGACGGCCGTTTCCGGCTGGTGCGTTCGGCCGGCGCCGAACCCGGCGGTTCGGGGAGTCGGGGGGCGGATCGCAACGAGGTCGGACATAGCCGGAACACTATGGGCGGCGCCGGTTCCGCCGCGATGGTGGCGACGCCCCGGATTCGCGTAGTGGTACCCCTACCGCGGTCAGCCGGACTCCAGGGGGCGGCCCAGTGTACTTTCACGGCGGATGAGGGCGAACCCCGGGCGGATGTGGCGCGGCTCGGCCTGCGCGGCCTCGTCGCCGCCGTCGAGGCGGGCCAGCAGCGCGTCCACCGCCGCCTGGGCGATCGCCTGCTTGTGCGGGGCGATGGTGGTCAGGCTGGTCGAGCAGTAGCGGCCGTCGTCTATGTCGTCGAAGCCCACCACCGCGACGTCCTCGGGCACACGCACGCCCCGCTCGGTGAGTGTGCGCATCGCACCGACGGCGATCAGGTCGTTGTAGCAGAACACGGCGTCGGGGGCCGCGCCCGAGTCGAGGAGGCGGGCCATCGCCTGCGCGCCGTCCCCGCGCGTGTAGCCGTCGGTGGCGGCGACCAGCTCGTCGCCGTCGGCCGCACCGGGCGACTCCGCGATCGCCGCGCGCCAGCCGCGCAGGCGCAGGTGCGCGACCCGGCGCACGCGCCCGTGGCGGGCGCCGAGGAAGGCCACGCGGCGCCGGCCCAGGTCGAGCAGGTGCCGGGTGGCGGTGCGCGCGGCGGCGACGTTGTCGATGGCGATGTGGTCGTGGGGCGCCTCGTACTCCCGCTCGCCCAGCAGCACCAGCGGCGCGTCGTTCCCGCGCGCGAGCAGGTCCTCGTTCTCCAGCTCGATGGGGCTGAGGATGAGCCCGTCGATCAGGCGCGCCCGGAACCCCTGGGCGAAGAGGACCTCCTGATCGCGGCGCCCGTTGGTGTGGTCCAGCAGCACGATGTAGTCCAGGCCGGCCGCGTAGCTGATCACAGCGTCGGCCAGCTCCGCGAAGTAGGGGTTGCCCAGCTCGGGCAGCGCGAGCGCGATGATCCCGGTGCGCCCCTTGCGCAGGTGGCGCGCAGTGAGGTTGGGGCGATAGCCCAGTTCGTCGATGACCTGCTGCACTCGCTGACGGGTGGCCGGAGTGACGTGCCGATAGCCGTTGACCACGTTCGACACCGTCTTGACCGACACGCCCGCGCGTGCGGCCACGTCCTTGAGGCTGATGCCCACAGCGTCTCCTTCGCACGCGCGCCGCCTGGCCTGCTCACATCCGTGCGCCACTCCGAGCCTACGGAGCGATCGGCACGGCGCGGCTCCGGATGAAGGCGCTTACCGACGTACGGGCCGACCGGGCCCTCGGCCTGCTCGGCGCCTCCCGGTGCCGGCCCCCGGGGTCGATGCTGACTTTTCCATCGTTATACAACACCGGCGACCACCCCGTACATGGGCGCTGCTCACCGCACGCATCCGATTCCCCGCGGTGCGGTGGGCCTCCCGTGCACTGCGCGCAGCGGCGAGTCGGGGTCTGGACAGCCGCGTGTGACTGTGCTCTCATCATGAATGGAACCGGGTTTCCCACGTTGTAAAAAACGGGACCCGGTCAGCGGACCCGCCGGCACCCGCTCGACCGGACCCTCATACCCGGAGGCTTCGGATGAGACGCTTCCCCCATGACCTCGATCCCCCGTCCCCGTCCGACGAACCCCGCCCGCGATTCCGCGCCGGGCGCCGCCGCTCCCCGCTGACCGCATTGGCGGCGGCTGCCGCCGCCGCACTGCTCCTGCCGCTCATGCCGGCCGCCCCCGCGCAGGCCGCCGAATGGGAGCCGCAGGAGCCCCCGCTGACCACCCCCTGGACCGACGACGTCTCGGCGGACAACGCGCTGCCCGAGTACCCGCGCCCGCAGATGGTGCGCGACGAATGGCGCAACCTCAACGGCGAGTGGGAGTGGGCTCCCGCCCAGGAGGGCGAGCAGCCGCCCTTCGGCGAGTCCCTCGACCGCACCGTCCTCGTCCCCTATCCCGTGGAGTCGGCACTGTCCGGTATCTCCGAGGACACCGACCGCATGTGGTACCGCCGCACCTTCACCGTGCCCGACTCCTGGAAGGGCCGGCACGTCAAGCTGAACTTCGACGCCGTGGACTACAAGGCCGAAGTGTGGGTCAACGGCACCAGGATCGGCGCCCACCGGGGCGGCTACGACCGGTTCTCCTTCGGCATCACCGACGCGCTGCGCCGCGGCGAAGGCAACGAGATCATCGTGGGCGTGCACGACCCCACCGACTCGGGCCAGCAGGCGGTCGGCAAGCAGCGCAACGACCCCGGCGGGATCTTCTACACGTCCTACTCCGGGATCTGGCAGACCGTGTGGATGGAGCCGGTCGCGCCGGCGCACACCACACGCGTCGATCTCACCCCCGACGTGGCGGGCGAGAAGCTGGAGGCCGTGGTCCGCGCGGCGGGCGGCGGCGGGCTGACCGCGCGGGTGACCGTCCGCGACGGCGGGAACGTGGTGGGCAGGGCGAGCGGGAGGCCGGGCACGAAGATCGAGGTGCCGGTGCCCGACGCGCACCTGTGGTCGCCCGACGACCCGTTCCTCTACGACGTCGAGGTCGAGCTCACGCGCGGCGCCAAAGTCCGCGACCGGGTCGAGAGCTATGCCGGCATGCGCTCCGTGGGCACCGAGACGGTCGACGGCGAGCGGCGGATGGTCCTCAACGGCGAGTACCTCTTCCAGATGGGCCCGCTCGACCAGGGCTACTGGCCCGACGGGATCTCCACCGCGCCCACCGACGAGGCCCTGAAGTTCGACATCGAGGCGGCCAAGGACCTCGGGTTCAACACCATCCGCAAGCACGTCAAGGTCGAGCCCGACCGCTGGTACTACTGGGCCGACCGGCTGGGCATGCTGGTCTGGCAGGACATGCCCTCCATGGCCCACGGCCCCGATGCCGCGGCCCAGGACCGCTACGAGCACGAACTGCGGGAGATGGTCGACCAGCACCGCAGCTTCCCCTCGATCACCCAGTGGATCCCCTTCAACGAGGGCTGGGGGCAGTACGACGGTGCCCGCATCGCCGACGAGGTCAAGCAGATGGACCCGTCGCGGCTGGTCACCGGCGCCTCCGGCTGGTACGACACCGGAAACGGCGACGTCGTCGACTCCCACATCTACGTCGGTCCCGGCGATCCCTCGCCGGCCACCGCGTCCCGCGCCTCGGTGCTGGGCGAGTACGGCGGCCTGGGCCTGCGGACCGAGGGCCACGAGTGGAGCCCCGGCGACGGGTTCGGCTACGAGATGGTCTCCGACAGCGAGTCGCTGACCTCGCGCTACGTCGGCCTGACAGCGGGACTCCAGCGGCTGGAGCGCACCAACGGCATCTCCGCGGCGATCTACACCGAGATCACCGACGTGGAGAACGAGCTCAACGGCCTGTGGACCTACGACCGGCAGCGGATCAAGGTCGACGAGGAGCGGATACGCGCCGCGCACGAGGACCTCATCGCCGGCCGCCCGGTCATCGAGCCGGCCGAGCTGCCGACCGGTGAGCACTCGCTGCGCGTCACCACACCCGGCTACGACAACCGCTACATCCGCCACCAGGACGCGCTCGCGTTCACCGAGGTGGTCGAGGAGTCCAGCTCCGATCTGCTCAAGCGGGACGCGACCTGGCGGATCGTGCCCGGCCTGGCCGACGACGCGTGCTATTCCTTCGAGTCCGCGAACTACCCGGACGAGTACCTGCGCCACCGCGCCTCGCGGGTGCGCCGCGAGGCGTCCGACGGCTCCGAGCTCTTCCGCCAGGACGCCACCTGGTGCGCCGAACCGGGGCTCTCCGGCTCGGGAGTCTCGCTGCGCTCCTACAACTTCCCCGACCAGTACCTGCGCCACTACGACTCCGAGCTCTGGCTCGCCGGTGTCGGCGGCCCCGAGCCCTACGAGACGGCGCAGCTCTTCGACGAGGACGCCACCTGGGCCATCGAGGAGCCCTGGGCGAGCTGACCCGGCACCGCGCGACGGCGCGGTCGAAGGCGGGCCGGGCCTGCCGTTCGACCGCGCCGCCGCCGGCCTCTGCGATCCGCACGGCCCTGCGACCGCTGCAGGCCCGCTAGAGGCACCGGCACCCTCCCGCTGCCGATCCCGACCCCGCCGACCGGCTCGCACCGGGCCCGTCTTCGATCCCATCCATCCGCGACCGCTCGGCGAACGCGCGCACGACGCGACCGACCGGCCCGCACATCCCTTCACTGGTGGAGGCTGGAAATGGCAACCGACCCCTCCGACCGCGCCGGGCGCTCCCCGCGCCGCACGGCTACGGTCTTCGCCGCGGTCAGCTGCACAGCGCTGACGCTGCTGGCCGCGTCCTGCGCCCGCGGCGAGGACGAGGCCGCGGGCGAGCAGGACGGCGGCGACACGGCCGCCCAGGCCCAGGTGCTCGACGAGGCCGCGGGCAGCGACGAGACCTGCTCCGCCGAGCAGGCCGGCATCGAGGAGTTCGACCTGAAGGACGCGAAGGTCGGGTTCTCCCAGTCCGAGGCGGAGTCGAACCCGTTCCGCATCACCGAGACCGCCTCCATCGAGAAGGAGGCCGGGAAGCGCGGCGTCGAACTGATCACCGCCAACGCCCAGTCCGACTTCGCCCAGCAGATCAGCGACGTGCAGGACCTCATGTCGCAGGGAGCCGAGGCACTGATCATCGCCCCGCTCAACTCCGACGGCTGGGAGCCGGTGCTGGCCGAGGCCGAGCGCAAGCAGGTGCCCATCGTCACCATCGACCGCCAGATCAACGGCGACGCCTGCGACGACTACGTCACCTTCATCGGGTCGGACTTCGTGGAGCAGGGCCGGCGCGCGGCCGACCAGATGATCGAGGCGCTGGGCGGCAAGGGCGAGGTGGCCGTCCTGCTGGGGGCCGCCGGCAACAACGTCACCACCGAGCGCACCAAGGGCTTCAAGGAGCGAGTCGAGGAGAACGCGCCGGACATCGAGATCGTCTTCGAGCAGACCGGCGAGTTCACGCGCGAGGGCGGCCAGTCGGTCACCGAGCAGCTCATCCAATCCAACCCCGACATCGACGGGATCTACGCCGAGAACGACGAGATGGGCATCGGCGCGGTGACGGCCCTGCGCGGCGCCGGAAAGCAGCCCGGCGACGTCGAGATCGTCACCGTCGACGGCACCGAGGAGGCCGTGCAGCTCATCATCGACGGCTGGATCCACGGCGTCGTCGAGTCCAACCCGCGCTTCGGCCCGCTGGCCTTCGACGCCCACGAGTCCTTCGGCAAGGGCGAGGAGGTCCCGGTCGAGCTGATCATCTCCGACCGGGAGTACGACGCCGACAACGCCGAGGAAGAGCTGCCCAATGCGTATTAGTCCCGGTCCGGGGGCTGCGGCGCCGCAGGCCCCGGCGGCGGAGCACAGGAGGAGGAGACGGTGGCGATGACCGCTACCGCAGAGCAGGGCGGGGCCGGCGCCGCCGGTCCCGCCCTGCGGACCCGCGGACTCACCAAGCGGTTCCCCGGGGTGCTGGCCCTCGACGACGTCGACTTCGACCTCTCCCACGGCGAGGTGCACGCCCTGGTCGGCGAGAACGGGGCGGGCAAGTCCACCCTGATCAAGGTCCTCTCCGGGGTCTTCGCCCCCGACGGCGGGGAGGTGCGCTACCTCGGGGAGGCGGCCCGGTTCGACACGCCGCTGCGCGCGCAGCAGGCCGGGATCTCCACCATCTACCAGGAGGTGAACCTGATCCCGCTGCTCAGCGTGGCGCGCAACCTGTTCCTGGGGCGCGAGCCGCGGCGCTTCGGGCTGATCGACTTCGCGCGCATGCACCGCGAGGCGGCCGGCATCCTGCGCGACTACGGGGTCGAGGTGGACGTGACCGGGCCCCTGCAGGGCCTGTCCATGGGCGCGCGCCAGATGGTCGCGCTCGCCCGCGCGGTGGTCGCCGACGCCCGCGTGGTGATCATGGACGAGCCGACCTCCTCGCTGGAGCCGCGCGAGGTCGAGACTCTGTTCACGGTGATCGGCGGGCTGCGCGAGCGCGGCATCACCGTGGTCTACGTCAGCCACCGGCTGGACGAGCTGTACCGGATCTGCGACCGCGTCACCGTGCTTCGCGACGGCCGGGTGGTCCACACCGGCGCGCTCGCGGGCCTGGAGCGGCTGCGCCTCATCTCGCTCATGCTCGGGCGGGAGGCCGAGCAGGTCGAACGGCAGGGCGCCACCACCTTCGGCGGTCCGCACGAGCGGCGCGCGGAGGAACCGGTCCTGGTCGCCGAGGAACTGGACGACCGGCAGCGGCTGCACGGCGTCTCACTGTCGATCCGCCCCGGCGAGGTGCTGGGGCTGGGCGGACTCCTGGGCTCGGGCCGCACCGAGACCGCCCGAGCGATCGCCGGGGCGGCGGCGCTGCGGTCGGGGCGGATCACCGTGGCGGGCGTCCCGCTGCGCCGCCGGTCGACGGGCGCGGCGATCGCCGCCGGTATCAGCATGCTGCCCGAGGACCGCAAGAGCGAGGGAATCATCCCCGACCTATCGGTACGGGAGAACATCGCACTGGCGGCCATGCCCCGGCTGTCCCGGTTCGGACTGGTCTCCGAGCGGCGGATCGACCGGGTGGTGGACGTGTTCGTCGAGCGGCTCCGCATCAAGTCCGCCGGCACCCGGCAGAAGGTCGCCGAGCTGTCCGGCGGCAACCAGCAGAAGGTTCTGCTGGCGCGCTGGCTCGCGCTCAACCCCCGGGTGCTGCTGCTCGACGAGCCGACGCGCGGCATCGACGTCGGCGCGAAGGCGGAGGTCCAGCGCCTCGTCGACGAGCTCGCGGCCGAAGGGCTCGGCGTCCTGCTGATCTCCTCGGACTTGGAGGAGCTGATCGAGGGCGCCGACCGGGTGGTGGTGCTCAAGGACGGGTCCGTCGTGGGCGAGCTGAGCGGCGACGATGTCCGGGAGGGCGCGCTGATGCGGGCCATCGCCGACGCAGACGCCGACGCGGCCGCGGACCCCGGCTGCACGACCCCCGGCGGGCCCGCGGCCGAAGGCGCCGGGCGGCCCGGCGGTCCACAGGAGCACGACGGCGGCGCCGGCCCGGCGGACCCGAGGGCCGGCGCGTCGGCGGGTGAGGGAACACCGGGAAGGAGGGGCGCCCGGTGACCGCGATCGGCATGCCCGCTGTCCGCATCGACCGGACGCGGGTCGTCCCGTGGCTGCAGGAGTACGGCGTCTACATCGGCGTGGCGGCGCTGCTGGTGTTCAACGTCGCCTTCACCCCGCACTTCCTGTCGCTGGAGAACTTCCGCACCCAGGCGGTGCAGGTCACCCCGGTGCTCATCCTCTCCTTGGGGATGGCACTGGTGATCGCCACCGGCGGAATCGACCTGTCGGTGGGTTCGGTGATGGCGCTGGCGGCGGCGATGATCTCGCTGTACCTGGGCTACGGCCCCGTGGTCGCCGTGCTGGTGGCCCTGGTCGCGGGCGCCGCGGCGGGCGCGGTCAACGGAGCGCTGGTGGCCTTCGCAGGAGTGCAGGCCATCGTCGCCACGCTGGCGATGATGATCGGCGGCCGCGGACTTTCGCTGGTGCTGCTGCCCCAGCTCGACGGCATCCGCAACCCCGGGATCCGCGAACTGGGCGCGGGCGACGTGTTCGGCGTGCCCTACCTGGTGTGGATCTCGGCGGCGCTCGTGGCGGTCGTCGTCTTCGTGGTGCGGCGCACCCTCTTCGGCCGCCGGATCGTGGCCATCGGCGGCAACCGCCGGGCGGGCGAGCTGTCCGGGCTGCCGGTGCGGCGCACGCTGCTGGCCGTGTACACGGTGTGCGGGCTGTTCGCTGCCGTGGCGGGCGTGCTGGCCACGGCGCGGCTGCAGGCCAGCGACCCCAACTCCATCGGTCAGCTGATCGAGCTGTCGGCGATCACGGCCGTGGTCGTGGGCGGCACCCCGTTGCAGGGCGGACGCGTGCGCATCGCCGGCACGGTGGCGGGCGCGGTGCTGATGCAGCTGCTCGTCTCGACCCTGATCAAGCACGACCTGCCGCCGTCGTGGACGCAGATCGCGCAGACCGCGGTGATCATCGCGGCGGTCTACGTGGCGAGGGAGCGTGGGAGGAGATGACCGCGGTGAAGAGCACGGCCGCGATCGGAACGGGCCTTGCGGGCGGCCCCGGAGGAAGCGGCGGAGGGCCGGCCTTCGGCTCCGGGCGGGGCGGCGGCTCGGCGGCCGAGTTCGTCCAGCGGCACGGCGCGCTGGTGGTCCTGGCGGCGGTGCTGGCCGCCGCGGCGCTGACGATCGACGGCTTCTTCAGCCTGGGCAACCTCAACCACATCGCCGTCGGCGCGGCGTTCCCCGCCATCATCGCGCTGGGCATGACGTTCGTGATCGTCACCGGCGGCATCGACCTGTCGGTGGGCACCGTCTTCGCCCTGGCCGGGGTGCTGGCCGCGTGGGCGTCGCAGTACGGAAGCCTGGCGGCGCTCGCCCTGCCGCTGGCCGCCTGCGCGCTGATCGGCGCGCTCAACGGCGTGCTCATCGCCAAGGCGCGGCTGGCGCCCTTCATCGTCACCCTGGCGACGATGCTGGGCGCCTGGGGATTGATGCTGGCCGTCTCCGACGAGGGCACCGAGACCTACGTGGTGCCCGACGGGCTGGCCGTCACCCCGATGGTGCAGGACCGCTTCCTCGGCGTCGGCTACCCGGTGCTGCTGGTGGTCGTGCTGTTCGCCATCGGCGGGGTGGCGCTGCGCCGCACCGGGTGGGGCCAGAGCGTCTACGCCGTCGGCGGCAACGAGGACGCGGCCGCGCTGATGGGCGTGCCGGTGGCGCGCACCAAGATCACCGCTTACACGCTGTCCGGCCTGCTCGCCGGACTGGCCGGGGCGCTGAACGCGGTGTGGCTGGGTTCGGGCGTGACCATCTTCGGTATCGGCATCGAACTCGACGCCATCTCGGCCGTGGTCATCGGCGGCACCCTGCTGGCCGGCGGGTACGGCTTCGTGTCGGGCTCGCTGGTGGGCGTGCTGCTGCTGAACGTCATCCAGAACATCATCAACGGGATCGGCGGGCTGAGCTCGGCCTTCCAGCAGGTGGTCAGCGGGTCGTTCTTGATCGTGGTGGTGCTGGCGCAGAACTACCTGAGCAGGCGGCGGGAGCGGGTCTGAGCGCCCGGCCGTCCGCGCCGGCGGGCCGGGCGGCGGCGGTCGCCGACGACCGCCGCCGCCCGGCGGCTTCGCACAGCCTTCGCCGGGGTGTTCGACGCGCCCGAGCGGCCGCCGGTTCCCGGCTTACCCCGCGCTCGACCTCCGGCTGAGCGGGCGATATGGTCCTTCGGTTCTGTTTTGCCGCAGGCGCGCCACCGGTCTCCCTCGGCCGCCGCGCGCCCGTCTGGAGGTACACATGCACGGTTTCCGTCTGGCCGTCGGCGCCCTGGGGGCCGCCGGCGTCCTCATGGCCGGGGCGGTCCCCGCCGCCGCCGACCCCGCTACAACCGCCTCCCCCGGTTCCACGGTCGTCGGCGGGTCCCAGGCACCCGCTCCCACCGCGTCGACCCTGGCCGAGCCCCCCGTCCGCTACGAGGTCAAGCACAAGGCCTGGGAGCAGAAGGAGCCCTCCTGGTGCGCTCCGGCCAGTGTGCAGCTCAGCCTGCGCACCTTCGGCGTGTACGTCACCCAGGACACGCTCGCCGACAAGATGGACACCGACTCGGTGGGCACGTCCGGCGCCGACATGGAGCGCGTCTACGACTCCTACCTCGAGGACGAGGGCTATGAGATGTCCTGGTCCACCGCCCAGGACCCCGACGCGCTCATGGACGCGGTGTCCTACGACGTCGGCGTGCTGCACAAGGCCATCCCGCTCGGCGTGTGGGGCGCGGAGGCGTCCTGGATCGGCGCCGACGAGAACTTCGGCCACGTGGTCTCGGTGCGCGGCTACGACCAGGAGGAGGACACGTTCACCATCTGGGACCCGTGGCTCGGCAGCTACGGCGGCCACCACACGGTCTCGGCCGACGACCTGGCCGACGCCGCCCAGAAGAACGGCCTGGCCTACGTCCACGAGCTCTGACCCCCGACTCCGCTGACGCGGGTCCGAACGCCTCCGGCCCCCACGCCACCCTGCCCCGCGACATGGTGGATCCCGGAGGCGCGTGCCGCGGCCCGGGCGCGCCCGGCGCTGTACCGTGACCGCTGTGTGCACAGCCGCGCCCCGTCCCGCGCCGTCCCGGCGGCCCGGGACGGGGCGCTTCGCCGTTCCGGGCCGCGGCGGCTTCTTGGGAGCTGAATCGGCCGGACCCGGGCCGGTTCGGCGCGTTCATCGCGTCCGCGCGTTCGGCGCGTTCGGCGCGTTCGGCGCGTTCGGCGCGTTCGCGAAGGCCCGCACCGCATTACGGTCCGGCCTTGGCGCGTCGTCACTTTGTCCGAACGGCGGTTGCACGACCGCATCGGCACTTGCCGCGGCGCGACATCGCCGTGGCGGCCACCGCATCGTCCCAGGCCGGAGCGCTGGCAGGTGGACCGGCCGGTTGACCGCCCCAAGGGCCGCGGTTTACCCGGCCATTGCGGGGTAGCCCTCGGTCGAAGCCCAACCCGGCCCGCGACGGGCGGGGCAACGGACGACATCGAGGAGGCCGATCGGCATGGACACCGCCCTGGTGATCACCATCGTCGTGGTCCTCGTACTGATCGCGGCTGCGGCGGTCTTCGCCGTTCCCTGGCAGCGCAGCAGGCGGCTGCGCTCACGATTCGGCCCCGAGTACGAGCGCGCCGTTCGGGAGCACGGCGACCGCCGCGCCGCGGAGCGCGAACTGGCCGAGCGCGAGCGGCGCCACTCCGAGCTGCGCCTCCAGCCCCTCTCCGACGACGCACGCCGCAGGTTCGAGACGGAGTGGGACAGTGTGCAGGAGCGGTTCGTCGACTCTCCGGAGTCCGCCGTCCGCGACGCGCACGAGCTGCTCGACCGGCTGATGATCGAGCGCGGATATCCCGCAGGCGACGACGACCGGCGCATCGCCGACCTTTCGGTGGAGCACGCCGGCACCGTCGGCCGCTACCGCGAGGCGCGCGCCGCGAGCGAGCGCAGCACCGGCGGCGACGCGTCTACCGAGGACCTGAGGTCGGCGATGGTGCACTTCCGCGCCCTGTTCCACGAGCTCCTCGACGGCGGCTCCGCCGCGTCCGCCGCTTCCGACGCCGCCGACCCCGGTGACCCCGCCGCCCGCTGACCGCCAGCCGCGCCGGGCACGCACGCGCCCGGCCGAAGGGAGTTCCGGACATGGACAATCCGCTCAAGCGCAAGAACGAGGCCGCGGCGGACCCCGGCGCCGAACGCGGCCGACGGGAACCGGGGTCATCCGGCACCGCCGCTACCGGGGCCGGGACCGGATCGGACGCCGGCCCCGAAGGCGACCGCGGGCAGGCCCGGGCGGCGGGCGACAGCGCTGCGCGGTCCGGCGGCGACACCAGGACCGGCGCCCCGGCGGGCGCGCAGCCGTCCTCGGCCAAGGGCGAGGGCGGCGGGTCGGCGTCCGCGGGACATCCGCCGAAGAGCCCCGCCACGGCCTTCGTGGGTGTGCGGGCCGGCTCGGCCGCCAGGCGGCGGCAGGGGGCAGCGCCGTCCCCGACCGCCGAGACCGCCGGATCGGGCGGGGACCCCGGGAGGCCGCCCGCGGCACCCGCGGAAGGTGCGACACCCGCCGCGCCGAAGCCCGCGGAGCCCGGCGCGTCCGGGGCCCCGGCACCCGCCGGGTCGGCCGCATCGGACGCCGTGCCCTCCCAGTCGGCCCGCCCTTCCGCTGGCGGGCGGCCGTCCCGGGACGGCTCCGGCACCGGCGAGCGGGGCGCCGAGCTGTTCTCCGCCGAGGAGGCCGACCGCCTCCAGCAGCGGTGGCGCGACGCGCAGAGCGATTTCGTCGACGACCCGCGCACGGCCGTGGGCGCCGCCGATGAACTCGTCGGCGAGGTGCTGCGGACGCTGCAGGAGCGGCTGTCGGCGCACAAGCGGGTGCTGGAAGGGCGCTGGGCCGAAGGCGCCGAGCCCGACACCGAGGACCTGCGCACCACCATGCGGAGCTACCGCGCCTTCTTCCGGCAGGTGCTGCGCGCCGAGGACTGAAGCGCGCTCCCGCTGCCGCCGCGTGCGGCGGGACGGGGACGGGAGGGCTCGCCCGCGGCGCCGCGGGGGTCGCGGCGTGCCGATGGGAGGCCTCACACGGCGGGGCGGCCCGGCACGCGCGGGCCCGTGCCGTCCTTGGCCTCGGCGGCGGGCGACCGTCCGCCGGCGCCGGGCTCGGCCCGGTGCGCGCCCAGGCCGGTGCGGCCGGGTGCCGCCTCCGGGCTGAGCACGAGGTCGTCGCCGTAGTCGGCGCTGTTCTCGTGCCGGTAGGCGATGGGTTCGGCGGTGTCCAGCTCGGCGAGGCGCTTGCGCAGCCGGGTCGCGTCGGCCGCGAACGCCTCGCCATCGGCCCGGTCGGCGCCGTAGACCACGAACGGCGGCAGCGCCGCGGCGCCGGTGTACCAGAACGTGCCGTGCAGCAGCGGGAACAGCACCTCGTCGACCTGCCCGTGTACGCCGCGGCCTCCGAACCCGGACTCGCGCGCGCCCACGGAGGTGACGATCAGCGCGCGCTTGCCGACCAGCCCGCCGTCGCCGTAGCGCCGGGTGCGTCCCCGGTCGTCCTTCAGCCCGAAGGCGAAGCCCTGCACGAGCACGCGGTCGAACCAGCCCTTGAGGATCGCGGGCGGGCCGAACCACCACAGCGGGAAGTGGAAGACCAGGACGTCTGCCCACTCGATCTTCTCCTGCTCGCCGCGCACGTCCGTCCCGAGCCGCTGCTCCCGGTAGGCGCGCTGCTGGGAGTCCCCGACGAACAGCCGGTCGCAGCCCGCACCCCCGACACCGCGGAAGTCGGCGGCGTCGACGACGGGCTTGAAGTCCATGGCGTAGAGATCGGAGACGCGGTGCTCGTAGCCGAGCGCCTCCAACTCGTCCAGCCCCTCGTCCATCAGGGAACCGTTGAGGGAGCGCCGTTCGGGGTGGGCGAACACCCAGAGGATCTTCATGGTCCGATACTGCCCTATGGGCGGCGCCCGGTAGCAAGGTTCCTGCCGGCGCGCGATCTCGCTGCGGCGGACCGGGACCCGGAGAATTCGGGTGCCGGGGCCGACGAATTCCCGGTCGCGAACCGTCGGACCGGGGCGAGCGGATCGGCATTGGTTCGCCGGTGCGGCGGTAGGCCGTCCGCGGAATGCGATCCCCCGAACGGGGGATTCACCCGATTTCCGTGCGGGATCTCCGGACGGCCGGAACCGCGCCCCGCCGAGGGCGGGGAGGCGCGCACACGCGCGGCTTGCGGGCGCGCTGCCGTCGAGCGCGCCCGGCGCGCCGCCGCGGCACGGCGGCACCCCGCGCAGCGGTCGCAACTCGGAAATCCACAATCGCGGGATCGTCTTTTTTCGCGGTGGGGATCCGAGTAAAGTTCGTGGAGCGGCAGGTCCGAGAATTCGCATTCCCGAACGAGGCGACGCAGCTCCGTAGCTGAGAGTAGTGGCGGGCGGCACGAGTACAACCGCATCGACCGGATGCCCTCGCTGCTCACGGCACGGCCGACCGGTGCCCCTCCCCGGTGCGGCGCACACTTCGGGCAGCAACGAACGCCGCCGCAGGGCATGGCCCGCGTTCTTCACCCCCGGAGGAATGGACAGGAGACCCCCTTGCGCCACCAGCACGGCTCCCTGCGCACACGCTTCGGCCGACCTGCGGCCGGTGCTGCCGTCGCGGGCCTGGCCACCGCGCTCGTCGGCAGCGCGGTATTCGGGGTCGGCGCCTTCAGCCGCCTGGACGACCTCTCCGACGGCTCCACCTGGCTGTGGAGCGCGGTCACCGGCGAGGTCATCCGCGTCAACGCCAACAACGGCCGGGTCGATCTGGTCCACTCGGTCGAGGGCGCCGAGGACCATCCGGTGCGACTGGCGCAGAACAACCGGCACCTGGTGCTGCACGACCTCGAAGCCGGCTCGCTGACCTCGGTGAACCTGGCGCGTATGGAGTTCACCGGCGAGTCCGGGATCGGCGCGGCCGAGGACAACCGCTTCGTTCTGGGCCGCGGCGCCGCGGTCATCATCGCCGAGGAGCGCGGCGAGGTCCGCCGCGTCGACCCCGAGACCCTGCGGCCCGCGGGCGAACCGCTGCGCCTGGGCGGCCGGCTCGTCGGCGGGCAGTTCGACGCCGAGGGCGTGCTGTGGGTGGCCTCCCCCTCGCAGGGCACCGTCGTAGGCATCGACACGCGCTCCGATCAGCCCGAGGTCGTCGAGAGCGTGCCGGTGGGCGATCCCGGCGACGACCTCGCGATCACCGTGCTCGACTCCGGTGCGCTGGCGGTCAACACCGACGCCGGCGAGCTCAGCGTGGTGACCGGCGGATCCGCCGAGACCGTGGAGTCGCCGGTGGGCGTGGACGGCGCCGAGGTCCCCGCCCGCACCGCGGGGGCACTCGCCGCGGTCACGGTGCCCGACACCTCGTCCGTGGTCGCGGTCGAAGGGCTGCCCGACGACCCGCGGGTGCGGACGTTCGCCGTGCACGGCACCCGGCCCGACGCCGCATTGCCCTTCGCCGGCGACGTCTACGTCCCCTACTCCGAGGAGGGCCTGGTCCGGCGGTTCTCCAGCGACGGGCGGCAGCGCACCACCCTCCGCGTACCGGACGCCGGCGCGAGCCCGCTGGAGCTGGAGGTCCGCGACGACCACCTCTTCATCAACGCGCCCGAGTCGGAGTCGGCCCTCGTCGTCGACCCCGACGGCGGCGTGCGCAAGGTGAGCAAGTACGACCCTGACCCCCGGGGCGACGGACCGGGCGGCGCCGGGAGCCAGGGCGAGCGCCCGGGCGGTGACAGCGCCGATCCCTACGTCGAGGGCCCCGACGACGGCGGCTATGCGCCCGAGCAGCCCGACCTGCCCGACGCCAGTACGCCCGAGGACCTGCCCGCGCCTCCCGGCCGACCCGAAGGAGGCCGCGGCGAGGAGGCCCGTCCCGAGGAGCACGAGGACGGCTACGAGGAGCCGCCCCGGCCCCGGGACGTGCCGGACCTGCCCGGCGACGTGCCGGGCGGCGAAGGCGGCTTGCCGGGTGTCGGCGACGGCCCGCCCGCCCCGCCCCAGCACGGCGACGGCGGTGAGGGGCCCGGCGACGACGGGGACGACGGGGACGACGGGGACGAGGAGTCCGACGGCGACTCGAACGACGGCGGCCTGCCCGACCTTCCCGACTTGCCCGGCCCCCTCGATCCCGTCCCCGGCGCCCCCGGTTCCGAGGACGACGAGGACGACGAGGACGGCGAGGACGGCGAGGACAGCGAGGACAGCGAGGACGGCGAGGACCACGAAGGCGACGAGGACCAAGGCGGAGAGGACGAGGGCGGAGAGGACGACTCCGCCGAAGGAGACGACGAGGCCCCCGAGGAGGGCGAGGACGGCGGCGGGAATCCCGGCGGCGACCCTGAAGGCGGAGAGAACGGCGGAGGCGGCCCCGGAACCGACGATCCCGGAGACGGCGACGATGTTCCCGACCCGGGCCCCGGCGACACCCCGCCCCCTGAAACCCCCGACCCCGGGGGCGACCCGGACCCCGGAACCGACGGGCCGCCCGAAGGCGGAGAGCCGGGCGGAAGTCCCGACGATCCCCCGGACGAGGGCACCGGCGGAGCGGACGACGGCACCGGTCAGCCGGAAGTGCCGCCTGAGGACGGGACGGACGGAACGGCTCCCGGCGGGACTCCGGGTCAGGACGACACCTCCGGAACCTCGCCGGAATCCGATGCCGAGCCCGTTTCCTGACGCGTGTGCCGCGTGCGCCTGCGTTCCGGGCCTCCGGCCGACGGCGCACGGCGCGGCTCGCCGTGCGCGCCGAAGACGCGCCTCCGCCGACGCGCGAACGGCGCACCGGGGCCGACGACGCCCCTCGGTCCGCCGGTCCCCCCTCTGCCCGCCGGTGCCGCCGTGTCCGGCCCCGGACGACCGCGGCGCTGCCCGACCCGACCGCACGATGCGGAGACTCCACTGTGACGACCTCGGCCCCGCGCACCGCGCCCGACAGCGCCCCCAGGCCGGGCGCCGACTCCCCCGCCCCGACGCTGACCGAGTCGGAGGCCGCCGAGCACGCGGCGGCCTTCCGGGGGCTGGCCTGCGAGGTGGGCTCGGCCGTCCTCGGAAAGGCCGACACGGTCCGCCTCGCTCTCGTCGCCATGCTCAGCGAAGGCCACGTGCTGCTGGAGGACGTGCCCGGCGTCGGCAAGACCACGCTGGCGCGCGCCATCGCCGCCGCGACCGACGGCGAGTGGCACCGTATCCAGTTCACACCCGACCTGCTGCCCTCCGACGTCACCGGCGTCCCGGTGTTCAACCAGGACACCCGCGAGTTCCAGTTCCACCCCGGCCCCGTCTTCGCCAACGTCGTCGTCGCCGACGAGATCAACCGCGCCTCACCCAAGGCGCAGTCGGCGCTCCTGGAGGTCATGGAGGAGCGCCAGGTGACCGTCGACGGCCGCCGCTACCCCGTGCCGCGCCCGTTCCTCGTGGTCGCCACGCAGAACCCGGTCGAGATGGACGGCACCTACCGGCTGCCCGAGGCCCAGCTCGACCGGTTCCTGATCCGGCTGTCCCTGGGATATCCCGACACCGACTCCGAGCTCGCCATCATGCGCGGCGACCGGCTCAAGGGCACTGACGAGCTGACGGCGGTCGTCGGCGGCGACCAGCTCGCGCGCATGGCCGCGGCCGCCAAGCGGGTGCACATCCACGACGCCGTCTACCGCTACGCGCTGGAGCTGGCCCACTCCAGCCGCGCGCACGACGAGATCCACGTCGGCGTCTCCCCGCGCGCCACCGCTGCGCTGATGCGCGCACTGCGCATGTACGTGCTCGCCGAAGGCCGCCACTACGCCACGCCTGAAGACGTCAAGTCGCTGGCCGTACCCGTGTGGGCCCACCGGCTGGTACCGGCCGCCGGCTCGGCGATCAGCGGCCGCAGCCCGGCCGACGTCCTCGGCGACATCGTCGACCGCACGTCCCCTCCCCACGCCGTGCGTCTGGCCGATGGCTGAGGCGGGCGGCGGCGACGCGCGGGAACGGCCGGGGAGCGGAGCCGTGCTGCCCACCGCCCGCGGCTGGCTGGTGCTGGCGGGCGGCGCCGCCCTGCTCGTCACGGGCGCGGGGTTCGGCTACCGCGAGCTGCTGGTGCTGGGCACAGTGCCCTTCGCCGTCGTCCTGGTGTCGGTGGTTCTGGTGGGCAGGCTGCGTCCGATGCGGGTGCGGCGTTCGGTGGCCACACCGCGGATCTCGCCCGGCGACGAGGCCGAGGTCGTCCTCAGCACCGGCGAGGACGGCCGCGGCCGGGGCGCGCACCTGCTCGCCGACCGGGTGGCCGGGCCGACCGGAGAGCGGTCGGTCGAGCTGCCTGCGGCCCGGCCCGGTGACGCCGCTCCGGTGGGCTACCGGCTCCGTGCCGAGCGGCGCGGCGTGCTCGACCTGGGACCGCTGGAGTCGCGTCGGCGCGACCCGCTGGGCCTGGCGGCGGCCCGGCGCGTCTCCGGCGGGACCGACCGGATCTGGGTGCATCCCCGGTGGGAGCCGCTGGGGGCGATGCCCGTGGGGCGCAGCGACGACCCGCAGGGCGTGTTCGACGGCGGGCGCGCGGGCAGCGTCAGCTTCCACACCTTGCGCGACTATGTGCCGGGCGACGACGTGCGGCACATCCACTGGCGCAGCACGGCGCGGCAGGGCAAGCTCATGGTGCGCGAGCACCTGGACACCTCGCACACGCGCATCAGCGTCGTGGCCGACGACCGCGGCGGCGCCGCCGGCGACGAGCTCGCGGCACTGGACGAGGTGGCGGGCGCGGCGGCCGCGTTTGCGGCGGCGGCGGTCGACGGGCGGTGGGCCTGCGAGCTGCGGCTGGTCGGCGGCAAGTCCGTGGAGAGCACCGGCCGGCTGGCTCCGATGCTCGACCTGCTCGCCGAGGCGCACCCCGATCCCGGCGCCGACCTGGCCCGTGAGCTGTGGCGGCTGCGCAACCGCCCCTTCGGCGACACCGCGGTGCTGGTCAGCGCGGCGATCACAGGTGCCGAGGCGCGGATGTTCGCGCGGCTGGGCGAGGTGTACCCGCGGCTGGTGCTGATCGTGCTGCGCCGGTACGGCCGACCGCTCGGCGCCGTCCCCGGCGTGACCGTGGTCGACGCCGACGACGCCCGCGACCTGGCCGCGCGCTGGAACGGTGAGCGGTGGTCGGCGTGAACCGGGCGGCCGCGGCGGCGCGCGGTGCGGTGGTCCTGTCGGCGCTGGTCGCCGCGGGTGCCGCGCCGGGGCTCGCGATGGCGCCGGGCTATGTCGAGCCCGCGCCGGTCGCCGCTCTGCTCGCCGGTTGGTCGGCGGCGTCTGTGCTGGTCACGGCACTGCTGAAGAGTCGGCTGGGTCCCGTCGCCGCCTTGGCTTCCGGGCTGCCGCTCGCCTTCGGCGGCGTGGCGGTGCTGGTGGCCGCGGTACCCGGGTCCCGCGGCGGCCTGTGGTGGGGGACCGTGGACGCCGTCGCCCACTCCGGCGCCCGCATTCTGACGACCTCGCTGCCGACGCCCGTGGCCGCCGACACGCTGGCCCTGCCCGCGCTGGGCGTGTGGCTGGCGGGCGCCGCCTCGGTGCTGGCGGTGCGGGCCGGGTCCCCGCTGACGGCGCTGCTGTGCCCGCTCGCGGCGCTCGCGGGCGCCGCGGTGCTCAACGGTCCCGACATCAGTCCGGCCTACTACCCCGCGGCGCTGTTCGCGCTGGCGGCGGTGGCGCTGCTGGCGGCCGCGGCCGACTCCCGGCCGGCGCCGGGCGGCGGGTCCGCCGAGGGCGCCGGCGCCGCGGTGGCCCCGATCGCCGCCCGCACCCGATCCGGGCGCATCGCGGGCGTCCTTCCGCGGGTGCTGAGCATCAGTGCGGTGCTGGCACTGGTGGCCGGGCTGACCGCCTACGCCGGACCGCTGGCCCTCTACGGAACGCCGATCCGCCCGGCCGACCCCCGCGCCGCGGTCGTGCCGCCCGAGGAGGACACCGCGGCGGTGAGCCCGCTGAGCTATCTCGCCGGCTGGTCGGCCGAGCCCGGTCAGCGGCTGCTGCGCGTCACCTCGGAGCAGCCGACGGAGCTGCGGTGGGTCACGCTGTCCGACTTCGACGGCGTCACCTGGCTGCCCGCCGGCCGCTACCGCGCCTCCTCGCAGGTCCTGCCCGAGCCCGAGCACGAGGTCCCGCCGGGTCGGCCGCGGCGGGTGACCGTCGACGTCGAGGAGCTGCCCGGGCACTGGCTTCCGGCGGCCGGCCTTCCACGCCGGGTGGAGGGGACACCGGTCTCCTTCGAACCCGCGTCGGCCACGGTGCGCACCCGCAGCGGCGCGGCCGCGGGCCTGCACTACCGGGTGGTGGGCAGCGCGCCGGAATACCGCGAGCCCGAACTGAAGCAGGCCGGCGAGCCCGACCGGGAGGAGTTCGCGGAGTACCTGGAACTGCCCGAGGGGACTCCCCCGGAGATCGAGCGGATCGCCGAGGCCTACGGCGACGGCACGCCCTACGAGCGCGCGAACTGGCTGGCCGGCCACCTGCGCGGCAACTACGGATTCGCGCCCGAGGCACCCGGGGGGCACGGCTACGCCAACCTCGCCGAGCTGCTGGTTCCGCCGCACGAGCAGGGCGGGGGCGGCACCTCCGGGCAGTTCGCGAGCGCGTTCGCGCTGCTGGCGCGGGCGTCCGGGCTGCCGAGCCGGGTCGTCGTCGGCTTCGGCAAGGGAACCGCGATCGACGGCGGCGAAGGCCGGCTGATCCGCTCCGGCGACGCAGTCGCCTGGGGCGAGGTCTACCTGAGGGGCGTGGGCTGGGCACCGTTCGACGTCACCCCGGGCGAGCCCAAGCGCAACGGCGCCGACACCGGCTCCGAGGCCGACGCGGGCGGCGGCTCCGGCGGTCAGGCGGGCGCGGGCTCCGCGCAGCAGGACGGCGGGTTCTTCCGGATCACCGCCTCTCCGCTGGACGTCGCCTACGCCTGGGAGTTCGCCGGGCGCAGCGGCGCGGGCGCGGTGACGGCCGCGGTGCTCGGGGCTCTGCTCGCCGGAGTCCTGCGCGGACTGCGGCGCGGCGTCCGGCTCGGCGCGCGCGACCCCCGGCGCAGGCTCGCGGGCGCGTGGTGGGAGCTGCGCGACGGCCTGCGCCTGGCCGGGGCGGCTCCGCGGCCGGCCGACACGGTCACCGACGTGCTGGTGCGCTCCGACGCCCTGCTTCCGCCACCCGGAGGCGGCAGGCGCGAGTGGACGCTGGGGCAGGCGCTGAACGCGATGGCGTTCGTGCCGCCCCAGGAGCGCGCCGAGGGGGTGGGCGCGGCCGCGGCGGCCGCGGCGTCCTCGGAGGTGCGCGCCTACACCGCCGCGCTGCGCCGCCGCTCGGGCCGGGGCCGCCGCCTGCTGTGGTGGGTCGATCCGCGGCCGCTGTTCTGGAGGCGCCGATGAGGTCGGCCCGGCATCGGAGTGCGGCGCCGCCGCCCCGCATCCGCAGACGGTCGCTCGGGGAGAGACAGGAGGTGCGCCGTGGGTGAAGCGCTGAGCCGCGCGGGCGACGCGGTGCCGAACGTGCCCGGGGTGTTCGCGCCGGAGCCGCTGTACTGCGGCGACGACTCCGTGCTGTACCGCGCGAGGCGCGACCCCGGCGGCACCCCGGTCGTCGTCAAGTTCCCCCGCGCCCGCGGGCCCCGCGCGGAGCGCGACGAGATCGAGCTGTGGCGGATGCACTCGTCGAACCGGGGCGTCCACTCGCTGCTGCAGCACGGCACGGCCGACGACGGCCGCCCGTACGCGGTCATGGAGGACTGCCCCGACGGCGACTACCGCCGCATCCTGGCCGAGCAGGGACCGGTCGCGGTCGACGAGGCCGTAGCGGCGGGTACCGCCGTGGCCGAAGCGCTCGCCGCCATGCACGCGCGCGGGCTGCTGCATCACGCGGTGGCGCCGGAGAACGTCCTGCGGGCGCGGTTCGGCCCGGCGCTGATCGACTTCGGTTCGGCGCTGCCCCGGGACCACCCCTTCCCACCGGTGCACCACCGCGACGGGGCGGTGGAGCACGTCCCACCGGAGCAGTCGGCCGGCGCGTTTCCAGAACCGGCGTCGGACGTGTACCGGCTCGCCTCCACGGTATGGACGCTGCTGGCGGGGCGACCGCCGTGCGCCGGAGGTACGGGGGACGATCCGGGAGAGACGGAGGGGGCTGCTCCGGCGGACTCCTCCCGGGCGGGGGCACCCGCGTGCTGGCCCCCGCGTGTGCCGCGCGACGACGTGCCGGAGCGGATCCAGGACGCGCTGCGCCGCGCGCTGGCTCCCGACCCGGCGGAGCGGGTCGGCGATGCGGCCGCCTTCGCGTCCCTGCTGCGCGGCGGGGACACGGCGGAGCACGCGGAGCCGACGCCTCCGCCGCTGCGCACCCCCCGGCGCCCGGGTCCGCGGCCGGACCGGCCGCCGCCGGGCGCGGCCCCCGAAGCCGAAAGCCCCGGGCGGCGCCTCCAGCGAACCGAAGCCGACACCGGACTCGGGACACAGCCGCCCCCGAAGCGCCCCGCAGAACCCGAGCGGGCGACCGCCGAAGG
Source organism: Streptomonospora wellingtoniae (assembly GCF_031845375.1). Taxonomy (NCBI): domain Bacteria; kingdom Bacillati; phylum Actinomycetota; class Actinomycetes; order Streptosporangiales; family Nocardiopsidaceae; genus Streptomonospora; species Streptomonospora wellingtoniae. The sequence goes on from NZ_JAVREK010000001.1 coordinate 304,834, forward strand.
CTCCTTCGACGGGGGCGCGCACCGGCGCGAAGGTCCGCGCGGCAGCGGCCTTCCCTCCCCGGAGCCGCTGCCGCCTCCCGCCCCGGCGGCGGAGGCCGCACCGCCGCCCGTTCCGGATCCGAGTCCGGGCCCGGCGCCGGATCCGGCGCCGGCCCCCGTTCCCCTTCGCACTCCGCGCGAGCGTCCGGCCCGCACGGACGCCGAGCCCATCCGATCCACAGCGGCGGGCGCCCCGGACCCCGGAGCGTCCGGCGCCGAAGCCGCGGCGCGGCACTCCGGCTCCGGCGCCGGGAGCACCGGTCGGCACGCCGCCGCCGAGCCCTCCCGCGACGCCGCCGACGCGGCCGTCGCCGGGTTGGACGCCGTTCCCGAGCCCCCCTACGCGCTCGATCCCGCGGTCACACCCGCGGCGCCGTGGGCGGCGCCGCCCCATGCCCTCGACGCCGGGACGGCCGCCGCCTCCGGTGGGCCGTACGCGGGCGTCCCGCCGTGGCGGCCGCACCCGCCGATCGGCCCCCCGGACGCCCCTCCCGCCGGCGTCCCGCCGCTCGATGCGCTCCACCCGCCGTTTCCCGGTGCCCGTCCGCGACGGCGCGCAGGACGGGTCGCGTTGTACGCACTGGCGGCGTCGGCGCTGCTCGTGGTCGTCGGCGCGGTGGCGTGGACGTCGGCACCGCTGCTGCGGGCCGCGCCCGCGTCCTCGGGGCAGCCGCCGGCGGCCGCAGGCGCTTCCCGGGAGCCGTCCGCCCCACCGGGGGGCGACGGTCCTCCGCCCGCCGACGGCGCGGCGGCGGGCGACGCCGCCGAAGACGCCGCGCAGGACGCCACCGACGGCGCGGGGCAGAGCGGCGGGGCGACCGGCCCGGCCGCCGTCGCCCCGACCGGCGTGGAGATCCGCGACGGCACGATCAGCGTCACCTTGTCCTGGACCGACAGCACCGGCGGGGCGGCGACGCACCACGTCGTCGGCGGCCCGGTCGGCGCGGGCGAGGACGCCGGCATGGCGAGCGTGTCGGCGGGCGAGACCAGCGTCGAGATCACCGGCCTCAACCCGGATGTCGAGTACTGCTTCCGCGTGGTGGCCGTCCAGTCCATCGACCTCTCAGCGGCCTCGCAGGAGGTCTGCACCGACCGCGCCTCCCGCGGATGATCACCGTTGATCTTGTAGCCATCGTGAAGGAAAACGATTTCCCTATACGATAGCTACAAGATCAACGGGGGTTCGAGGACTGTGGAGCGGGGGGCGCGGCGGCGGCTCGGTCGCAGGCGGCGGTGATCCCGGCGAGCGCCTGCTGCGCCTTCTTCGGCAGCCGCACGCGGTCGGCCTCGCCGGCGTCCGCGTGGCGCAGCCCCGCGACGAAGGGCACGCGGACGAGGGCGCCCGCGCGCCGGCCCGCGCGGCTCAGCAGATCGGCCGCCACGCGGGGTTCGGAGCCCGATCCGTCGGCGACCACGGCCAGGGCGGCGATCACCGTCCCGCTCGCCGCCACGTGGCCGGCGACGTCTGCAGCGCGGGCGGCGGCCGCAACGCTGTCGCGGGCGACGAGGACCAGCGGGCGGCCGAACGTGTCGATCTCGCTGCGCTCCACGGAGAAGGCCCCCAGCTCCCACGGGGTCCGCAGCAGGACGCGCAGCGTGGTGGTCCCGGCTCCCCCGTGGCAGCCCAGCAGGACCGGCTCGCGGGCCCAGTCCGGCAGCCCCGCGGCGCCGTCGCTCCCTGTCGCGCCCCGGTCGTTCGGTCCGTGTGCCATGCCGTCACCGTCCATCGTCGCAAGCGGCGCGCCGGATGCCCGGCCGCCGGAGTGGCGTCCGGCCCGCGGCCGACACACCGCCTTCTATCCCAACGCCGCCCGCCGCGCAAGAGCGGGGGCCAAGCACGACGCCCGGCGGCTCTCCGCGCCCTCGCCGGGCGCCTTCCGGGTGGTGCCGAGGAAGGCGGGCGGGCGGCGGGAGCCCGCGTCCCCGGGTGAACGTCCCCCGCGGGCACGCGATACGGTACATACCGATCGGTATGTCATGTCGCGATGCGGGACGGGGGTGACCGGTGGACACTGCCGACGACGCCGCCGGTGCGGGGACCGGTGCCGGCGGCGGGGCCGAGCCCGAGTACGCGCACTGGACACAGATCCCGACGCGCTGGGCCGACAACGACGCCTACGGCCACATGAACAACACGGTCCACTACGAGTTCATGGACACCGCCATCAACACCTGGCTCATCGAACAGGGCGGGCTGGACTACCGAGGCGGCGAGGTCATCGGTCTGTGCGTGGAGTCGCAGTGCTCCTACAGCGCCGAGATCGGCTTTCCCGAGGTGCTGGCCGTGGGGTTGGCTGTCGTCCGCCTGGGCACCTCCTCGGTCCACTACCGGGTCGGGCTCTTTCGCGGCGACCGGCGCTCCAAGGTGGCCGAAGGGCGCTTCGTGCACGTCTTCGTCGACCGGCGGACGCGCCGGCCGGTCCCCGTCGAGGGCCGGCTGCGCGCCGCACTGAAGGAGCTGGAGCGCCCCGGCGGCCCCGAGAGAGCAGAACGAGCCGAGAGTCCCGCCGTGCCCGGGGGACCGGCGTAGCCGGGGAAACCGCTGACGGGCGGGGAGGCACGTGCGCCGAGGGCACGCCCGCGGCGAGTGGAACACGAGGACCGGCGGCAGCCGGTCGGCGATGACCCGGTGAAGTGGAGGAGCCCGTGAACGCATCCGCCCCCGCGGCCGTGCGCGCCGCCGTCTTGGAGGAGACCGGCGCCGACGCCCCCTACGCCCGCTCGCGCCCGCTGCGGGTGCGCGAGCTCGAACTCGCCCCGCCAGGTCCCGGCGAGCTGCTGGTGCGCATCCGCGCCGCCGGGCTCTGCCACTCCGACCTGTCGGTGGTCAACGGCGACCGCCCGCGCCCGGTGCCCATGGTGCTGGGCCACGAGGCCGCGGGCGAGGTGGTGGCGCTCGGTCCCGGCGCCGGAGACCGGTTCGCCGCCGGCGACCATACGGTGCTCTACTTCGTCGCCCCCTGCGGCGGCTGCCCCCGCTGCCTGGAGGGCCGCCCGGCGCTGTGCGTCCGCGGCGCCGCCGCGAACAACGCCGGCGACCTCGTGGGCGGCGGCCGGCGCTGGCGCGACTCCGACGGCGGTCGGCCCGCCCACCATCTGGGAGTCTCGGCCTTCGCCGAGTACACGGTGGTCTCCGCCGACTCCGCGGTGCGCGTCGACGCCGACCTGCCGTTCGAGGTCGCCGCGCTGTTCGGGTGCGCTGTGCTCACAGGTGTCGGCGCCGCCCTGAAGGCGGCCGACGTTCGGCCGGGCGAGCGGGTGGCGGTGTTCGGCCTGGGCGGCGTGGGCCTGTCGGCGCTGCTGGGCACGAACGTGGCGGGCGCCGCGCAGGTCATCGGGATCGACCCCGTCGCGGCCAAGCGCGAGCTGGCCGCCCGCCTGGGCGCCACCGAGCAGCTTCCGGGCGGGCCGGACGCGGTGGAGGCCGTGCGGGAGCTGACGGGCGGCGGCGCCGACAAGGTCGTGGACACCACGGGCAACGCCGACGTGCTGGCGCAGGCCTACCTCGCCGCGCGGCCCGGCGGCACGACGGTGACCGTCGGACTGCCGCATCCCGACCGGCACGTGTCGATCCCGGCGGTGACGCTGGCCGCCCAGGAGCGCACGCTGCGCGGCAGCTATCTCGGGTCGGGGGTGCCCGCCCGCGACATCCCCGCCTACATCGCGCTGTACCGCCGCGGGATGCTGCCGGTCACCGAGCTGCTGTCGGGCCGCCTGCGCCTGGACGACGTCAACGAGGGCTTCGACCGCCTCGCCTCGGGCGAGGCCGTGCGGCAGGTGGTCGAGCTGTAGGACGTCGCCGGGGAGGCGGCCGGCCGCAGGGCGGGGCGGCGGATCCGGAGCCCGCGGTCCGCCCGACGCGGCTGAGCGCCGCCGGGCCGGCCCCGCGCTGGTACGCGGCGGCCGGACCCGGCGGGCGTGCCGGGGCGCTGCGACGGACGGGGTCGCGCGCACCGGCCGGCCGCGCGCCGCACCGACCGCTCGCCTCGGACGGCGGCGAAGGGCGGGCTGCGCGCGTGGCGGGCGGGCCCGTGCCGGCTAGAACCCGGCGCCGGCGAAGGCATCGAACTCTGCCGGCGGAGCGACGTCGACGTGGTCGCAGCCCCGGTCGCGGGTCAGCGGCCACTGGGTCAGCCAGTAGACCTCTCGGCCGGTGTCGGCGATCGCTCGGTCGATGCGGTCGGCGGCCGCGGCGTCGTTGTAGTAGGTCTCGCCGACGACCCAGCCCTGGTCGTAGCCCATCTCGGCCATCTGCCGGTGCGCGGCGGTGAACTGCTCGTACTCGTCGGCGCTGTCGTCGCCGTAGAAGTGGAAGTCGAACAGGTGGGGCGGGTCGCCGCCGTACATGTCGGGGATGGCGGCGATCCGCTCGGGGCGGCTGCCGATGATGGAGAACCCGACGGTGTCGCCCTTGCCGTAGGCCGCGGTGTAGTCGTCCCACAGCCGCTGGGTGTAGGCGAGGGTCTGCGGCTGGTTGGGCGCGGGGGTCAGCTCGTTGCCGAGGTTGAGACGGTAGTGGATCCCCGAGTTCCGCACGATGGGCCGGATCTTCTGGATGAGCTGCCAGTTCTCCTGGTACAGGTCTTCGTGCCACGAGTCCCAGCCGTTGGGGCTGTTGCCGCCGAGGACGTGCATGGCCACCTCGACCTCGGCGAAGCCGATGTCGTCGGCGGTGGCCAGCAGGTCGGCCAGGTTCTGCTTGTACTGCTCCTTGATGTCACCGCCGGAGGAGTCCATCACCGTCCCGGTCTCGGGCCCGTTGCGGTGGAAGATCCCGAGGATGAGCCGCCGCTGGCCGTTGGCGTGCATCTCGGTGAGCTGGTCGGTGATGAGGTCGCGCTTGGTGTGGAAGTTCTTCAACACCCCGTAGGGCTCGCGATTGCAGCCGTCCAGCCGGTAGAAGTTGTAGTTGGATCCGCCCGGGCTGTTGGCGCCGGCCGCGGCGGCGGCCGTCGCCGCCTCCGGGGCCGCTCCGGTGCTGTCGACGACTGCGGCGGCGGATGCGGCGACCGCCAGCGCGGCCGCCGCCGCGGCTCCGGCCATGCCCGCTCGGCGCAGGCGGCGGCGCGCCGGCCTCACATGCCCGCCGGTCATAGGATCCTCCGATCATCGGTCTCGACACCTGGGACCGGACGAGTCTTGCGCACGGCCATGTGGCCCGGCAATCGCGCCCGACGACCGTTGTCGGAGCGAACCACCAGGTCAGATCGCATATATGAGCGTGAAGGCCGCGAGTTCCGGTAACCGGCCGGAACCGGCCAGCCGCACGGGCGCGCTCTCCGGCGCGCACCGGGCGCCGCCGGATCTCCGGCGCGCACTGCGGGGCACCGCCCGTGCGCGCGGCCGCGGCTACCGCCGCATGAGGACGGCGTGCCTCCGCTCGCGGAGCGCTTCGGCCACTCGACCGGGCGCCTTGTGGGGGGCGCCCGCGTCGTACACCTCCCGCCGCGCGCTGCGCGGGCCCGATCGTCGGCACGCCTTCGCTACCGTGGATTCGCACGCAGCCAGGGCCGGGGCGTCGCCGATGCACGCAGCCCCGCGGACCGGAAGGGCGCACATGGCACGCAGGACGGGCACACGCGCGGGCGGGCGCGAGGGCGCCTGGCAGTGGAGCCGCACCGCTCACACCCGCCGCGTCCTCCTGGAGGCCGCCCGGGAGGTCTTCTCGGCGAAGGGCTTCGCCGACGCCGGGGTGGCCGACGTGGTCGAGCGCGCCGGCTCCAGCGTTGGCAGCCTTTACCACCACTTCGGCGGCAAGACCGAGCTGTTCCTCGCACTCTGGGAGGACCAGCAGGCCGCCGATGAGGAACAGGCGGCCACCGCCGTCGCCCGAGCGCGCGCGGGCGGCGAGGACGACCCGCTCGAACTGTTCATCGCGGGTGCACGCGCCTTCCTGGAAGGGTCCTGGCAGCGCCGGGACGTGGGCCTGCTCCTCCTCGCCGGCGACGGTCCGCCCGGCTTCGACATGCTGCGCCGCGGCCGCAACCGCGAGTGGGCGCGCCAGAACTCGGCGCTGCTGCAGGCCGGCGACTCCGCGCTGGAGCGGCTCACCGTCGGCGTCTTCACGGCGGTCATCGGCGAGGCGCGCCGCGAGATCGTCGTCGCCGACTCCCGCGACGAGGCCGACCGGCTCATCGACGCCGCCATCGACCTGATCCGCCGCCTCGACCGCTAGCCCCCAACCTCCGCCGATCTTGTAGCTATCGTGAGATAAAACGATCTCCAGTGACGATGGCTACAAGATCGACGGCGCTGAGCCGGTGGTTGCCGCCGCGCACCGAGCACCGTGCCGCCCAGCGGGCTGAGCTCCATGGCCGCGCTGCGCAGCTCCTCGTCGGCCGAGCGCAGCCAGCCGCGCACCTGCCCGGGTTCGGTGGGACCCGAGCGGGCCACGCCGCGAGCCCGTTCGACGATCTCCTCCATGGCGGCGGTGCGGACGGGCCCGGACGGCATCGTCCGGCGGGTCGACCGGTACTCGGCGGCGATGGCGCCAGCGGACTCCATCAGGGCACGCGCCTCGTCGCGCAGCCTCTCACCTGCAGCGGTATCCCCGCGCTGGTCGGACTCCTCGGCCAGCGCGTACTTCTCCGCCGCAGCGGCGCGCAGCCGCAGGTTCGCACCGCCGAACTCCAGACTGTCGATCCGGTCGCCGAAGTACGCGAGCACCAGGAGCACACCGCCGAACACGATCAGCGCGGCCGAGCCGGTCCCGTTCTCGGTCGTGAACACCGCGACTGCACCGAGTGCGAACGAGGTCGACCCGAGCGCGGCCATCAGCGCGCGGATCACTCGGGACATGGCGCCGGTGGAGGTCGAAGGAGGCAACGCGCGTCTCCTGGGCGTGGGGGACGGGGGTTCTCCATCGTCCCACCCCGGGGCCGCGATCAGTAAAGCACGTGCTTGCCGCCGTCGATCACCACGGTTTCGCCCGTGACGGCGTCCATCTCCAGCATGGCCAGCAGGGCGCGCGCCACCTGCTCGGGCTGGGTGGTGGCGCGGAGGGGGACGACCTCGCGCTCCTCGCGGCTGAACTCCGCGAAGCCCTCCGCGCCGCGCAGGTCCGTCTGCCAGCGGGTGGCGACGGTGCCCGGAGCGACCGCGTTCACGCGCACATCGGGGGCCAGCGCCGCAGCAAGGGACCGGGTGAGCTGCTCCAGCGCCGCCTTGCTCACGCCGTAGGCGATCGACGAGCCTCCCGCGCGGAAGGCCGAGATGGACGAGGTGCTGACGATCCCGCCGCCGGCCTCCCGCAGCGGGCGCTCCAAGGCGCGGGCGCAGCGGAAGGCGCCGACCACGTTGACGTCGAGGATCTCGTGCCAGATGTCGTCGGTCAGTCCGGCGAGGTCGTTCGCGGGCACGGCACGGGTGGTGCCGGCGTTGTTGACCAGGGCGTCCACGCGGCCGAAGCGCTCCACAGCGCGCGCGGCCATCGCCTCCACCACAGCGGTGTCGGCGACGTCGGCCCGCACGGGCAGGGCCGGCACGTCGCAGGCCTCCACCTCGCCGGCGGTGTCCTCGGCCGCCTGAGCCGAACGCGCGTAGGTCAAGACCACACCTGCGGCGCCGCGCCGGGCCGCCTCCAGGCACACCGACCGCCCGATCCCGGTCCCGCCGCCGGTGACGACGACGACCGCGCCCTCGATCCGCATTCGCTCCTCCTAGCTGCTCGGTGCCTTGGTGGGTCGGGGGCGATACCGCGGAGCTCGCCGTTGCGGCGCTCGATGCCGCACCGCTCGGTCCCTCGCTGATCCCTCCGCGCCGCCGGCCCGCTCCCCCGTCCTCACCCCTGCTCGCTCGCCATACCGCCTGCGTCCCGCGGGCGTCCCGCCTGGGTTCCGCCTATCCTGCGGCCTCCTGGACCGCCGTGTGGACGCCCCGCACCTCCAGTGCGCGCAGGGCCTCCGCGACCCGGTCGCCGACATCGGGCCGCGAACCCGACTCCTCCGACAACCCGTGCAGGCGGTCGCGCAGCAGGTCGACGGCCTCGGTGGCGTAGCGGGCGGGCGCGAGCTCCGCGGCGAGCTCCTCCGACACCGGGTCCAGCTGCGGGCGGGCGCCTGCGGGCACACGCAGCAGATGCACCCACGCGGCGATCGCCAGGCACGCCAGATGCGGGTCCTCGCCCCGGCGCACGTGCTCGGCGGCCGGCGCGACGAGGCGCTGCGGCAGCTTGCCGATGCCCTGCTGGGCGATCTGGGCGAGCCGATGGCTCAGGTTGGGATTGCCCAGGCGCGTCAGAAGCGCGTCGAACTCCGGCGGGCTGCCCCCGGCAGCCACGGCGCTGGGAGCCTGCTCGTCGCGGTAGAGCGCGCGCAGGTAGCGGCGCAGGTCCAGCCGGTTCACCGCCTCGGCGACCGTTTCGGCGCCCAGCAGCAGCCCCAGGCACGCCGTCGCGGTCAAGGTGGCGTTGATACAGCGCAGCTTGACCGCCTCGGGCGGCCCGACGTCGCCGACGAACTGGGCGCCGACGCGCTCCCAGGCCGGGCGCGGACCGGCGAAGCGGTCCTCGATCACCCACGAGCGGTACTGCTCGCCGACCACCGCGGCGGCGTCGGCGACGCCCAGTTCATCGGCGACCCGGTCCAGGTCGGCCTGCGCAGTGGCCGGCACGACCTGGTCGACCACCGTGGAGCAGAAGGCGACCCGCTCGTGAACCCACTCCAGCAAGGGGGCGGCCTCGCTCTCGGGCAGCAGCTCGCAGAAGGACTCGACCAGCCCGCCCAGCAGCCTTCCGTTGCGCGGCAGGTTGTCGCAGGGCAGCACGGTCAGCGGCTCGGCCCCCGCGCGGCTGCGCGCCTGCAGGCCGCGTACGAGCTGTCCCACGGCTGTGCGCGGCGCGCGCCCGAGCGCGTCGGCTGCGGTCTCGGGGTCGTCGGGTGCCAGGCGGCCGGTGGCGGGGTCGTGCCGGTAGCCGCCCTCGGTGACGGTCAGGGTCACGACGCGGGTGCCCGGCGCCGCGATTGCCGCCGCGAGCCGCTCGGGCTCCTCCCGCGCGGCCACGGTGTCGGTGATCGCGCCGACGGCGCGGATGCGGTCGACGCCGTCGGCCGCCCGCTCGGTGACGGTGTAGAGGTGGTCCTGTGCGCGCAGTGCCTCCACCGTCGACCGCCCGCGCGAGGCGGCGGCGCAGATCCCCCAGTCACCGGGCTCGGCCGCCATGGCGAGCTGGGTGAACACGGCCTGGTGCGCCCGGTGGAAGGCGCCGGGCCCCAGGTGCACGATCCCGGTCGCGATCCCGGGGGATGGCAGTTCGGCCGTGAGCGCGGCGGGCAGCCGCCCGCGGGCGGCGCGGCTCAGCCGCGGCGTCGCCGTCGTCATGGTCACCTCCGTGTCGACGTCTTGTCCGTGGGGAGCCTGCCGGACGGGGCGCCCGACCGCTCCCCGGCGCCCCGCTACCCGTACCCGCTACTCGGCCGACGGCTGCCGGTCGCCGCGCCAGGAAGCCGAGACGATGCTGCTCTGGTCGGTCTCGAAGGCGGCGATGTCGACCTCCCGGGTCTCGCGGGAGAAGACGAACGCGACCAGCGACACCGCCGCCGCCCCGATCATCAGCAGCGCCACCAGCCACGGGTCGCCGCCCGAATAGGCGAGCAGTGCGGTCGCCGCCACCGGCGAGAACCCGGCGATGGCCGCGCCGATCTCGCGGGAGGCGGCGAAGCCGGTGTAGCGCACTCCGGCGCCGAACAGCTCGGCGTAGAACGCCGGCTGGACCGCGATCATAGGTGCCACGCCCACGGTGGTGGCGATGATCAGGGCCAGCCAGATCACCACGGGCTCGCCGGTGTTGAGCATCAGGAAGAACGGGTTGGCGAACGCGGCGGTGAACAGGACGCTGAAGATGTTCAGCGGCCGCCGCCCGATGCGGTCCGACAGCGCGCCGAAGACCGGCTGCAGCAGGATGACGGCGACTCCGAAGGCGATGACCCCGGTCAGCGCCACCCAGCGCGGCTGGTCCAGCTGGGTCGTGAGGTAGGAGACGCTGAAGGTCGCGAAGATGTAGATGACCGCGGTGTCGCAGATGTGCGCGCCGATGCCGACCAGGAAGCTGCCGGGGTACTTGCGCAGCGCCTGCACGATCGGGACCTTGACGGTGGTGCGCTTCTGCACCGCACGCAGGAAGACCGGCGACTCGGCCACCCGCAGCCGGAGGTACAGCGAGACACCGATCAGCAGGAAGCTGAGCAGGAACGGCAGCCGCCAGCCCCACGACATCAGCGCGTCGTCCGGCAGAAAGCCAACGATCAGGAAGACCACGGTGCCCATTACCAGGCCGATCTGCACACCGGTCTGGGCGAACGAGCCGAAGAACCCGCGCCGCCCGGGGGGCGCGTGCTCGGACAGCAGCGTGGAGGCGCCCCCGAACTCCGCGCCCGCGCCCAGACCCTGGCAGATGCGCAGCACGGTCAGCAGCACCGGCGCCCACAGCCCGATCTGGGGGTAGGTGGGCAGCAGCCCGATGAGGCCGGTGGACAGGCCCATCACCAGAGTGGTGATGACCAGGGTCGTGCGCCGGCCGAGGACGTCGCCGATGTGGCCGAAGACGAATCCGCCCAGCGGCCTGAAGACGAACCCGACGCCGAAGCTGGCGAAGGCGACGAGCGTGCCGACAGCCGGGTCCGCGTCGGTGAAGAACAGCACGTTGAAGACGAGGGCGGCGGCTGTGCCGTAGATGAAGAAGTCGTACCACTCCAGCGCCGTGCCCACGAGCGACGCGAGGACGACGCGCCGCATGTGCTCGGGAGACGTCGCGGGGATGGTGTCCGGGGTCGTCGCCCCGTCCTTGTCGGTCATGGCGGTTGCTCCGTCTCTCCCCCGTGTTCGGTCGTGGCCGGGGTCGGCGTTCGCCGACCGGGGGCGCCCCGCGGGGCGCGGCGGGGCCGACCGGGTGCGGCCGGTCGGCCGGTCGGCCGGTGTTCAGCGTGTGGACCGCGCGGCAGAGTCGGCGGCGGGGTCGGCGGCGCGGCCCCCGCCCGCACCCGGGTCGTCGGTCTGCTGTTCCGCGGAGCGGTCGGCCACCAGGGCGGTCAACCCCTCCCACACCGAGGACGGCACAGGGATGCCGTTCTCGGCCCGCTCGGCACGGGCTCGCCGCTCGACGTCCCCGGGCACGAGCACTTCGTCGGCGCCTTCCGCCGCGGGTGTGCTGCGCAGTTCGGCGCAGAAGTCCTCGACCTGGGTGCGGAAGGCGTCGGCGGTCATGAACCGCGCCGGGTCGATGCCGATGAGCACCGTTCCGTTGTCGCCGCTGTAGCCGGGCAGGCAGGAGATCCCGCCGCCGGAGAGCAGGCCGCCGACCACCTCGATCATCACGCTGAGGCCGTAGCCCTTGTGCCCGGCGAAGGGCAGCAGGGCACCGCCCCGATAGAAGTCGGCGGGCTGAGTGGAGACACGCCCGGCGGAGTCCATCAGCACGCCGTCGGGCGCGTGCTCGCCGCGGGCGCGCGCCATCGCCAGCTTGCCCTCAGCGACGGCGGAGGTGGCCCAGTCCATCACCACCGGGGCGTCTCCCGCGGGGTCGTCGGCCGGGCCGCAGGGCAGAGCCCAGGCCAGCGGGTTGGTGCCGAGCCTGCGCTCGCGCCCGCCGAACGGCGCGACCGTCGGATCGACGTTGCACAGCGCGATGCCGATGTAGCCGGACTCGGCCACGGACTCCACGTACTCGCCGAGCCGGCCGATGTGGTTGCAGTCCCGGACCGCGGCGATTCCGATTCCCTGGCCCGCGACGACGTCGTTCAGCGCCCGGACTGCGGTGGCCGCGGCGACCTGCCCGAACGCGCGGTGGCCTCGGACGGTCAGCACGGCGCCGTCGGCGGGCTCGACCTCGGGCACGGCGTCGGGCTCGATCCGCCCCCGGTCCACAGCACGGGCGTAGATGGGCAGTCTCCGGACTCCGTGGGAGTCGTGGCCGACCAGGTTGGAGTCGACGAGGGACGCCGCCACCGCGAGCGCGACGCCGCGCGGTGCGCCCATGTTCCGCAGCGCGGCTTCGGCGAGCTCGGTCAGCTCACCTGGGGACACGAGGCGCGTCGTCCCTTCGTCGGCGTCGGCCGACCCGGCATTTGCGTCCATCCAGTCGGCCCCGATCGGCCGCTCTCCCCCGCTGTGCACAGCCTTCCCGTCCCTTCGAAAGGTTCGGCTTCCTTCGTTCCATTGAATGAAACGGCGTTCCACTGCGTTTCACGCATATTCGCACACGTGTGACGAACTGTGAAGGGGGTCACACGGCATGACATCGGCGACCGCGGCTGGAGAGCCTCGGCGGCGGGGCGCCGGGGCGGCGGGGCGGCGGGGCGGGGCGCCGGGAGCGGCGGGCTAAGGGGCGGGGCCTAAGGGGTGCCGAGGAGGGCGGAGATCTCGCGGGCCGCTGCGGCGACCTGGTCGCCGCGCCAGGCGGCGGTGCCCTCGGCGGGCATGTGCACCAGCGCCGCAACGCTCACGCCGCCCACCACCTCACCCGTGTAGTCGGTGATCGCTGCGCCGACCGCGCGCACGCCGGTCTCGTTCTCTTCGCGGTCCTCGGCGTAACCTCGGGCGCGCACCGCCGCCAGCTCGGCAACGAGGCTGTCCTCGTCGCAGATGGTGTCGGGAGTGCGGCTGGGCATGCCGGCGCGCTGCAGCAGCGCGTGCACGCGGTCGTCGGGCATGCGCGCCAGCATCGCCTTGCCGACGGAGGTGCTGTGCAGCCACAGCTGCATGCCCACCCGCGAAGCCAGGTGGTAGGGCTTGGTGCCCTCCAGCTTGGCGGCGTAGACGGCTTCGTCCCCGGTCAGCAGCGCGAGGTGCACCGTCCACCCGGTGCTCTGCTGGAGGCGCGAGAGCACGGGGTAGGCGTGGTGGGGCAGGTCGAGCCGGCGCATGTAGCGCCCGGCCAGCGAGAGCACACGCGGTCCGCCGGTGTAGTGGCCCTGGCCGTCCGTGCGCACGAAGTCGCGCGCCACCATCCGTTGCAGGATCCGGTGCACCGTCGGCTTGGGCAGCTCGGTGGCCGCCGCGATGTCGGCCAGCCGCGACGTGTGCGCCAGCGCCTCCAGCACGTCCAGCGTCCGGTCCGTCACCGTGTCTTTCTCACGCCCCTGCATACCCCGATTATCCGCACACCCGGAAACCCGACCGACCTCGCCGCCCCGCCCGCGAGGCGGCGGGGTGGAGAGCGGGCATCAGCGGGTCCCGTCGCTCCCGGGCTCCCCGTCGTCGTGGCCGGGGATCAGGCCGGCGTCGTGGACCAGCAGTGCGACCTGCACGCGGTTGTTCAAGTCGAGCTTGGACAGGATGCGGGAGACGTGGGTCTTGACCGTGGGCACGCTCAGGTGCAGGGACGCGCCGATGTCGGCGTTGGAGCGGCCCTGCGCGACGGCCACGGCGACCTCGTGCTCGCGCTCGTTGAGTGAGCGGAGCCGCTCACGCGCCCGCTCCCGCCGCCGACCGCGCCCGTCGCCGCCGGTGGCGCGCGTGATCAGCCGGCGGATCACCGAAGGCGACAGCACCGGCTGCCCCTGGGACACCCGGCGCACCGCCTCGACGATCTCGGCGGGCGGCGTGTCCTTGAGCACGAACCCGGCCGCGCCCGCTCCCAGCGCACGCAGCACGTGCTCGTCGGCGTCGAAGGTGGTGAGGACGACCACCTCGGGCGCGGCGGGCCGGGCGCGCAGCGCCTCGGTGGCCGCGAGCCCGTCCACCGCGGGCATCCGGATGTCCATCAGCACGACGTCGGGCCGCAGGCCGGCGACCAGCTCGGCGACGGCGGTACCGTCGCCCGCCTCCCCGACGACCTCCAGGTCGGGCGCGCCGCCGAGCATCATCCGCAGCCCCGCGCGCAGCAGCGGGTCGTCGTCGACGATCAGCACGCGGACCTTCGCGGCGTCCGAGTCAGCGGGGGCCGTCATGCCGCCAGCCTAGGGCGGCGGCGCGGGACGCCGAGCGAGAACCCGCACCACTTCTCCGTGTCCGCTCGACCGGCCCCCTCCGCGTCCACCGACCCGCCTCCCGGCCTCGCCGCCCCGCTCAACCCGACTCCTACCCCCTGCGCTGCACCTTCTCCGCGTCCTCTGGACCCGCCGCCGGAATATGGTTTAAAATTCAACTGTTTTCAGGGATGCGATCAACGGGGCAACTGAATCTGAGGGGGACGCCGACCATGGACGTGCGACCGGCGGGACTGCACCACGTCACCGCGATTGCCAGCGATCCGCAAGCCAACGCCGACTTCTATCTGAACGCGCTGGGCATGCGGCTGGTCAAGAAGACCGTCAACTTCGACGCGCCCGACACCTACCACCTGTACTACGGCGACCGCGCCGGCAACCCCGGCACGATCCTGACCTTCTTCCCCTGGCCCGACGCGCCGAAGGGGCGCCTGGGCGCGGGCCAGGCCACCACCACGTCCTTCTCTGTTCCCGAAGGCTCCCTGGGCTGGTGGCAGCGCCACCTCGCCGCGCTCGACATCGAGGCCGGCCGGCCCGCCGAGCGGCTCGGCGAGGACGTGCTGAGCCTCCGCGACCCCGATGGCCTCGTCATCGAGCTGGTCGCCGCTGCCGACTTCCACGACACCGACCCCTGGGACGGCGCGGGGATCCCGGTCGAACACGCCGTCCGCGGCATCCGCGGCGTCACCCTGACCGAGCACGACCTCGACGCCACGGCCGGCATGCTCCACGGCAAGCTCGGCTTCGAGCTCGCCGCAGAGCTGGGCGGCCGCTACCGCTTCCACACCAGCGCGGCCGGCCAGGGCGTGGGCACCGTCGTGGACGTCCTGGCAGACCGCGGCGCCCGCAGCGGCCTGGTGGCCGCCGGAACCGTGCACCACGTCGCCTACCGCGCCCCGGACCAGCCCACCCAGGTCCACTGGCAGCAGAGCCTGGCCGACGACGGCGTGGGCGTGACCGAGATCCGCGACCGCTCCTACTTCACCTCGGTCTACTTCCGCGAGCCCGGCGGTGTCCTACTGGAGATCGCCACCGACGGCCCCGGCTTCGACTACGACGAGCCCCTGCTGCAGCTGGGCCGAAGGCTGAAGCTGCCTCCGTGGCTGGAACCGCAGCGCGACGAGATCGAGCGGCACCTGCCGGAGCTGGTCGTCGGCGAGCACGAGGACTCCGACCGGCCGGCCGCGAGCGCCGCGCGCGACGACGAGGCGGCCCGATGAGCGCGGCCGCCGGCTTCCACCACGTCTACGTGCCCGCCGAGGCGCCCGGGCGGCCGACCCTGCTCCTGCTGCACGGCACCGGTGCCGACGAGCACGACCTCCTCGGCCTCGGGCGGGCGCTGGCGCCGGGGGCGGCCCTGCTGTCGCCCCGCGGCAAGGTCAGCGAGAACGGCCTCAACCGCTGGTTCCGGCGCCTGCGCGAGGGCGTCTACGACACCGAGGACGTCATCGCGCGCTCCGGCGAGCTGGTCGGTTTCGTGGAGTCCGCCGTCGCGGAGTACGGACTCGACCCGCGCGGCGTCGTCGCGGCGGGCTTCTCCAACGGAGCGAACATCGCCGCGGCCACCCTGCTGCTGCACCCCGGCGCGCTGGCAGGCGCCGCCCTGTTCGCCGCCGCGGCGCCGCTGCAGGACCGCGAACCCCCCATGGCCGACCTGTCGGGGACGCCCGTGTTCCTGGGCGCGGGCCGCATCGACCCGATGACGACCATCGAGGAGGCGCGGCTGCTCACCCGCCAGCTGCGCGAACGCGGCGCCGACGTCACCCTGCAGGAGCACGGCGGAGGCCACGAGCTGCCGATCCCCGTGCTCGACGCCGCACGCCGGTGGCTGGCCGGGAGCGGTCTCGGCGGGTCGGCGCCGGCCGCGCCAGACGGGCCTGCCGCGGAGGGAACCGGTCGCGGGACCGGGTGACGGCCGGCGTGAGTACGATGGCGCCCATGACCGCAAGGGAGGAGGGCGTGCGCTGGCTCGACGCCGAGGAGCAGTCCGTCTGGCGCTCGCTGCTCCGGGCGCAGTCCCGCATCGAGGAGGAGCTGGACCGCGATCTGCAGGCGCGCAGCGGGGTCGGCCTCGTCGAGTTCGGGATCCTCGTCGCCCTGTCGGAGGCTCCCGGCATGCGGATGCGGATGCGGGTACTGGCCGACAGCGTCATCGTGTCCAAGAGCCGCCTGTCCCACCAGATCACACGGCTGGAGCGCGCCGGCTACGTGCGCCGCGAGCCCTGCGAGGAGGACCGCCGCGGCTTCTGGGCGATCCTCACCGACCAGGGGCTGGAGGTGCTGCGCGCTGCCGCCGGAGGGCACGTGACGCGGGTGCGCGAGCGCGTGTTCGACCGCCTCACGCGCGAGCAGGTGCGCCAGCTCGGCGCCGTCATGCGGCTCCTGGAGCCCGGAGACGGCGCCGGAGGCGGACCGAACCCCCGTTGATCTTGTAGCTATCGTGAAGGAAAGCGATTTCCAGTGACGATGGCTACAAGATCGACGGGGTGTGCCGGTGGCGGAGGCGCGGCCGACCGCCCCGCTCAGGGGCGGCGGCCGAGGTAGGCCAGCATCCGGTCCTGCTCGGACGCGGACTCGGGCACGCTGACCTCGGGACCGCAGACTCCCTCCATGCGGAGGGTGTCGCCCAGTCGGCGCGCGCCTTCGAAAACGCGGGTCACCTCGGCGGCGGGCAGGGTCTCGTCCTGCCCGGTGGCACGGGCGAGGTCCCAGGCGTGCACGACCAGGTCGAAGCCCAGGAAGTCGTCGACCGTCCGTGCGAGGCTGATGCGGCCGAAGTAGCCGTCGAACTCCTTGGCCGCCTGCTCGGGGTCGTCGAGCACCTCCTGCAGGGCCGAGCGCGCTTCGTGCCAGGCGGCGACCGGGTCGTCCTCGACGCTGGTCCGCAGTTCGATCGCCACCCCCACGTAGGAGGGCATGTTCGTGTGGTTGTCGATCATGTGGCGCAGCAGGTCGCGTGCCGTCCATCCGGGGCACGGCGTCGGGGAGGCCCAACGGCCTTCGGGGACGCCTTCGACCCGCCGGGAGAACTCAGCGGACAGCTCCCGGTAGCGCTCGGCGATCTGCACGGTGTCGGGCTTGGGCGTATCGGCGTTCGTCGCCGTGTTCGCGTTGTCCATGGCGACGATTCTGCAGGGTGGCGGTGGCCGCGGTCGTGTACGGATCGGACACCGCGGCAGGAACCATCCCGGCCCCCAGCGCGGCGGCGGGCGGTGCGCCCTCCTGCGCACCGGACCGGCGCGGCGGGCGCCCGACGAGTTCGTGCGGCGAGGCTCCTCCAAGGTCGCGGCACTCCCGGTACAGGTGCGACTGGTCGGTGAATCCGGCGTTGTGCGCGAGACCGGCGAGGTCGGTGGGGGCCGCGGGATGGCGGGCCAGGTACAGGAAGCGCTGGAGGCGCAGAATGCGGCGCAGGACCGAGGGCCCGTAGCCGAACGCCGCCGTGCAGCGCCGGTGGAGCTGGCGTTGGCTCAGCCCCGTCTCGGCGGCGAGCTCGGCGACCGGTGTGGCGGGGTCGGCGGTGAGCATGCCGGCGACCGCCGTCGCCACGGGATCTGCGGGAGGTGTGTCCCGCTGACTGGCGCGGACCAAGTCCTCCAGGACGGCGACGCGCTCGCGGTCCCCGCCGGCCTCGTCGAGCTGTTCGAGCAGCCTGCGCTGCCGGGCCGGACCGAGGACGTCCTCGATCGGGATCCGGCGCTCGCGGGCGTCGGCGGTGTCCATCCCCAGCACGGCGCCGGCGCGGCCCGGGCGGAAGCGGATGCCCACCGCGGCGGTTCTGGGCGGCAGGGAGAACGTCCATCCGGCGGTCTCGGGACCGCACACGACGAGGCGGCCCCCGTCGATCCACAGGACGTCCACGCACCCGTCGGGCACCAGGCGGTGGCGGCCCTCGATACGCGCGGTCCAGCTCAGCACGAGGTCGTCCGCCAGATCCGCCGCTACGGGCTCGGGCGTGTACCAGGTCATGGCTTCCCTCCGATCCGGCGGCGGAAGCGGGCGTCCCGCACGTGCGGGACGGCCGTGCCGCCGGTGCCAGCGGGGGCGCAGCCGGCCGTCCGGACGTCCGGCGGGCCGCGGTGCGGCCCCGCCGGCGAACGGGGACCACGGGCCCCCGACGCCACTCTAGTGCTGTGACCGGCGGCGTTCACCGGGCCGACCGCCGGATCGGGTCTTCGGCGGCGCTGGCGGCTCCCGGACTGAACGGCGCCGGGGCGCGGATCCGAATCGCGGCGGCGTCCGGCCTCCCGACGCGGCCGCCGCCGTGCCCCGCGGCGGAGCCCGGTACCGGCCGCGCCGGTCCCGCCGGCTCCCCGCGCCTGCGGTCAGTCGAGGCAGAACTCGTTGCCCTCGGGATCGGCCATCACGATGTGGCCGGCCCCGAGCGGCGGGGCGGGCTCATGGCGCCTGATCCGTGCCGCGCCG
Source organism: Streptomonospora wellingtoniae (assembly GCF_031845375.1). Lineage (NCBI taxonomy): Bacteria > Bacillati > Actinomycetota > Actinomycetes > Streptosporangiales > Nocardiopsidaceae > Streptomonospora > Streptomonospora wellingtoniae. The sequence continues at coordinate 323,220 of NZ_JAVREK010000001.1, forward strand.
CGCGAGGTGAGCCGCTCCGCCTCGGCCTCCAGGGCCGCCATCCGCGCGTCGCCGTCGAGCCCGGGCGCCGCTCGCACGTCGAGGTGCACCCGGTTCTTGACCTTTTTGCCCTCCGGCACACGCTGGAAGAACAGACGCGGCCCCGAGCCCTCGGGGTCGACCACCGCCGAGGCGTCGTTGCGCCGCTCCGGCGGCACCCCCATCGCCTCCAGGGCCTGCTCCCACGTCGCGAAGCCCGCGGGCGGGTCCTGCACCTTGTATCCCAGGGCCTCGCCCCAGAACGCCGCCAATCCTGCGGGGTCGGCGCAGTCGATCGTGATCTGGATGTCGCGGGCCATGTCAGCTCGCCCCCTGCCTGATCTCCGGGCGGGTGTGCGCATACAGGTCCCGAAGCAGGCACACCTCCGCCAGATGGTGGATCGTTTCGCGGTTGATATGGGCGACCAGCTCCGCCATGGAGTGCTCGGCGTAGGCCCCTTCCGCCTCTCCGCACGGGCGGGCGAGGCCGCCTTCGCCCAGGGACTCGACTCCGGCCTGCCACGCGGCGTACTCCGCGTCGAGCTGGGCGAGCGCCTCAGAAGCCGTCTCGGCGTACTCGAACGACCAGTAGTCGACGGGCGCGCGGCCGAAGTGGGAGGCGTTGCGCATCGCCAGCACGCCGACGATCACATGGCCGAGCCGCCAGGCGATCGTCGTGAACGGCGCCGGGTCGGGCTCGGGATACGCGAAGTCGATGGTCACGGCGCCGGACCCGCCCTGCACCGGTGCGGTGGCGGTCCCCCGCGGGCGCACGCTCCAGCAGCCATCCACCGGCTCCCGGAAGTACTCGTCGTCGGTGAGCCCGTCGAGGCGGCCGCGGAGCTGGTTGGTCCAGTGCCAGTCGAGCTGCTCTCTCAGCAGCCTGTTCCATGAGTGATCGGTCATGGCTCCAGCCTCCTCCCAATAACGGACAGATTCGTTCCGTAATCCGTGCGACGATGCGCCTATGACCGTCGAGGCGACCACCGAGCGTGTGCTGCGGCTGCTGGCGCTCCTTCAGCGGCGGCCGTCCTGGACCGCCGCCGAGCTCGCGGCCGAACTGGGGGTGACCGACCGGTCGGTGCGCCGCGACGTGGAGCGCCTGCGCGCACTGGGCTATCCCGTGCACGCGGCGCCGGGCGTCGGCGGCGGCTACCAACTCGGGGCGGGCACCCGGCTGCCGCCGCTGCTCTTCGACGACGAGGAGGCCACCGCGACGGCGGTCTCCCTGCGGCTGGCGTCGGGCGGCACGGTAGCCGGGGCGAGCGAGGCGGCGCTGCGAGCGCTCGCGAAGCTCGACCAGGTGATGCCGCCCCGGCTGCGCGCCGAGGTACGGGCGGTGCACGGCGCCACCGAGACCCTTGTCGGCCCCGGGGTGGAGGTCGACGCGGAGGTGCTGGTGACGCTGGCGCGGGCCTGCCGCGACGCCGTGCGGGTGCGGTTCGGCTACGCCGGCCGCGACGGTCGGCAGAGCGAGCGCACGGTCGAGCCGGTGCGGATGGTCACCACCGGTCGCCGCTGGTACCTGATGGCCTGGGACTCCGACCGCGACGACTGGCGCACCTTCCGGCTGGACCGGATGCACGAGGTGGCGGCGACCACGTGGCGCTTCCGGGCGCGGGACCACCCGGACCCGGTCGCCTACGTGCAGCGGTCGGTCACCGGGGCGCCGTACCGGTATCTCGCCCGGGTGCGGCTCCGCGCCCGCGCCGACCAGGTGCGGGCGCTGGTGCCGCCCCAGGTCGCGCGCATCGACGACGACGGAGAGGAGGGGTGGTGCGTACTCGTCGGCGGAGCGGACGAGCCGGAGGCGATCGCCATGCACGTGGCGAGGCTGGGCTTCGAGGCGGAGGTGCTGGACCCCCCTGAGCTGCGCGAGGCCGCCGCGGTGCTCGCCCGGCGCCTCGCGGCGATGGCGGAGTCGGGCTGAGCGCCCCCGCCGGTTCGCGTGCGGACCGGCCGCAGAGTGGCGTGAGCGAGGGTCGGGTGCACGGGTTCGCGGAGAATGTCCGAGACTGTTCGAATGACGGCAGACGAGCCGAACCGAGCCTGGGAGGGCCGAGGGCCGATGCCCGGACCGAACGCCGCAGACGGGCCCGCAGGCGCCGCCGCGCCCGCGGGTGAGCCGCACCTGCTCGCCATCAGCGACCTGCACGTGTCCCACAGCGGCAACCGCGGGGTGCTGGAGGGCCTGCACCCAGCCACCGACGGCGACTGGCTGATCGTGGCCGGGGATGTCGCCGAGACCCCCGCCGCCGTCGAGGAGGCGCTGCGCATGCTGCGCGGGCGGTTCGCCGAGGTGGTGTGGGTACCCGGAAACCACGAGCTGTGGACCACGCCGCGCGACCCGCTGCAGCTGCGCGGCGTCGAGCGCTATGAACAGCTTGTGGACATCTGCCGGGGCCTGGGCGTGCACACCCCCGAGGACCCGTTCCCCGTGTGGCGCGGCGCGGGCGGTCCGGTCACGGTGGTTCCGCTGTTCACCCTCTACGACTACACGTTCCATCCGCCCGGCACCTCCACCAAGGAGGACGGGCTGGCCTACGCCCGCAGCACCGGCGTGGTCTGCACCGACGAGTTCATGCTCCACCCCGACCCCTACCCCTCCCTGGACGAGTGGTGCCGGGCCCGGCTGGAGTACAGCGAGCGCCGCCTGGCTTCGGTCGACGGTCCGACCGTGCTGGTCAACCACTACCCGCTCGTGCGCGAACCCACCGATGTCCTCCACTATCCCGAGTTCGCCCAATGGTGCGGCAGCGTCCACACGGCCGGATGGCACGTGAAGTACGACGCCGCCGCGGTCGTCTACGGCCACCTGCACATCCCCCGGACCACCTACCACGACGGGGTGCGGTTCCAGGAGGTCTCGGTCGGCTACCCGCGCGAGTGGCGGCGCCGCCCCATCCCCGACAACCGCCTCTACCAGGTGTTCCCCGCACCGACGGTGGCCTAGCGGCCGGGACCCGGCGCGCGGCCGTGCCCGGGCCGCTCCGGGACATCCCGGGGGCCGGAACCGCCCGCCGATCCCCCAGAACAGAGCGGAAGGCACATCCGACATGGCCGACCGGTTCGCATGGGTTCGAGGTGCGCCTCAGGCACCGGACGGTGGTCCTCGAGGCGGGCGCGGGTCTCCAGGTCACCGGGCTGCGGACAGCCACTGGACACGCATTCGAACCTGTGTTCGTATTGGGGGTATGCGATGGGAATCCTTGCGTGACCAGCACGACGAACCCGCGCTGTTCGAGCGCACGGACGTCGCCCCCGCCCCCTCCGCTTGGGCCCGCGGCACCGGGCGGGCCGGGCTGGCCGATCCCGGGCCGGAGCCGGTCCTCGGCGGCGACGGCGGCGACGCCGTGGCCGTCGAGATCCGCGCCCGTTCGGTCATCAACCGCGTCCCCGGCGAGGCCGCGGTCCCCTTCCGCTGGACCGTCAACCCCTACCGGGGCTGCAGCCATGCCTGCGTCTACTGCTTCGCCCGGCGGACCCACGAGTACCTGGACCTCGACTCCGGGCACGACTTCGACTCCAAGATCATGGTCAAGGTCAACGCCGGCGAGCTGCTGCGGCGTGAGCTGGCCGACCCGCGGTGGGCGGGCGAGCCGATCGCGATGGGCACCAACACCGATCCCTACCAGCGGGCCGAGGGGCGCTACCGGCTGATGCCGCAGATCATCGCTGCGCTGCGCGACTTCGCGAACCCGTTCTCCGTCCTCACCAAGGGGCGGCTCATCCTGCGCGACCTCGACCTGCTCGAACAGGCGGCCCGAGTCACCGATGTGGGCCTGGCGGTTTCGGTCGGCTCCCTCGACGAGGCCGTGTGGCGCTCCGCCGAGCCCGGCACTCCGCGCCCCGCCTCCCGGCTGGACGTCGTCCGCCGGTGCGCCGACCGCGGGTTGGACTGCTCCGTGCTGATGGCGCCGATCCTGCCAGGCCTGACCGACTCGGCCGAGCAGATCGAGGCGACGGTCGCCGCCATCGCCGAGTCCGGCGCCGCGAATGTGACCCCGATCCTGCTCCACCTGCGCCCCGGCGCGCGCGAGTGGTACATGCAGTGGCTCGCTCGCGAGCATCCGCAGCTGGTACCGCGCTACCGCGAGCTCTACCGCCGCGGCGCCTACGCTCCCAAGCCGTACCGCGACCTGGTCGGCGGGCGCGTGCGCGAGGCCGCGCGCCGCCACGGCCTGCTGCGCCCCGGCAGCGACGACACGCCGCGGCACCGCCCAGCACCGGCCGCCGGCTCCGCCCCGGCGGTGTCCGACGGCGGCTCCGCCCGCGGCGGCGAGCAGCTGACGCTGCTCCAGTGACGCCCGCGGCCCCGAGGTGTGCGAGGCCCAGCATCGCCGTTGATCTTGTAGCCATCGTAAAGGAAAGCGATTTCCATTTGCGATGGCTACAAGATCAACGGATTGCAGGCCCCGCCGAACCGTCGCAGGTGGCGTAGACGTACTCCGCGGAGTCCGGCGTCGCCACGTCCAGGTCCCGCAGCACCGCCGAGACTCCGAGGCCGCCAAAGGAGCAGGCGGCGGGCATGTCCTGGTCGCGGTACTCCACGTCCAGCACCCGGTCCGGATACGCGCCGGCGTAGACGCCGCACTCGTTCCAGCGGCCGCACTCCTCGGTTACCGCGAAGTCGAAGCCGGCCACCGGACCGCCGTCCGCGTCCTTGATCAGCTCCGCCGCGTTCTTCTGCCCGGCGGCTAAGCCCTCGGCGTGGGCGCGGGCCGCCAGCAGTTCGGCGAACGCGACTGCGTCCGCGCGGCCGAGCAGGCCCTGCGAACGCGTCCACGAGTCCAGGTTGTCCAGCTCCACGGCATCGAACCCGTCCTCGGCGCAGCCCTCGATCCACCCGCCGACGACCTCCGCGGCCGCTTCGCGCTTGTCCGCCGTCGAGACGTCGATCAGCGCCTCGTCCCAATCGGCGTCGACGACCGGCTCGCCGTCGGCGTCGCGCAGCAGCAGCTCGGGGTGGTCCTCGCGCCACCGGTCGAGCTCCGCGGGCTGCACCTGGAAGCCGTTGACGTAGCAGACGTTGTAGGCGCCGCCGGCGGGCTCGTCGAGGCGGTCCCGGACGACCGCCTCCACGCCTTCCGGCAGAGGGTAGGCCCCGCCGATCTGATAGTCGAAGGCCGCGTGCGCGGGCGGCGGCTCGGGAGACGCGGCCTGCCCACCGGAGGAGCCGGCGGACTCCTCCGCGGCGGCCGGCCGGACGCTCGCGTCACCGGGGCCGCTCGGCGCGCAGGCGGCGACGGCGAGGAGGGCGGCCATCGGGAGGGGGCGCACTGCGCTCCGCAGAGTCATGGCAGCAAACCTACCGCCGTTCGGCCGCCTTCCGGCGCCTGCGCACGGCTCGCCGACGGTGGAGCACGCGAACCGCGGCGCACCCCTCAGCCATCGGTTTACCTGCACCGACGTCCAGATCAGGCCGTGATATCCCCCGGCGTTTCCCGAACCGACGCCCCCGAGAGACCGATCACAATCGGTGACAACGCAACGACCCGGGCTGCAACGTCCGTGAAAAGGGGAGCCATGTCCGCACGCACGTCCACCACCGCCGCCGCCCGCGGCGTCCGCACCGCCGTCGTCACCGGGGTGGCGCTGCCCGCCCTGCTGGCGGCTGCGCCGCTCGCTGCGGCCGACACCGCCGGTGCCGGGGGCACCGGCGCGGTACCCGGCTGCGAGTCCCACCACGTCAAGCTGATTGAGAACGGCCGCAGCGCCGCGGCCGGCACCACGGCCTTCCATTTCGCGTTGGACCGCGTCTCCGACGGTGACGGCGCCTGCCTGATGCCCGGCTCCGTGGAGGTGCGCTGGGTGGACGGCGACGGTGAGCAGATCGGCTCCTGGGCGCGCCAGCGCAGCGAGCCCGGCGAGGCGTTCGTAATCGACGAGGCGGATGTCGCCGAGTTCACCATGTTCCACGCCAACACCGGCAACTACCCGCCGGACGACTGCGAGCCCACGGAGGCCGCCGGCATCGAGTACGCGGTCGGCCCCAACGGAGAACTCGCCTACGCAGGGCTGGGCCCGGGCCTGTCCGTCTGCGCCGACCCCGGGATCCGGGGCACGAGTCTCTCGCCGGTGACGCCCAGCCCCTACAACTGAGGACCCCGGTCCGCCGGTCCGCGCGTCCACCCGGAAAACCGGTTGCCGCCGCGCGGGCCGCGGCGGATCATGGCGGGCATGTTCCGGTACGCCTCCTCGCTGACGCCCGCGGTCGCGGGCGCCGCGGAGCGTGCCCGAAACGCCGTCTCGCTGCGCGTCCTGTTCGACGGCGCCGAGCGCTGACCCCTTCCCGGTCGTCCATGCGGCCCGGCGGGAAGGGGTGGGCACGGCGCAGGCCGCTTCCGCAGCGAGCTTCGAGGGAACCGGAACCATGGCCAAGAAGGCCTTCGTGCGGACCAAGCCGCACATCAACATCGGCACGATGGGGCATGTCGACCACGGCAAGACCACGCTGACCGCCGCGATCACCAAGGTGCTGAGCGAGTCGGCGGGTGCCGACTACGTACCCTTCGACCGGATCGACCGGGCGCGCGAGGAGGCCGCGCGCGGCATCACGATCAGCATCGCCCACGTCGAGTACGAGACCGCAACCCGGCACTACGCGCACGTCGACATGCCCGGCCACGCCGACTACGTGAAGAACATGCTCACCGGCGCGGCCCAGCTCGACGGGGCGATCCTGGTGATCTCCGCGCACGAGGGGGTCATGCCGCAGACCCGCGAACACGTGCTTCTCGCACGGCGCGTCGGTGTCGGGCACGTCGTCGTCGCGCTGAACAAGGCCGACGGCGCCGACCCCGAACTGGCCGACCTGGTCGAGATGGAGGTGCGTGAACTGCTGGCCGAGCACGGCTACCCGGACTCACCCGTCGTGCGGGTCTCCGGCCTGCGCGCCCTGCAGGACGACCCGGTGTGGACGGCCTCCGTGGCCGAGTTGCTCCGCGCCGTCGACGAGCACGTGCCGGTGCCCGAGCGCTATACCGACGCTCCGTTCCTGCTGCCGGTGGAGGGCGGGCTGACGGTGACCGGCCGCGGCACCGTAGCCACCGGTTCGATCGAACAGGGCAGGGTGGCCGTCGGCGACACCGTCGAGGCGGTCGGCGCGGGTCCGGGCTTCACGGCCGTGGTCACCGGGGTCGAGACCTTCGGCAAGACGATGGAGTACGGCGAGGCCGGCGACAATGCCGCGCTGCTGCTGCGCGGAGTGCGCCGCGAGCAGGTGCGGCGCGGGCAGCTGCTCGCGGCCGTGGGCACCCAGTCGGCCCACAGCCGCTTCGCCGCCCGGATCTCCCTGCTCACAGCGGAGGAGGGCGGGCGCCGCACCAGCGTCGGCGACGGGTACCGGCCCCAGCTCTACATCCGCACGGCCGATGCGCCGGGACGGCTCTCGCTTAGCCGCGCGGACCGCGCCTCTCCCGGTGAGACCGTAGACGTGCAGGTCGAGTTGGGCACCCGCCTGGCCATGCACCCGGGCCTGGGGTTTGCGATGCGCGAGGGCGGCAGGACCGTCGCCGCCGGGACCGTGACGAAACCGCTGGACTGAATCCGGCGGCGCAATGCGAGGGGGAGGGGCCCGGCCCCTCCCTCTTCGCGTACCGCCGGGTGCCGGGGAGCACCGGCCCTCACTTGAACAGCGGAAGGCGGCCGACGATCTTGTCGACCTTGTTGCGCGGGCCGACCAGCGCCACGCCGTGGTAGCGGATGTCGTCGGCGCCGGCCTCGGCGAGCGCTTCCAGATACCCGCTGTACACGCGGCAGACCTGGGCCAGCGAGGGCATGTCCACGACGAGCAGCCCGGACTTGCTCAGAGCCTTCGCGCGGATGCCGCCCACCTCGGCGGCGTCGCCGCCCAGGACGGTGCAGCCGGTCCAGGGCAGCCCGCGGTGGGCGCCGCCCGAGGCGTCGAAGCCGCCGGGACCGATCATTCGCGGAAGTTCGCGGCCCACGGCGGCGGCCAGGCAGCTCGCGGTGTTGGCGACGAGTCCGGGTTCCAGGTCGCGGTCCACAACCATCACCCACTTCACTGGCAGGCCGCGGGTGGGCGTGTCGATGTCGATGTCGTCGGGTTCGAGTCGGAAGGGGGGCGTCTCCGCCGGTTCCGGGCGGGTGAGCTGGTCGGACATACGGTTCCTCGGCCTGGTCGCGGGCGTGCGGCGACGCATCCGAACACGTGTTGCGCGCGCGGGAGCGTCCGGCGTTCGATGTACGCGTACTCTGAACGAAGCTAGCCAGACGTGCGACATGTGCAAAGCGTTGCCGAACTTCGTTCGGCGAAGGAGCGGAAACGGTGGAGCTGGACGAACTCGACAGGGCCATTCTGCGCGAAGTGCAGAAGGACGCGCGGCGCACCAACCGCGACCTCGCCGCGGCGGTCGGCGTCGCGCCGTCGACCTCGCTGGAGCGCGTGCGGTCGATGCGGGAGCGCGGCGTGCTGCGGGGATACCGGGCGGAGGTGGACCTGGAGGCCATCGGGCGCGGCGTGCAGGCGATGATCGCGGTGCGCATCCGCCCGCCCTCGCGGCGCAACATCGAGTCCTTCCGCGAATGGGCGGCCCGGTTGCCCGAGACCGTCGGGCTGTTCGTCACCTCGGGCAGCAAGGACTTCCTGGTCCACGTCGCGGTCGCCGACACCGACGGCCTCTACGCGTTCGTCATCGACCGCCTGACCGAGCGGCCGGAGGTCGCCGACGTCGAGACCAGCGTCGTCTACGAGCACATGCGCACACCGGCGGTCGAGCCGGTGCGGCCCCGCGGCACGAGGCGCTGACCGGTCGGCGCCCGCCGGACGGCCGGAAGCGGCCGCCCGCACCGCCCGATTTTTCGCGCGGCCCTGAGCGCGGACCGGTGGACCGCCCCGATCGGGCGGGGCGCAGACCGTGATCGGAGACGGCGGCCTAGCATCGTGGCGTGGCCCCATCGCGACCCGAGCCCGACCCGCTGCCCGCCGCGCCCGCCCCGGCGGCCCCCATGTCCGACGCGGCCAAGGCGGAACTCTTCACCGAGCAGCGCCCCCGGCTGCTCGGGCTCGCCTACCGGCTGCTCGGGTCGGCGGCCGAGGCCGAGGACGCGGTGCAGGACGCTTACCTGCGCTGGAACAGGGCCGACCCCTCGGTTGTGCGGGTACCGGCGGCCTGGCTGACCAAGGTGGTCGCCAACCTCTGCCTGAACCGGCTCACATCGGCACGGGCGACGCGCGAGCGCTACGTCGGGCCTTGGCTCCCCGAACCCGTGCTGACCGACACCGGTGCGCTCGGCCCGATGGAGACGGCGGAGCAGCGGGACTCCGTGTCGCTGGGGGTGCTGGTCATGCTCGAACGGCTGACCCCGCCCGAGCGCGCCGTCTTCGTGCTGCGCGAGGCGTTCGGCCACACGCACCGCGAGATCGCCGGACTGCTCGATGTGGACGAGCGCCGTTCGCGGCAGCTGCTGCGGCGCGCCCGAGAACACGTCGGCACGCCGCGGCGCCGCTTCGCACCCGACTCCGCCCAACAGCGGCGGCTCCTCGAACGGTTCTTCGCCGCCGCCGCGGAGGGCGACGTTCCGGCGCTGGAGAAGATGCTCGCGGACGACGTCGTCGCCTGGACGGACGGCGGGGGCAGGGTCCGCGCGGCGCGCAAGCCCGTCTTCGGCCGCTCGAAGGTCGCGCGCTTCATGACCGGGGTGGCAACGCTGCCCGAGACGACGGCGATGGATGCCGAGCTGAGGCCGGTCAACGGCGAACTCGGCGCCGTGCTGCGGGTCGGCGGCGAGCTGGTCGGAACCACCTGGCTGGAGGTCGGCCAGGACGGGCGGATCACGGCGGTACGGGCCGTGCTGCATCCCGAGAAGCTGGCGTTTCTCGCCGGGCAGGTGGCCGCGGAGCAGCGGGGCGACCGGCCCGATCGCTGAGCCGGCGCCGAAGCGGGCGGGTCGCAGTATCCCGAGCGAGGCGTTCTGCCGGGTTGCGGACGGACCTCGGCGCCGCGCCGGGCCGGCGCGGCCCGGCGCGGCGAGAGGCGGGCATGTGATGCGTCTCACGACCGCCGCACGCCTCCGACTGTCACGGATTGCGCGCGGCACCGGTTCAGCTTCCGCAGAGCAACCGCAGGGAAGGAAGGAACGCCATGACACCCCACCGCATCGTCGTCCTGGGCGCGGGCTTCGCAGGTCTGGCCGCCGCCAAGCGCGCCGCCCGGCGCCTGCGCGGCACCGCGGCGCGCGTCACGCTGGTCAACGCCGCCGAACACTTCGTGGAGCGGACCCGCCTCCACCAGGTCGCCGCGGGACAGCGGCTGCCGGAGATCCGCATCGCCGACCTGCTGCACGGAAGCGGCGTCGAAGCGGTCTTCGGGCGCGTCACCGCGATCGACCCGGATGCGTGCACCGTGCACGTGGAAGGGCACGAGGGCCCGGACCCGGCCGCCCCGTCGGGCGAACCGCCGATGCCCGGGCGGGAGCCGCTGACGCGGCTGCACTACGACACGCTCGTCTATGCGCTGGGAAGCTCGTGGGACACCCGCGGCGTGCCGGGCGTGGCCGAGCACGCGTTCGCGGTCGCCGACGCCGAGCAGGCCGCCCGGCTGCGCGACCACCTCGGCGCGCGTCTGGGAGCACGCCCCGGCGGCAGGGGCGACCGCCTTCACGCGCAAGCCGCCCTCCCCCGCTCCGCGGCGGCGCCCGTGCTCGCCGGAGCGGACCCGGCCGCCTCGCGGACGGTCGACACCGCGCCCGCGCCCGCGGCCGCGTCCCGGACGCGACACCGCATCGTCGTGGCCGGCGGCGGTCTGACCGGCCTGGAAGCGGCGGCCGAGCTGGCCGAGGCCCATCCGGCCGCGCGCGTCGAACTCGTCTCCGCCGAGGCGGTCGCCGACTGGCTGGCGCCGCGCGCGCTGCGGCACCTGCGCGGATCCCTGCGGCGGCTGGGGGTGACGGTACGCGAGCACACCGAGATCACCGCAGTCCAGGACGGTCGCGCCCTCGTAGGAGAGTCCGACCCCATCGCCTTCGACACGCTGGTGTGGACGGCGGGGTTCCGCGTCCACCCGCTGGCCGCCGAGGCGGGTCTGGCCGTCGACAGCACCGGGCGCATGCTCGTCGACCCCTCACTGCGCTCCGTCTCGCATCCGGAGGTGATCGCCGCGGGAGACGCCGCGGCGGCGCAGACCCGGGGCGGCGTCTCGCGAATGACCTGCCAGACGGGCCTGCCGATGGGTCTGCACGCCGGCGGTGTGGCCGCCGACGCCGCCCGCCGGCGCGCGCCCCGGCCTGTCCGGCTGTGCTACGTGGCACTCAACATCAGCCTGGGGCGCCGCGACGCCGTGACCCAGTTCCTGCGCGCGGACGACACTCCGGTGCGTGCGACACTCGTCGGCCGGTCCTCGGCCGCGCTCAAGGAGGGGATCACCCGCGGTGTGGTCGCCGTGCTCCGCCATCCCGGCCCCTATCTGCCCGGCCGCGCATAGCGGCACGGGCGGGCGGCCGCTCGGGTAGCCGCAGCGGATGCGCCGCCGCGGGAGCCCCTCCCGGCGGCGCCCATACGGCCCGGGTGCCCCGGGAACGCCCGCCTCGACTCCAACGGGCGGGGCAGACGAGGCGGGCCGCCTCCTGGGAGCGGCGGCCGCGACCGCGGTGAACGGCGGATCAGGACAGGGAGTCGATCGTCTCCTTGGTCCTGGCGTGCTTGACGGAGAAGACGACGAACGGGACCGCGGATGCGAACATCAGCGCCAGCAGGACCACGGCGTAAACGCCCGCCCAGGCGCCCAGGTCGGTGACGGCGCTGCCGACGATGATGAGGAAGAGTACGGCGCCCATCCCCATGCCGACGTAGCGGACGATGGACAGCGCGCGCTCCAGAACGGCGAGCCGGATCCTCGCGGCTTCCAGCTCGGAGAGTTCGCCCGCGCGCTCCTTGGCGGCGAGCAGGACGGCGTTGCTGCCGATGACCCAGCACCGCAGCAGGCTGATTCCGAACACCATGATGCTCGTTGCGACGATGACCAGGGCGAACATCGGGTCCTCCGTTCGGGGGGCGAGACGCGGCCCCGGGGCCCGCCGGGACGTGCACCGATCGCGTGTCGGCCCCGACCTTACCGTGGCTTTCGATCCCACTCGGGGTCCGCCCTCACGGGCGGCGCGAGGCCCGCTGTGAGCTGGGTCGCCCCTCGGAGTCCGGCGCTCCGCCGGGCCGGGCGCGGCGGATGCCGGAGGGGGATCACCCCGCCTCGGTTCCCGGCGGGCGATGAGTCCGCGCGGTTCCTCCAGTCGGAAGGGGTGTCGCATCGAACGCGGCGCAGCCGCACGGACCTGAGGAGCACGCTATGACCCACAACCCCGGAACCGAGACCGCGGACGGCAGCAGCTACACCGTCACCCGGGAGTTCGACGCCCCCGTCGGCGCGGTGTGGGACGCGTGGACCGAACCCGAGGCGTTCGCGAAGGTGTTCAACGCCGTCCCCGAGTCCGTCGTCCTGGACGTGCGCCCCGGCGGCAGGTTCCACGCAGACATCAAGACACCCACCGGCGAACTGCACCCCGTCAGCGGCAGCTACGTCGAGGTCGTCAGGCACAGCCGCCTCGTTGAGGACATGGGCGCGGCCCAGGAGGCCGCCCTGGAACCCCAGCGGATGGCGATGGACTTCACCGACCTGGGCGGCGGCCGCACCGCGCTGACCGTCCACCAGACGTGCGATAGCCCGCAGACGGCCAAGATCTCCCGCCAGGGCACCGAGTTCCTGCTGGAAAGCTGCGCCACCTACCTGGCGTCCGCCCACCCGTCGGCCTGACCCGCCCCGGGCGGGAGCACCGGAGCGGTTCGCGCCGACGGACCCGCCGGGCCGCACAGGCAGGGCAGCGGGCGGCACCGGGCCGCCTCGAACGGGATCCCCGCCGCGTTCAGCCGCCGTCGGCGGCGGATCCCGCGTCGCCCCGCGGGCGGACCGCGCGCCAGTACTGGGCCTTGCGCTCCTCGCGCACCACCAGGCCCAGCTTGCCCAGCTCCGCTCGCAGCTCCTCGGCGTCCCTGGCCGCATCGGAACCGTCCTTGCGCAGGGCCCGGGCCCGCGCCGCGAGCAGGCCGTGGGCGCTCGCCGAGAGGTCCGGCACTCCTTCGACCCACCGGCGGTAGTCCGCGGCATGGGGGTCGCCGTCCTCGTGCCAGGGATAGCCGTGCTGCCGGAACGCGGCGGCGAGTCGGCGCGCGTCCAGGTCGGTGCGCTGCCCGGCCAGCTCCTCGGTCCGCGGCCCCAGCGCCACCAGCCGCTTGCCGTCCTTGAACACGGCGCTGACCTGGGGACGCCGGAACGCGACCCGGCGGTCGACGGACTCGACGACGGCCTCGTCGCCGTCGACGGTCACCGTGCCCGACTCGCTCTCGCCGATGAGCGCCAGCGCGAGCCCTCCGACCAGTCCCACCGCGGCTCCGCCGATACGGGTCGGCAGATCCGGCAGCGTGCTGATCAGCTGCACCGGCCCCTCGAACGGGGTCCACGGCCAGGTCGCCAGCCAATCGGCCAGAACCTCGAGCAGTGCGCCGAGTACAGCGCCCAGCAGCGGCAGCCCGCCCCACATCAGGACGCGCGCGCTCTTGGCGGGCGCGACGACGGTGGCTCCGCCGGGCGAGGGGGCGTCCCGTTCCATCGCAGCTCTCTCCTCAGCCATAGCTGTCCGAACCTCCGATTCCGTTCGGCGGCCGGGCGGCCGGGCGGCCGGGCGGCCGCGCTCCCGCTCGCAGGCCTGCGTCGCCGGCCTCATCGGCCGCGTAGCCGTCCAGCGGCGACGAGCACGGCGATCCCCGCCACCAGCAGCGACAGGTTGACGAACACCGTGTAATCAGCGAGCAGCGGCAGCCGGCCGGCGACCGACAGCCGCCCGGCCGCGCGCCACGCGCCGGCGCCCAGTTCCCCGGCGAGCCCAACGGCCGCCTGGAAGCACAGGACGAGGCCGATGGCGCCGGTGACAAGCGGCCCGATCCGTGCCATGCTCCGACGCTATGCCGAGCGGTTGCACCGGCGCGTCGGCCGCCGGTATCGGGGGCCGCGACCGAAGTCCCGTATGGGCGGCGCCGCGTCAGCCGAAAGCATCGTCCGCCGCGACGCGGGTAGGCGAACGGGCCGCCTGCGTGGCACGCTCCCCGGCCGCCGAGTAGGTTCGACAGCCATGGAGGGCGCACCGAGCGCCAGCGGGCCCGAACAGCGCGCCGGGCCCCGCCGCAGGCGCGGGCCGCGCGAGTGGGCGGTCGACACCGGATTGTTCCTGGCGGCCGTGGTCTACGGGCTCGCCTGGACGATCGCGCTCTCGGAGGATCCCGACGTCACCGAGACCGCTGTGCTGCGCGAGCAGGTCGTCTGCGCGTTCGCGTGCGCCGCGGTGTGGCTGCGCCGGCGCTGGCCGGTGGGCCTGGTGCTCGGGCTGATCCCGCTGTCGGCCTATGCCGCGCTCGCCGACGGCGCCCAATTCGTCGCCCTTTTCACCGTCGCGGTCCACCGCTCCGCGCGCACGGCCGCCCTGTGCGGCACAGCGACCGTGGCGGGGCAGATCGCCTACTTCCTGCTGTTCGTCAACGTCGTCCCCGCCGACCGCCTGCCGGAAGACGGCGAGCTGCAGTGGATCACCGTCTTCACGTCGGTCCTGGTCGTGGCGGTGCTGGGCTGGGGCGCAGTGGTCCGCCACCGGCGCCAGTTGGTGCTGTCCCTGCGCGAGCGGGCGGCGCGGGCCGAGACCGAGGCGCGGCTGCGCACCGAGCAGGCGCAGCTGCACGCACGCGAGCAGATCGCGCGCGAGATGCACGACGTGCTCGGCCACCGGCTGTCGCTGCTGAGCGTGCACGCGGGCGCGCTGGAGTACCGACCCGACGCGCCTGCGGCGGAGATCGCCGGCGCAGCGTCGGTGATCAGGGAGAGCGCGCACCGCGCGCTTCAGGACCTGCGCGAGGTCATCGGCGTGCTGCGGGCCCCCGTGGGCGAGCTGCCACAGCCGACGCTTGCCGACGTGAGCGGCCTGGTCTCGGAGTCGGCTGCGGCCGGAATGCGCGTGGCGCTGGACGACGAGGTGACGGGGCGCGTCCCCGGCACCGTCGGCCGCACCGCCTACCGCATCGTGCAGGAGGGGCTGACCAACGCCCGCCGCCACGCCCCGGGCGCGCGTGTGCGCGTCAGCCTGCGGGGCGGTCCCGGGAAAGGGTTGTCGGTGGAGGTGGCCAACACCGCGCCGGGCGCGGGGCGCGCCGGCGGGAGCGGGGGCACCGGTGGCAGCGGCAGCGGGGAGGACGGCGCTGCCGCACCAGGGCCGACGGACCGTCCCGGTGACGGGCGTGAGAGGGGCGAGGGATCGGCCCGACCGGGGCCCGGCGACCCCGCCGGGCCGCACGCCGGCGGGCAGGGCCTGCTCGGACTCGCCGAACGCGTCTCCCTCGTCGGCGGAAGGATCAGCCACGGGCCCGACGACGCGGGCGGCTTCCGCCTGCACGCCCGCCTTCCCTGGAACGAGGACGGCGGCGCACCCGATTCGGAGGCACGCTGACAGAGCGGCGGCAACGGTCTCTGAAGCGGGCCCCGGCTCCGCGCCGCGTCACCCTGGCCGCGGCACCGCGTTCCAGTCGGTCAGCACCGGGCGCCCGTGCTCCTCTCCAAGGCGGGCCGTCGCAGCGGTCTCCAGCCTGAACAGTGCGCCGCGGTCCGCGGGTAGACCGAGGCGGCGGGCGGTCAGAACGCGCAGGAAGTGTCCGTGCGCGACCAGCGCGGCGTCCGCGGCTCCGGGGTCGTCCAGAACGGGCCGGAGCCGCTCCAGCACCCGGTCGGCCCGGTCGCCGACGTGCTCCACGGACTCCCCCGGGTGCTCGGCGTCGCCGGCCACCACGCCGTCGTGCCAGATGTACCAGCCCGGCCGCTCCCGCTGGATCTCCTCGGTGGTGCGGCCTTCGTAGCCGCCGTAGTCCCACTCCATCAGGTCGGCGTCGGTCACGCCGTCCTCCAGGCCCGCCAGCTCCGCCGTGCGGCTCGCTCGCTGCAGTGGGCTGACCAGGACCCGCGACAGCCGGTACGAGGCGAGCAGCGGGCGCAGGGCGCGCGCCTGCTCCTCGCCCTCGCCGGTCAGCGGAACGTCGGTGCGCCCGGTGTGCCGGCGCGAGACGCTCCACTCGGTCCGGCCGTGCCGGATCAGCAGCAATCCACCCATGCCGTCCCCTTCCCCGTCGGCCTGTTCCGTGCGTGCTCCGCCCGCATCCCCGATGCGCGCCCGGCCCGCGGCGCAACGGTCCCGTCAACAGCGGTCATCCGTTCAGCGACCGGTAGCGGCCCACCAGCGCCGCCGTGGACGAGTCCAGCCCCGGCACGTCGGCACCCTCCGTCAGCGCCGGCTCGATGCGCTTGGCCAGCGCCTTGCCCAGTTCGACACCCCACTGGTCGAAGGAGTTGACGTCCCAGACGGCCCCCTGCACGAAGACCTTGTGCTCGTAGAGGGCGATGAGCTGCCCCAGCACCGACGGCGTCAGCTCGGTGGCGAGGACGGTCGTGGTCGGGCGGTTGCCGGCGAAGGTGCGGTGCGGCACCAGCTCGGGCGGCACGCCCTCGGCCGCCACCTCCTCGGCCCCCTTGCCGAAGGCCAGCGCCTGCCCCTGGGCGAACATGTTGGCCATGAGCAGGTCGTGCTGGGCGATCAGCTCGGCGGACATGCCGGGCACCGGCCGGGCGAACCCGATCAGGTCGGCGGGTACCAGCTTGGTGCCCTGGTGCAGCAGCTGGAAGTAGGCGTGCTGGCCGTTGGTGCCGGGCGTGCCCCAGACCACGGGTCCGGTCGGCCAGGTCACCGGACGGCCGGCGCGGTCCACCGACTTTCCGTTGGACTCCATGTCGAGCTGCTGCAGGTAGTCGGGGAAGCGGGCGAGGTACTGGCTGTAGGGCAGGACCGCGTGCGACTGCGCGCCGTGGAAGGCTCCGTACCAGATGCCCAGCAGGCCCATCAGCATCGGCGCGTTGGCCTCGATCGGCGCCGTGCGGAAGTGGTCGTCGACGACCCGGAACCCCTCCAGCATCTCGCGGAAGCGCTCCGGGCCGATCGCCACCATGAGCGACAGCCCGATCGCCGAGTCCACCGAGTAGCGGCCGCCCACCCAGTCCCAGAACTCGAACATGTTCTCGGTGTCGATGCCGAACTCGGCGACCTTCCCGGCGTTGGTGGAGACCGCCGCGAAGTGCCGCGCGACGGCCGCGACGTCGCCGTCCATCCCGGACAGCAGCCACGCGCGCGCCGACGTCGCGTTGGTGATGGTCTCCACCGTGGTGAAGGTCTTCGAGGACACGAGGAACAGGGTGGTCGCCGGGTCCAGGCCGCGCAGCTTCTCGTGCAGGTCGGCGCCGTCGACGTTGGAGACGAAGCGGACCTCGACGCCGCGCTCGCCCGCCGCCTCGGAACCGGTGAAGGGGAGCAGCGCCTCGTAGGCCATGGCCGGCCCGAGGTCGGAGCCGCCGATGCCGATGTTGACGACCGTGCTGATGGGGTCGCCGCGGTGCCCCCGCCACACCCCGGAGCGCACCCGCTCGGCGAACCCGGCCATCCTCTCCAGCACGCGGTGCACCTCGGGCACCACGTTGCCGCCGTCCTCCCCCTCGACGCGGACGACCGCGTCGCTGGGCGCGCGCAGGGCCGTGTGCAGCACCGCCCGGTCCTCGGTGACGTTGATCCGCTCGCCGCGGAACATGGCGTCGCGCAGCCCGGCCACGTCGGAGGCCTCCGCCAGGGCGCGCAGCAGGCGCAGGGTCTCGTCGGTGACGAGGTTCTTGGAATAGTCCACGTGCAGGTCGCCCACCCGCACGGTGTACCGGCCGCCGCGTCCGGGGTCGGCGGCGAACAGGTCGCGCAGGTGCGCCTCCCCGAGCATCGCACGGTGCTCGCCCAGCGCCGCCCATTCGGGAAGGCGGTCCGGGCGCGTGCGGTCGGTCGCGGTCGTGTCGGTCATCGGTCTCGCTCCTCGCTTGTCCGTTCGGTGTCGTGCTCCGCGGGCCGTCGCCGGGCCGGGTGCCCGCCAGGGCCGCCGGGGCACACCCCTACCCCGAATCCTGCCCTCTCGCCCGACCCGCTCGGTGCGCGGGCGCGCCCGGCGGGTCGGGAGCAGACGCACTCCGGATCGCGCGTCCTGCGGGGCGAAGGCGGGTAGCAGTCCAGCGACCGCGGGGCGCACCGGGGACCTCCGGCGCGCGGCTCGCGGCGCATTCGAAGGACGTCCGCACCCCCCCGGGGCGGCGCTGCCGGGGCCGGTGCCCGGGACGGGCTGTATTCGTCGAGCAGAGGAGCACCTATATGGACGAGCAGTACGACGCCGTCGTCATCGGCATGGGCCCGGGAGGCGAAGTCGCGGCGTCGCAGCTGATCCAGGCCGGTAAGCGCGTCGCCGTGGTCGAGCGCGAGCTCATCGGCGGCGAGTGCGGGTACTGGGCCTGCATCCCGTCCAAGACGCTGCTGCGCCCACTGGAGGCCGCCGCCGGGGCGGCCCGCGCGGCGGGCCTGGAGCGGCCCGAACCGGACTGGCCGGGCATGCGCTCCTACCGCGACACCATGATCCGCCACCTGGACGACTCCAAGCAGGTCGAGGGCTACCGGTCCCAGGGCGCAGCGGTGTTCAAGGGCACAGCCCGCTTTGTCGGACGCGACCCGTGGGTCGTCGAGGTCGGCGAGCACCGGCTGAGCGCGGCCGACGTGGTCGTGGCGACGGGGACCACGCCGTCCCGCCCCCCGATCGAGGGTCTTGAGGAGGTCGAGCTCTGGACCAACCGGGAGGCCACCACCGTGGAGGACATCCCCGACCGCGCCGTGGTCGTCGGCGGCAGCGCGGTCGGCGTGGAGATGGGACAGTTCCTCGCCCGCGTGGGCTGCTCGGTGACGCTGGTGCAGCGCGGCCCGTCGCTGATGGACCGCGAGGACCCCCGGGTGGGAGAACTGACGGCGGAGCTGCTGCGCGGCGACGGGATCGACGTGCGCACGGGGGCCGAGCCGCGCAGGGCCTACCGCAGGGGCCGCGACAGCGTGCTGGAGCTGCACGACGGCTCCGAGGCCGTCGGCGACGTGGTGCTGCTGGCCACCGGCCGCAGGCCCCGCCTGGAGGACTTGGAGCTGGACGCGGTGGGTGTGCGCACCGCGGCCGCGGGCCTGGAGGTGGACGAGCGCTGCCGAGCGGCGCCCGGGCTGTGGGCGGTCGGCGACGTCACCGGCGTCGCGCTGTTCACGCACGTCGCCAAGTACCAGGGGGGCGTCGTCGCCGCGAACATCCTCGGCGGCGACCGCACCGCCGAGTACACCGGAGTCCCGCGCGTCGTCTTCGCCGACCCCGAGATCGCCGCCGTGGGCCTGACCGCGGAGGGCGCGCGCGAGCGGGGGTTGGACCCGGTGTCGGCGGAGGTGGACCTGACTGCCGGGCTGGCCCGTCCCTGGACCTACGAGACCTCGCCCCGGGGCCGTGTGGGCGTGGTTGCCGACCGCGCGAGCCGCACCCTGGTGGGCGCCTGGGCGGTGGCCCCGCTCGCGGGCGAGTGGATCCACACGGCCGCACTGGCGATCCGCGAGGGGATCGGTGTGGACCGGCTGCGCGACGGGATCTTCCAGTTCCCCACCTACAGCGAGGGCTACACGCTGGCTGTGAACGAACTGGACCTCTAGCGCGGAGGCCGGCGAGCCGTGCGGGCCGTCCCCGCGGGCCCGTGCGGCCGGCCGCGGTGCCCTCCGCGGAACGGCCGGGCGGTGTCCGAACCTCGTCGCATGGGGCGGATACTGGCGGTGAGTGTGTTACCGGTGCCACAGTCGGGCAGGGAAGTGTCTCCGAGCGCGGTCGGCGCGGTTCCGGCCGTGTGCCGCTGCCGGGCTCCGGGGAACACGGTCCAGGAGTAGGCGCGGGCGCCTTCCTACTCTCCGCGCGGTAGAGGCGGTGCCGCCCGCGGCACGACGACGGGCGCAGGCGGCAGGGGCAGACTCGGCCGCGAACAGCCGACGGCACGAGGGGCGGTCCTCATGGGAGCCGATACAGCCGGGCGCGCGGGCCGCTGGGCCGCGCGGCGCGCGGACGCGCGTGCCGCGGGTGCGGCCGTGTGGACCCCCTTCCCGCTACTCGCCGCCCAAGGCGCGCGCCTGTGCTCACCGGTGGTGCGCGGCCTGTCGGCGGCCGCTCCCGCGCCGGCGCTGCTGGCCGCCTCGGCGCTGTCGTCGGCGGCGGCCGGACTGCGGTCGGCCCGCGCCTCCGTCCTCGCACGAGCGGCGTCCCCGCCGCGGAGCGGCCCCCCAAAGCGCCGGGACCGCCTTCCGCGCGCATCCGGGGAGAGCGCGGCCAGCGGAGACGGCCCGGCGCGGGTCCCGGTCCAGCGCCCGCCCGAGCCCCGTCCGCCCGCCGCTCCCGTTCCGCCGCAGTGGACCGTCCCACCGCGCCTGCCCGTGCAGCGGCCTGCGCCGCCGCGGACCGCGGCCGCCGGTGCGGCTCCGGCGCCGCCCGAGCACGCTCGGGCGGATCCGCCCGAGCGGAGCGCGCCGCAGCGGCCGCGGGGGAACGCCGCCCGCCCCCGGTGGCGCTTCGCGGACCGCGCATGGCGGCACTCCGCACTGTGGTGGCTGCGCGTGGCCGCGCTCGTGCAGATCGCCGCCGTTCTGGCCGGTTCGGTCACCGCCGGCGCTCCGACCGCCTCTCCGGTGCAAGCCGCCGCGCTGCTGCACGGCCCGCTGCTCTGGCCGGTGCTCTTCGCGGGTGCGGTACAGGCGGCAGCGGCCACGGCGATCGCGGCGGCCGCCCGGACCAGCCGGCTGCCCGCAGTGTTCAGCCTCGTCCTGGTGGCGGGCACGGCGGCGCAAGCACGGCTGCTCGGCGGGGTCGACCCGTTATACGTGCTCCTCCTCGGTGCGGTGCTCGTGGCACCGGGGCTGTGGGTGGCTCTGTGGGCATGGGGTTGGAGCTGGCCGGAACCGGACGGCGCCGAGGTGCGGGCGCCCGCACCGGCCGACTGACCCGCGGGGCGTCGGCGCGGCGCGGACCAGCCGTCCCGCGCCGCGATCGGGGCCCCGCGCGCAACCGGCGGCCGCGGGCACCTGGTCCCTCCGGCCGGTCGTCGCTCACCCGCTGCGGCGGGCCGGGCGGGTCGGCTCGCGGCGCCCCTGCGGCACCCGCGAGGCCTGCTTCAGTGCTTCCAGGAGGAGTCGTAGTCCGGGTGGGCCGCGTACACCGACGCAAGGTGCTCCAGCGCGCGGCGCCAGGCGTGCAGCGCCGACCAGGCCCCGTCCTCCTCGGCGGCGGACTGCCCACCCTCGTTCAGGGAGTCCATGCACTCGCGGTAGGTGGCGGTGTACTCCTCCACGATGCCGCGCTTGGCGCCGACGTCGGCGCGGGCGCGCTCGGGGCCGCCGGTGCCCGGTGACGCCGCGTGCGCCGCGCGCTCATCCTCCTCCAAGCGCGCGTTGAGGAACTCCACGATCGTCACCCTGCTCCACTCCTTCCGCCGGAGTCCACACCTCATCGACGCCGCCCGCGGCCCGTGCGTTCCGCTACGCGCCCCGGCGGATACGCTACGCGCTCCGCCGGCTCCGGTAGGTCCGTGACTCACTCGTACGGGCGGCGGTCCGGCGATTGTACGGAGTCTCCCCGTTCCGGCGGCCGCCCTCGGCCGCGCCCCGACGACGCCGCCTGCGCTCAGCCGCACCCCTCGAACTGGGGAACGCTGGTATTGATGTCCAGCCCGCTGTCGCCGAACCACTTGCGCAGCAGCCAGGCCGCGGTGCCGTCCTGATACATCCGGGTGATGGCCCGATTGACCTCCTCACAACCCGCGATGTCGTCCTTGGCGACGCCCACCCCGTACTTCTCGTTCGTGAACGGGGCGTTGACCAGGTGGAAGGCTGACGGCCTGTTCTCCAGGTAGCCCGCCAGGATCAGGTCGTCCGTCGAGACCGCGTCCACCTCGCCCTCGGCGAGCAGGCCGATGCAGTCGCTGTAGGTCGGGCGCTCCACGCTCACGGCGTCGATGCCGCGCTCCTCGATCACCCGGCTGGCGGAGTTGGACCCGGCGCCCTGGCACAGCCGCCGGCCCTCCAGGTCGGCCACTCCGGTGATCGAGGTGTCGCCGGCGCTGACCAGGATGTCCTGGTGCGCCACGTAGTAGGGGCCGCCGAACGTGACGACGGTCTTTCGCAGCTGGGTGATGGAGTAGGTGGCCAGCACCAGGTCGACCTCGCCGCTCACGAGCGCGCGCTCGCGCTCCTCGGAGGTCACTCCCACGAACTCCACGTCCTCGGGCGTCAGTCCCAGCTCGCCGGCGATGTAGAGGGCCACGTCCACGTCGAAGCCCTTGATGGCGCCGTCGTCGGCGCGCATACCCAGGCCGGGCTGATCGTCCTTGACTCCGATGCGCAGCCGTGCGGCGTCCACGATCGAGGCGGACCGGCCCACCGCGTCGGTACACGCCCCGACGGCGAACAGCAGTACGGCGGCGGCGACGGCGGGCGCCAGGCGGCGCAGTCCCATCGGCTCTCGCCTCCTCTCCTGCTCGGCCGTACCGTGCGCGGCTAGCGGTACTCCGCGAGGCGGGGACGCACCCCCAGCACCACCAGGGCGGCGAATCCCAGGCAGGCGCCCAGCACGGCCGCGTCCCAGCCGCGCAGACCCGCCCGTGCCTCGGCTACGGCGGTGTCGAACGTGTTGATGTGCAGCGCGGTGAGCTGCACCAGCGACCGCTCGTAGCGGTCGAAGTAGTCGTCGGCGGACTCCTCACCCGACATGTGGGCGTCCACGGCCGCGGCGATCCGCCCGTCCTCGGCCAGGGAGCGCATCCGCTGGTCCGCGCTGAGGAAGGCGCTGTAGTCCCGCAGTGCGCGCCGCTGGACCTCCTCGCGTCCCTCCACCCCGCCGGAGCGGATCTCCCCGCCGAGCAGGCCGAGCATCCGGCCGTCGTAGGCGGTGTGGTCGGGCGCGGCCTCGGCCACCTCGGCGGTGTAGCCCTCCAGGTCGCCCGGCGGATCGGAGCCCTCGGGCACCAGCAGCACCACCATCCGCGCGTCCTCCAGGAAGTTCTGCTCGTAGGTGACGGCGCGGCCGGGGTCCATCAGCCACCGGCTCTGGTCGGCGTTCATGCCGGTGCTGATCGCACGCGCCCGCGACAGCGACAGCACCGAGTCGAGACCGTCGACCTTGGCGCTGCGCAAGTACGAGGCCTGCTGCTCCAGCATGCCGATCGCGGCGAGTCCCAGCACGAGCACACCCGCGGTCGCCACCGCGAGCGGGAGGTTGTAGCGGCGCCGGAACCGCCGGCGCAGGAAGAGCTGGAGAGCGACCAGCGACGCGAGCAGCGCGGTCGCGGCGGCCGCGACCAGCGCGATGCCCACCGACGACGCGGAGCTGTTCTCCTGGTAGGTGCTGCGCACGGTGGCGCCGCTGTCGAGGGTGAGGTTGTAGGCCTTGGGCAGCAGGTCGCGGCGCATCAGTTCGCCGGCCTCCCGGTAGAGCCGGACGACCTCCTCCGGCGGCGAGCCCGCGGGGCGGCCGGCCTCGTCGCTGATGAGCTGGGCCTGGGCGACCAGGTGCTCGTAGCGGTTCATCCCCTCCATGACCGCGCGGACGTTCTGCTCCTCGGTCCGGTCGCCCTCGGCGAGCTGGGCGGCGTGCAGCAGCGCCTCGCTGGCGTCCGAGCGGCGCTGCTCGTAGCGGACCAGGGCGGCCGCGCGCCCGTCGCCCAGCCAGTGGTCGGCGCCCATCAGCAGGACGTTGGCCATCTGGGCGTCCATGTCGCTCAGCGCGAAGTACAGATCGGCGGTCGCAACCACCTTGGGACCCTCGCCGCTGCCGATGACGTCCAGGCCCTGGCGTGCGCGGGCGATCCCCGACCAGGTGGCCGCGAACAGCACGCCCGTCAGCACCAGGCACAGCGCGCTGAGCAGCCACACCCGGCCGCGGGTGCCGGGCCGGCCCGCCCACGCGGGCAGGCCGATGCGCGAGCGCGCCCGCTCCGCGGCCCGGAGGGCGAGCCTGTCGGCGATCTCCGGAGGCTCGACGCTGCGCTTCACCACCTCTCACCCCCGCTGGCGGTGCAGCGTGATCGCGGTCCAGGCGCCGACGTAGATCCGGTCGGCCTCATGGAGCGGCACCTCCGTGTCGTGCGGGACGGGCTCGTCGGTCCCGTTGAGGGTGGTCCCGTTCGTGGAGCCTTCGTCGACCAGCACCCAGCTCCCGCCGGGACGGGCGAGCAGGGCGGCGTGGGTGTGGGACACGGCCGGGTCCTCCGGCGGCCCGGCCAGGTCGATCTCGGGGTGGACGCCCAGCCGGAGGCTGCGCCGCCCGATCCGGACCCGCTTCCTGTTCAGCGGAACCCGGCGCTGCG
Source organism: Streptomonospora wellingtoniae (assembly GCF_031845375.1). Taxonomy (NCBI): domain Bacteria; kingdom Bacillati; phylum Actinomycetota; class Actinomycetes; order Streptosporangiales; family Nocardiopsidaceae; genus Streptomonospora; species Streptomonospora wellingtoniae. Next base: position 347,555 of record NZ_JAVREK010000001.1, read on the forward strand.
GCGCGCCCGCGGGAAACGCGATGGCGGCGGGATCGAGCACCCCCAGGTCGGCCATGGCGTGGTAGTAGGCGGGGTCGGCGCAGACGATGGCCCACCAGGTGTCCTGCTGCGGTGCGGCGCCGCCGGGGCGCCGCTCGGCCGGTGCGCCGGAGTGCGCGGCGGAGCGGGCGTGCGGGACGTGCGACAGCGGCAGCGGCGAGGCCTCAGTGCGGTCGGCCGCGGCGAAGTCGTGGCCGCAGTCCTCGCAGAAGCGGCCGGCGCGCTCGGCGGCGCAGTCGGGACAGGCGGAGTCGGACGGATCGGCGGTCGCGCCCGCGGGATCGGCGGCTGTTGGACCGCTCACCGGTACGGAATTCGGCAGTCCGCACACGTGGCAGTAGGCGGTGGCGGCTGAGAGGTGTCCGGCCGGACACGTCGGCATGGTCGGCCCCTTCTTGCTCTCACACGGCCCCCGGTTCGCGGTCGCCCGCACGTGTGCGCATGGTCGTGGTCGAGCGGTTCTCGGGCTCCGCCTCGTCGGCGCGGGCTACCGCCGGGCGCAGCCGGACGGTTCCCGCGGCCGGGTCGACGGCCTCGACCACCCTGTCCAGCAGTGCGGCGGCGGCCTCGTCGTCCGAGGCGTGGGCCAGGGCCACCGCACGCCCCAACCGGGCGGTGGCCGTATCGGTGTCTCCGTCGCGCCGCGCGCGCAGTCCCTCCTGCATGGCGCGCGACAGCTCGCTTGTTCCGGTGCTGCGGGCGGCGAACCCGTCGGCGGGCGCGGCCGGTCCGAGGTCCTCCGCCCATTCCACGACGACGTCGCCGCGGGGACCGTCCGCCGGATCGGAGCCGGCGCACGCGGTCCGCACGCGGGCGGCGCGCATCCGCCGCCCCGCCTGCGCGGGCGGCACTCGGACGTGCAGGTGGAAGGTGCGGGTCTCGGCTCCCCAGGACCCGGTGGGATAGTCGCCGGTCAGCGCGCCGGCGTCCGCGCGGCGCGGCGTGAGGTCGCGGACGCCGGGCGAGACCTGGACCAGCGCAGCCGCGTCGGCTCCGCGGGGCGTCCACAACCGCAGTGCGACGTCGGCGACGGCCTTTCCGGCGGCGGCGCGGACCGCCGCGCGGACGTCGTCGGCCAGCCGCCCCGGTTCGACCACACCGAAGGTGCCGAGCATGGCGTCGGCGACCCGGTGCGGCGCGGCGGAGTCCGGACCGGCGCCCACACACCGGCAGTCGCAGACGAACCGGCCCTCCTGCGCGCGCAGAACCGGGTCGAACGCGGCCGGATCCGCACCGTCGCGGCCTCCGGTGAGCAGGACCGCGTGCTTGAGAGTTCCGGCGGCCAGCGGCGCGAACAGGTCGCCGACCGTGTGCAGCCAGGTCCCGATGCGCGCGTCGCCCCCGGCGGTGAGCGCGCCGACGGCGGCGTGCGCCTCGGCCCGGGTGCGGGCGGAGGCCGCGGCGAGGCGGCCGTGCCCGGGGTAGACGTTGCGCGCGGTGGTGGAACCCGCCACGACGGCGAAGGCGACCCCCTCGCCCAGCTCGTCGACGGCGGCGCACACGGCCTGCTTGGCGGCGGTCAGCCTCGCGCCCCGCATCGCTTCGGAGGTGTCGATCACGACGACCTCGGCCGCGGGCGCGCGGGCGGCGTCCGAGACGGCCGGGCGGCAGGTGACGTGCACGACGGCGTGCACGTCGGCGCCTCCGGGCGGCAGCCGCCCGCCGCGGTCGACGCGTAGGGAGAACTCCGGCGCTCCTTCCGCGCCCGGCCCGATCACGGCGCCCCGCCTTTCCGGGCGCGCGCCGGGGCGCGGAGGCGGCCGGGCACGGTCCCCGGCGGCACCCGGCCGCGGCGCGCGCGGCGGTTCGACGACGGCATCAGACGTCCCCCTCCGCAGCGGCCGGGCCGGGCACGTCGATCACCACGGCTGTGACGTTGTCGTGCCCGCCGCGCTCCAGCGCCAGGCGGACGCATGCGCGCGCGGCCGCCAGCGGGTCCGGGCCGGCGCCTCGGACGAGCGCGGCCAGGTCCACGGGGTCGGGCAGGTGGTTCCACAGCCCGTCGCTGCACAGCAGAAGGCGGCCCGCTCCGCCGGGGTCGAAGGACGCGACCCGTCCGGCGGCGCCGCCGTAGTCGGCGCCCAGCCACGCGATCAGGGCGTGGGCCTGCGGCGCATCCGCCGCCTGCTGGGGGGTGAGCACGGACATCGCGACCATGGCCTCGCTCCAGGAGTCGTCGCGGGTGAGCTGCGCCGAGGGCGCGGCCGGGGGCCCGCCGCTGAGCCAGTAGGCGCGGCTGTCGCCGACCCAGGCCACGCCCAGTGGTCCGGACGGGGGCACCGCCGCGGCGGCGAAGGTGCAGGCGGGCGCCTGGACCGCGGAGTCGGCGAGCGCGGCGACGGCGCGCCCCGCCCGTTGCAGTGCCGCGCTGAGCGACTCGGCGGTGCCGACCCCGCCCTCCAGCGACTCGCCGAGCGCGGCCGAGCCGGCCGCCGCGGCCGCGCGGGAGGCGGTCTCGGGGCGCGGCGAGGAGGACACCCCGTCGCAGACGACCGCGGCGACCGCCGAGCCCTCGGGTCCGGATGCGCCGGGCTGCGCGGCCGCGCGCAGGGCCATGGCGTCCTCGTTGCGTTCGTGGCGCAGCCCGCGGTCGCTGACTCCGGCGGCGGTTCCCGGTCCGAGCCGGAGCTCGCTGTGGTCGCCGGGGCGCCGGCGCAGCCCGCACCGCGGGCAGGCACCCGCGGCCAGCCGCGCGCCGCAGCGCGCACAGGGGGCGGAGTCCTCCGCCGCCGGTGCAGGAGCGGCCCCGGCGCCCGAAGCGTGCACGGCCGCCCGGACGCCGGGGGCGCCGCCATACCCGCTCCCGGCGCTGAGCAGGGAGGTGCCGCAGTGCTCGCAGAAGCGGTCTTCCGCCGACACCGGGTCGTCGCATACCGGGCAGCTCAGCATCCTGCGCCTCGCCTCCCCTCTGCCGCGCGGACGCGGCCGCCGAAGGCGCGCGGCAGGGGCGCCGGCCGTCGGCTCCGGCCGTCCGCGATCGCCGCGCGGCGGTACACCCCCGGACCGCGTCCCCTCGGAACGCGCGCCCCCCTCAGAGCACATACCCGCACCGGGCGGTGGGGGTAACGCGGATGCGCGGCGGGCGGTCACAGCAGCGTCCGCGGCCGCACGGCGTTGGCGCGGTCGACGAGCACGCGCCGGCGCGCCGGATCGGAGGTGATGCGCGCCCGCTCGCGATAGCTGCGCTCCAGGTTCGCGCGCAGCCCTCCCTCGGTCAGCGGAGCGCCCAGCAGCCGCGCGCGCGGCGACTCGGGACCGTATCCGGCCAGCACCCAGTCGAGTGCGGTACGCAGCACCCGCGCATTGAGGCGGTCGCGGGCCTCGCCGCGCAGACCGAGGCGGCGCAGCCGCGCGACGGCGTCCAGGAAGACCGCCTCCGACAGCGAGGCCGGCTCGCGGTCGGTCACCAGCGCACTCACGGCAGCCATCTGCGCGGCGATGTAGACGCTGGACAGTTCCGGCACCATGTCCAGCACCTGCACCGCACCGGCGGGGTCGCCGCGGGCCAGGCGGATGCGGGCCAGGCCGAACCCCGCGGTGACGAAGGAGCGGTCGGTCAGCCACACGGTGCGGTAGAGCTGCTCGGCCTCGTCGAGCCCGCCGGTGAGCTCGCAAGCGCCGGCCAGGCCGAGCTTGGGCGCCGCCTCGCCGGGAAGGTGGTCGAACAGCTCCTCGAAGCGCTCGCGGGCGTCGCAGCAGTCGCGCGCGCCCAGCGCCATGACCGCCCAGTACCAGAACGGCCGCCAGTCGCCTGGCGAGCAGGCGCCGAACTCCTGCAACTGGCGGGCGGCCTCCTCGCGGCGGCCCACCCCGATCAGGGCGCGTGCCAGCAGGAGTCGGGTCTCGGGAGTGGGGCCGGCGTCGCCCTCCAGTGCGGCGACCAGGTCCTCGTCGGGCAGCGCCGCGAGCCCGGACAGCTCCGCGGCGGCCTCGTCGGCGGGGTCGACGAGCGGCAGCGGCAGCGCGGCCGCGACGCCTTCCGGGTCGGGTGGGCCCAGCAGCCGGTCGGTCTCGTCGATGACCCGCACCAGGTTTCCCGAGGTGAACAGCGGGTGCTCGGCGCCGAACAGGTTCGACTGGGCCGGGTGCGGGCGGCCGTGCATTTCGGACAGCACCTCGCGCAGCACGCCGGTGAGCTGCTCGGCCATCTCGGCGGCGTCGGAGAAGCGCAGTTGGGGTTCGGGCTGCAAGGCGCGGCGCAGCAGCCGGTCGTATGAGGGGTGGCGCCGCAGTACCGGCACCGATGCGGCGTCCGGCAGGTCGTCGCGGTAGGCGCCCCCGTAGTCGAACCGGAAGCTGAGCACGGCCAGGCAGCGCGCCACCGAGTACAGGTCGGAGCCGATCGAGGGGCCGATCTCGCGCAGCTCCCGCTCGGGCACGCGGTAGCCCACTGTGGTGTAGACGGGGGTGACCAGGTCGTCGATGCGCCGCACCGCGCCCAGGTCGATGATCTTGATCTGCTCCTCGCTCTGGATGACGTTGTCGGGCTTGAAGTCGCAGTAGAGCAGCCCTTTGCTGTGCAGGTGGCCCAGGGCGCGCAGCGCTTCGAGCCCGTAGGCGATCACCCGGTCCACCGGCAGGCCGTCGGCGCCGGGGTCTCGCGACAGGTGGTCCATCCGCAGGTCCCACAGCGACTGCCCGCCGACGTATTCCATGACGATGTGGCCGGCGGGCACCCCGGTGCGCGGGTCGGGATGCTGCACGAAGTTGTAGATCTTGACCACGTTGGGGTGCTCGACCTCGGCGAGCACGCCGCGCTCGGCGGCCGCGGTCTTGTGCGCCTCGGCGTCGCCGACGTTGAGCAGGCCCTTGAGCACCACCCACCGGTCGTCGACGTTGTGGTCGCGGGCGAGGTAGATCCAGCCGAGCCCGCCGTGGGCCAGGCAGCCCAGCACCTCGTACTGCCCGGCCACGACGTCGCCGGGCGCGAGCTTGGGCGTGAAGGAGAACTCGGTGCGGCAGGAGGGGCAGTACCCCTCGGTACGGCCGGAGCGGCCCTCGCGGGAGCGGCCCACGCTTGCGCCGCAGTGGCCGCATACCCGGCTCCGCTCGGCGACCAGCGGGTTGCTCAGAACGGCGCCGGCGGGATCGCGGTAGGGCACGGGCGGCACCTCGACCATGCCCAGGCCGAGCAGGCCGCGCGAGGAGGGCGCGCCCGGGTGGCTCGGCGTGCCGGCGACCGGGTCGCCGCCCGAGTACGCACCCTGGCCCGCAACGCCGGAGGATCCGGACAGGCGGGCCTCGCGCAGGCTCGGTGAACGCCCCGACGGCGGGGCCGGTGCGGCGGCCGGGCCGCCGGTGTTCGGGCGCCGGCCGTCCCCTGCCGCCCCCTCGGCGCGTCCGCCCGCCTCCGGCGGTGCGGGCGGGCGGGACGGCGCCGACGCGGAGGGCGGCGCCGCGGCGGCGGTGCCGGCCGCCGCCCGCGGAGCGGGGACGGCCGCCGCGCGGGCGGACGGCGCCATGCCGCACTCGTCGCAGTAGCCGTCGTCGACCGCACCGGTGCAGTCGGGTTCGGCGCACTCGTTCATCGGCACGCTCCCGTTCCTCTGTGGGCACAGCAGCACCCCGCGCCGACGTGATCGGCAGGCACGCTGGGGCCGGGGCTCGCGCAGCATGAGGCACGTCGCCTCCGAGTCTTACCCCGTTGCCGGATCTCCACAAGCGAACGCGGCACCGGCGACCGTATCCGGCCGGTAACGACTGGGTGACGCGGCGGCCATGCCCCAATCCCGTTGATCTTGTAGCTATCGCAAATGGAAATCGTTTTCCATCACGATAGCTACAAGATCGATGGTGATGTTCACGGCAGCTCAGCTCAGGCGAGCCAGCCGGGACGCGCCATGCCGGTCTCATAGGCGATGACGACGAGCTGGGCCCGGTCGCGCGCGCCCAGCTTGGTCAGCACCCGGCTCACGTGGGTCTTGGCGGTCGCAGGGCTGAGCGTGAGCCGGCGGGCCAGCTCCTCGTTGGACAGGCCCTCGGCGACCGCGGCCATCACCTCGCGCTCGCGGTCGGTGAGCGAGTTCAGCCGCGGCGCCGGCGGCGGCTCCTTGATCCGCCCGGCGAACTCGCCGATGAGTCGGCGGGTGACCGAGGGCGCCAGGAGCGCGTCCCCACGGGCGACGACGCGCACTCCGCGGATGAGCTCGGCGGGCTCGGTGTCCTTGACCAGGAAGCCGCTGGCGCCGGCCTTGAGGGCGCCGTAGACGTACTCGTCGAGGTCGAACGTGGTCAGGATGACGACCTTCACGCCGCGCAGGGCGTCGTCGGCGGCGATGCGCCGCGTGGCCTCCAGCCCGTCGGTACCCGGCATGCGGATGTCCATCAGGACGACGTCGGGCCGCTCCGAGCGGGCGGCGCGCACCGCCTCCTCGCCGTCGCCGGCCTCGGCGGCGACCGAGATGTCGTCCTCTCCTTCGAGCATGGAGCGGAAACCGGCGCGCACGAGCGTCTGGTCGTCGGCGAGCACCACCGTGGCCATGCGTGCCCCGCCTCCCTGTCGCCGCGGCCCGGACCAGGCCGCTGCCCCTTTCCTACCAGCCCGAGGGGCCGCCGGGGAGGCCGCGCGTGGCCTCAGCCGGTATCGGGGCCAAGAGGCCTGGCAGCACCTCCGCCGGGGGGCGCGGCAGCGCTACCGCCCGGTGCGGGCAGCGGGAGGGCTGCGCGGACGGCGAAGCCGGGCCCGTCGCCGCGAGGGCCCGCGCTGCACGTGCCGCCCACCGCGGCGGCGCGCTCGCGCATCCCGCGCAGCCCGTTGCCCTGCGGTTCCGATCCCGGTACCGCGCCGCCGCCGTCGTCGGCCACCAGGACCCGCAGCTCGATCCCGCCGTAGTCGACGCACACGTCGGCGCCCCCGGCGCCGGAGTGCCGCAGCGCGTTGGTGAGGGACTCCTGGACGATGCGGTAGGCGGCCAGGTCCACCGCTGCGGGCAGCTGCGCCGCGGTTCCCGTGACCTCCAGGCGCACCGGCAGTCCGGCGGCCGTCGTCTGCTCGGCGAGGTCGCCCACGCGCGCCAGCGACGGCACCGGCGCGGTCGGCGCGCCGTCGTCGTCGATCCGGCGCAGCACCCCCAGCGTCGAGCGCAGCTCGCGCAGGGTGTCGCGGCTGGCCTCCTTGATGTGGTTCAGGGCCGCGTAGGCGCCGTCGGGGTCGTCTCGGCGGTGGGCGGCCGCACCGGCCTGCACGTTGATCAGGGAGATGCTGTGGGCGACCACGTCGTGCACCTCGCGGGCGATGCGCAGCCGCTCCTCGACGGCGCGGCGGCGGGCCTCCTCCTCGCGGGTGCGCTCGGCCTCGGCGGCGCGCTGCTGCGCCTCGCGCACGTAGGCGCGCTGGCTGCGGGCGATCTCGCCGACCAGCAGCACGACCAATGCCCAGGAAAGCACCGACAGCGCGCGCGAGATCTGGAAGTCGAGTACTTCCACGACACCGGAGACCGCCAGCACCGCGCCTACCGCGGCCAGAGCGGCGCTTCGTTCGCCGAGCGCGCCCAACCGCACCACCGCGACCACCAGGCCCACCCAGGCGACCCAGATGTCGGCGGCGGCGGTCATGTAGTAGCCGAGGACGCTGAGGCCCATCCCGACCGCCGCGGTGTGCGGGAACCGGGTCAGCAGGGCCATCGCCGCGGCGCCCGCGAGCAGGACCGCCAGGCCCGGTTCGACGCCGTCCTGACCGGAGGCCACGGCCAGCTGGAGCACGGCCACGCCGGCGGCGAGCAGCAGGTCGACGACCGCCTCGGGAATGCGCAGCGGACCGATCGACAGGATGGCCCCGCGGGAGACCGCCGCGTCAGGGCCCGCTGTGGAGGCGGCGCCGGCGGGCGGCCCGGCCGCGGTGCGGCCGCGCGGGCGCCTCGGCCGGAGGGCGCGCAGCACGGCCCGCGCCCGCCGGATCACCGGGCGGCTCCCCGCCCGCGCCGCGGGCGCCCCATGCGTCCGGGCATCGCACCGTCCCTCCCTCGGACCGCGGCCGCCTTCAGGGGGCCGCACGTTCAGAGTGAGGTACGCGGGCGTGCGCCCGCATCCGCCTCGGGAGGGAATTGCGGCTGCGACCGCGGGTGCAGGCGCGGCCGACTCAGGCCGCACCGCCGGTCTGCGGCCCCTCCTGTGCGGGACCGCTGCGCAGCGTGCCGCCGGAGTCGTCCAGGCCCATGCGGCGCATCCGCAGGCTCAGGCCGATGAGCGCCGCGCCGAAGACGATGGCGTAGGCGCCGATGGCGAAGGACATCGCGACCGCCCCGCCGAAGGGTACGATCCAGATCACCAGGCCGAAGGCGACCGAGAGGGCGCCGCTGAAGATGTAGAGCCACTCGCCGTGGATCTCGCGGCGCAGCCGGTAGGCGGTGAGGATCTCGAACACGCCGGTGATGATCGCCCACAAGCCCAGCAGGATCGCCAGGACGAGCACGGTGGCCAGCGGCCACGCCAGGATGACCAGGCCCACGACCACGCCCAGGATCGCCTCCCAGACCAGCGGCGGCCGGTCGCCCTCCTTGGCGCGCAGGGCCGCCCAGCCCGCGAAGACGCCGTCGACGAGGGCGTAGACGCCGAAGACCGTCGCCAGCGCGATCGCCGTGATCCCGGGCCACAGGACCGCGACGAGCCCGAAGACGATCGCGGCCGCGCCGCGGACGGTGAGGACCCACCAGTGCTCTACCAGGTAGTCGAGCATGTCTCCCCCGATCGATCGACCTCAGTGACGCACTGCCCGGGGGCGCGCGCGGTGATGGCCGCGGGGGCGGAATTATTACCGGCGGCGGGGCAAGCCGATACCCGTCAGTGGTGCGGCGCGGAGTGCGCGCGTGCGGGCACCCGACCGCGCGGGCGGGGCGGCTCCGCCGCGCGGCCGGGTACGGATGCGCGGCCCTTCAGCCGTTGTAGGAGCGCTGGGCCGGGCCGACGTAGAGCTGGCGCGGCCGGGCGATCCGGGCGGCGGGGTCGAGGCGCTGCTCGCGCCAGTGCGCGATCCAGCCGGGCAGCCGGCCGAGGGCGAACAGCACGGTGAACATGCCGGTCGGGAAGCCCATCGCGCGGTAGATGACGCCGCTGTAGAAGTCGACGTTGGGGTAGAGCTTGCGGTCGGTGAAGTAGGAGTCGGCCAGTGCGCGGCCCTCCAGGCGCAGCGCGAGCTGGAACAGCTCATCGGGCTGCTCCTGGCGGTCCAGGATCTGGGCGGCCAGCTCTTTGATCTCCTTGCTGCGCGGGTCGAAGTTCTTGTAGACCCGGTGCCCGAAGCCCATCAGCCGCGTGCCGCTCTCCTTGTCCTTGACCTTGGCCAGGAACGAGTCGACGTCGCCGCCGAGGCCGCGGATCTCCTCCAGCATCTCCAGCACGGCCTGGTTCGCGCCGCCGTGCAGGGGGCCGAACAGGGCGTTGATGCCGGCGGAGACGCTGCCGTAGAGGCTGGCCTGGGAGGAGCCGACTACGCGCACGGTGGCGGTGGAGCAGTTCTGCTCGTGGTCGGCGTGCAGGATGAGCAGCAGGTCCATCGCCTTGGCGTAGAGCTCGTCGAGCTCGCGGCTGCCGCTGTCGCCGCCGAAGGTCATCCGCACGAAGTCCTCGACGTAGCCGAGGCTGTGGTCGGGCTCCAGCGGCTGCTCGCCCGCGGAGTTGCGGTAGATGCGCGCGGCGACGGTGGGCAGCTGCGCCAGCAGCAGCATCGTCGCGCGGTCGACCTGGTCGGAGTCGTCGGGGTCGGTCGTGTCGGCGTAGAACGCCGCCATGGTGTTGACCGCGGCGCCGAGCAGGATCATGGGATGGCCGTCGCGCGGCAGAGCGTCGATCATGGCCCGCATCTCGACGGGCAGGGCGGCGTTGGCGCGCAGCTGCTCGGAGAACTCCTTGAGCTCGCCGGGTCCGGGGAGTTCGCCGTGGATGAGGAGGTGGGCGACCTCCAGGAAGGAGCTTCCGGCCGCGAGTTCCTGGATGGGATAGCCGCGATAGCGGAGGATGCCCGCTTCGCCGTCGATGTAGGTGATCTTCGACTGGCACGCGGCGGTGTTGGCGAACCCGGGGTCGAGGGTGACCATGCCGGCCCGGCTCAGCAGGGTCTTGGCCTCGAAAGCCTGTTCACCCTCGGTGCCGGTCAGCAGCGGCAGGGTGTGCGCCCCACCTTCGTACCGCAGCTCTACCGCGCGCTCTTTGCCGTCTTCGCTCATGCCTGAGCAACCTTTCCAGGCGGGGATGCGGGGGATCAGGGAAAGCCGCCGTCCCGGCTCGACCATGTCTCGTGTTCAGTTCTTATTAAACTCCAGTGAAGCAAAACAGTACAATTGTCGCGCATTGGCGAACCGGTGACATGGGACACATCATAAAGCTGGCAAACAGTTTCCCATGAGCTAAAGAATCGCCGTTTTTCGCACCTTCCGAAAGTGTACCTGTTTGACATCCGAACAGTCCTTCGCCCCCCGTGCAACACGGGGAGCCCCGCCGCACGGGGCGTCCCGCCCCCCGCGCGCGGTACACCTCGGTGCGGAGCCCCCGTCAGCCGGCGCGGACTCAGTCGCGGGCGCCCGCGGGGGGTGCCTGCCACGGACGCAGCCGCGGCAGCCACGCGGGCACGTTGCGGCGGTACCGGGCATACTCGACTCCGAAGGAACGGGCCATCATCGGCTCCTCGTAGAGCCGCACGAACACCGCCGCGGCCGCCCAGAAGGCCAGCGCCCACACTGCCGCGCCCCACGAGCCGAACAGCAGCGCCTGACCGGTGTTGACCGCGGTCAGCGCCACGTACATGGGGTTGCGCACGTAGCGGTGGAAACCGTCCACGACCAGGTGCTCGGTGGGCGCCACCGGGGCCGGCGTTCCGCGGGCCGCAGCGAACCGGGTGAAGGCGTGCACGCACGCGTACAGGCCCGCGCAGATCAGCACGACGCCGACGGCCTGGGCCGCGCCCCAGTACGGGAGCGGCCGGCGAAGCTCCCAGCCGCTGATCAGCCACGGAACGAGGCCGACCATCGTGCCCGGCGCCACGACGAAGAACACGGCACTGCCGACTGCGGCCGACGTCCGACTCCGCATCGTCTCTCCTCCTCGTCTTCTGCAGTGGTTTCCCGCATTGCGGGCTTCCGCATCAGGAGGTGCCGCGGTCCGCGGCACCGGCGCCCCGGCTGCGGCTGCCCGGTACGCCGACGCCTGGGTACCTGAAACTGCTTCATATGTACAGTAGTATCGAATTCCATGATGGAGCAGAACGACGCAGACGCCCCGACGGTCCCGCCCGGTCTCGTCGACGCGGCCGTGGCGGCCGCGCGCGAGCAGGGCCGAGACGTCGCCGAGGTCCCGCTGACAGCCGTCGCCGCGAAGGCCGGCGTCTCGCGCAGCACCCTGCTGCGCCGGCTCGGCGGAACGCGCGCCGCGCTGGACGCCGCCGTCCTGGCCTCCGGTGTGGACCCCGGAGGCCGCCCGCCCGTGCGCGAGCGCGCGGTGACCGCGGCGGCGGCGATCATCGGCGACCGCGGGCTGGGCGCGGTCACCCTCGACGCCGTCGCGGCCGCTGCGCCGTGCTCGGTGCCGAGCCTGCACACGGTCTTCCACGGGCGCGACGGCCTGCTCTCGGCCGTCTTCGAGCGCTACGGACCGGTGATCGGCGTCGAGGCGGTCGCCGCGGACCCGCCGGAGCGCTTCGAGGACGTCGTGCAGAGCCTCTTCCACGCGATCGTCACCGCGTTCTCGACGGAGCCGCGGGTGCTGCCCGCGATCGTCGCGGACCTCCTCGGCCGCCCCGACGGTCCGGGGTCGCACCTGCTGGAGGCGGCGGTCCCCCGCCTGCTCAACGGAATGACCAGCCTGTTCGCCGCCGAGATCGAGGCCGGCCGGCTGCGCCCGCTGCCGATGCCCGTCATCATCCAACTCCTCATCGGGCCGCCCGCGGTGCACATGATGGTGCGCCCGGCGCTGGACCGCGCCCTCGGCCCGGAACTGCCCTCGGTCGACGACGCCTGCGCCATGTTCGCCGAGGGGTTCCTGCGCGCCGTTGCCGCCGATCCGGACCCCTGCGACGGCGGCGGCCCGCTCGCGCCGGGCGGGACCGGACCGCGGGACCGGGTCTGAGGGCACCACCCCTCAGCGAACGGCCGCGCCCTCGCCGTCGGCGGGCCGCGCGCCGGTCGAGCTAGGAATGCGGTCGGAGCGCCCGCGCCCACCGCCTCCGGCGCCGCCGCTCAGCCGTGTTCGGACCCCAGCGCGGAGCGGATGCGCGACAGCACGTCCTCGCCGGAGGCGGCCGCGGGGTAGACCGCCACCAGTACCGACTCCTGCGGCGCGGCGTCTTGAACGGCGGCGCCGCCCCGGCCGGCGGGCTCGCGCAGCAGGGCGCCCAGGGATCCGGTCACGAACGCCATGGCCTCGTCGAACCGGCGCCAGGGCACCGGCTCCTGCGGGGAGTGCAGCCACGACCGCAGCACGTGGTTGTGCGCAGCGATCACCGACGCGGCCAGCGCCTCGCCCGTCAGGGCGCGCCGCCCCGCCGTCTCTCCGCGGCCCAGGAAGCGGCTGAACGCCGCCTGATAGCGGGCGGTCATGGCGATCTCGCGATCGCGCAGCCGCGGCACCGCGCGCACCAACCGGAAGCGGGGGACGGTGATCTCCGGCGAGCGCACGTACTCCTGGAAGACCATGCGCGCAGCCGAGCGCACGGTGGCCACGGGGTCGTCGTCCGGAGCGGCTTCGAGGAAGCGCTCGACGGTCTCGAACAGGTCGTCGTGCTCGGCGAAGAGGATGTCCTCCTTGGAACCGAACCGCCGGAACAGGCTGCGCCTGCTCATCCCGGTCGCGGCAGCGATGTCGTCCATGGTCGTGGCCTCGTAGCCGGCCTCGGTGAACAGCCGTACCGCCACCTCGACCACCGCGGTCCGGTCCGCGCCGTGCGGCCTGCCCCGATCGCCGTCCGCGCGCTCAGCCACCTCGGCCCCGTTCCCCGTCGGTCCCCTGCGTGTGCCCCGTGCTCATCCCCCGAGTATCGGCCGTCGTTCCGTTCGGCGCACCCGATCCGTATGATGACACTAGATGCCATACTTGGACACGCAGTGCCAGATGGCGCGGGCAGCCGGGACCGAGGAAGGGCGGGGAGCGTCATGGGCGAATTCGACCTGTTCAGCATCACCGAAGAGCACGAGCAGCTGCGCGAGGCGGTACGCGCCGTCTCCGACGACAAGATCGCGCCGCACGCGGCCGATGTCGACGAGCGGTCCGAGTTCCCCAAGGCGGCCCACGACGCGCTCGTGGACACCGACTTCCACGCCGCACACATCCCCGAGGAGTACGGCGGTGTCGGCGCCGACGCCGTCGCGACCTGCATCATCATCGAGGAGGTGGCCCGCGCCTGCGCGTCCTCCTCGCTGATCCCGGCGGTGAACAAGCTGGGCACGATGCCGCTGCTCCTGGGCGCCTCCGAGGACGTCAAGCAGCGCTACCTGGCGCCCGTGGCCAGCGGCGAGGCGATGTTCTCCTACGGCCTGTCGGAGCGTGAGGCCGGTTCCGACACCGCGAGCATGCGCACGCGCGCCGAGGCCGACGGCGACGGCTGGATCCTGAACGGGCAGAAGTCCTGGATCACCAACGCCGGGGTCAGCCGGTACTACACGGTCATGGCCGTCACCGACCCCGGCGGCAAGCGCGGCGGCAACGTCAGCGCGTTCGTGCTGCACGCCGACGACCCCGGCTTCACCCTCGGCGAGCCCGAGCGCAAGCTGGGGATCAAGGGATCGCCCACCCGCGAACTGTACTTCGACAACGTGCGCATCCCCGGCGACCGGCTCGTCGGCGGCGTCGGCGAGGGCCTCAAGCTCGCGCTGCGCACGCTCGACCACACCCGGGTGACGATCGGCGCCCAGGCGGTGGGCATCGCCCAGGGGGCGCTGGACCACGCGGTGGCCTACGCCAAGGAGCGCAAGCAGTTCGGCACCGCGATCGCCGACTTCCAGGGCATCCAGTTCATGCTCGCCGACATGGCGATGAAGCTGGAGACTGCCCGGCAGATGGTCTACGTCGCCGCCGCGAAGTCCGAACGCGGCGACGCCGACCTGCCCTTCTTCGGCGCCGCCGCCAAGTGCTACGCCTCGGACGCCGCCATGGAGATCACCACGGACGCCGTCCAGCTTCTCGGCGGCGCCGGCTACGTCAAGGACTTCCCGCTGGAGCGCATGATGCGCGACGCCAAGATCACCCAGATCTACGAGGGCACCAACCAGATCCAGCGCCTGGTGATGGCCCGCCAGCTGCTGAAGTAGCGCACCGCCGGCCGGCCGGGTCCGCCGGCACTCGGCGCGGCACCGTCGATCTTGTAGCCATCGCAAACGGAAATCGCTTTCCTTCACGATGGCTACAAGATCGGCGGGAATCGACGGACGGAGACCCCATCACAACCTGCTAGCCGGAGGACCAGCCCGACCAGCGGGTCACCTCGATGAGGACGACCGGTCCGGCGGGCGGGGCGTCGCGGTACTGGGCGTAGCGCTCCTGCAGGCGGCGGACCGCGGTGCGATGCTCGGGGGGCGCGTTCTGGGAGTCGGTCCCCGGATCGACGATGCGGGCGAGACCGTCGGCGCGCACCCACCACAGACCCGACCAGTCGTCGGAGTACTCGTCGGCGAGCAGGCACACCCGCGGGTCGGCGGCGATGTTGGCGAGGCGGCGCAGGGAGGTCGTGCGCTTGGGCTTGTCGTCGACCGCGAACGCGACGGTGTCGGCGTCCCCCTCCCCACCGGCGATCAGGGCGAAGGTGACCGGCACCAGATGGGGCAGGCCGTCGGCGTCCACCGTGGCAAGGCGTGCGACGCGCGCGCGTGCGAAGTGCTCCCGGCACTGTCGGGCGTTCCAGCGCATGCCGCGAGCCTGCCACGGAATGCGGCCCCGGCGCACGCACCCGCCCCGGTGGGGCCGATCCGCGGCCGACGGGCCGATGGGCGGCCCGGCCGACGGGTCGTGCGGCCGATCCGGCGGCGGCTCCGCGGCTACCCGGCCGGCTCGAACGACTCGGCGGCCTCGTCCAGGATCGCCTTGTTGCGCGCGAAGCTCGCCTCGGTCGAGACCAGGAAGAGGGCGTAGCCCTTCTCCTCGGTATGGAACGCCCGGTCCACGGCGTGCATGGCGGTGCCGTCCTGCCCCGTGAAGGTGAACTCCCAGTCGGCCGCGCTGATGTAGTCGTCGGTGTAGGGCTCGCCGAGCGCCTCGATCCCCACCAGCGAGTAGCCGTCGAAGTTCGCCGACATGCGCGGCTCCTGGGCCACCCAGTCGTCCTTGGCGTCGTCCGCGGGGTCGTCGCTCTGGTCGACCTGCAGATAGCCCGGCTCACCGGGGATGTCGAAGAAGACGCTGGTGCCGCTGCGGTTGTCCAGCGGCCAGTCCTCGGGAATCTCGACGGAGAACCCGGTGGGGTCCTCGTGCTCGGACATCTCGGGCAGCTCCGGCCTGTCATCGCCGCCGCCCTCGTCCTCCTCCGGCTGCCCGCCGTCCTGCGCATCGGAGTCCGGCGCCGCCTGCGTACCCTCCTGCCCCGAGCCGTTCTGCCCCTCCTCCGAGGAGCCCGCGCTCGGCGCGGCGCTGTCGCCCACGGCGCCGGCCTCCTCCGCGGGGGCGCCCTGGCGGCTACCGATCCAGGCCACCGCTCCCGCGACCAGCACCAGCGCCACCAGTCCGCCCGCGATCGCCAGCGCGGCGCCGCCGCGGCGGCCCCCGCGTTCCGGTGCAGACTGCCCCGCTGCCGGTATGGGACCGGGCGGAGCCGCGGACGCGGGTGCCGCTCCGCCGCCGTTCCCGCCGGCCGGCGAGGCCCCCGACGCCTGCGGGGAATGCGCGACATGCAGGGCCGCGCCGACGGGGGCGTGCTGCGCAGCGTCGTCCCGCCGCCCGGCCGAAGCTGCGGAGTCCCGCTCCCCGTGCGCCTCCTCGGCAGCGGCCTGGAGCAGCGAGGCCGCCTCGTCGACCGAGGGCCGGTCCCCGGCGTCCTTCTGCAGCAGCCGTTCGAGCACCGGCGCCAGCTCGCCCGCCGACTTCGGCTGCGGCACCTCCGCGGTGACGATGGCGGTGAGCGTGGCCATGGGTGTGTCGCGATGGAAGGGCGTGGTGCCCTCGACCGCCTGGTAGAGGGTCACCCCCAGGGCCCAGATGTCGCTGGCCGGCGTAGCCGGCCGGCCATGCGCCTGCTCGGGCGCGAGGTAGCTCGGCGACCCCACGAGCAGGCCGGTCCTGGTGAGGTGGCTGGAGCCCTCCAGGTGTGCGATGCCGAAGTCGGTCAGCACCGCGCGGTCGCCGCGGGCGATGAGCACGTTGGCCGGCTTGATGTCGCGGTGCACGATGCCGCGCTCGTGGGCGAGCGACAGCCCGGCCGCCACCTGCGCGCCGATACCCGCGGCCCGCTGCGGCTCGAACGCTCCGCCGCTCTTGATGAGGGAGCCGAGCGACGGCCCGCGCACCAGCTCCATGACGATCCACGGCCGCTCGTCGATCTCGACCACGTCGAAGACGGTGATGATCGAGGGATGGCTGAGCTGGGCCGCGTGCCGGGCCTCCCGCAGCATCCGAGTGCGCAGCACCTCGACCTCGGCCGAGGGCAGCTGCGGAGGGATGAGAAGCTCCTTGACGGCCACCGACCGGTCCAGAACCTCGTCGACGCCCTCCCAGACGCGCCCCATCCCGCCCTCGCCGATCAGCTCGGTCAGGCGGTAGCGGCCGGACAGCAGTCGCCCCGGCTCACTGCTCTCGTTCGTCATCGATGGGGATACCTCGTAGTGGGATGGCGGTGCCCGGCGGAGGGGGCGCGGTCAAGGCGAGTGTAGGAGCAGTCCCGGGCCCGCACGGGCGTGCGGTGCGCCCGGCTGACGCGCCGGGTGCGCGCCTCCTCCCGGCGCGGACGGACCGGGCGCCCGGTGGAGCCGTCCTGAGCTGGGGCGACGCCGAGTTCCCGGTTCCGGCGGCCGGTTGCGGCCGCCGCGGTCGCAGACAGGATCCGGGTTTTTATCCGCTCCACAGCGCCTGTGGCTATTGTGTAACCGTGATATGCCCTAAGTGCCAAGGCCAGATGCAGACGTTCGACCGTATGGGGATCCACCTCGAGCAGTGCCAGAACTGCCGGGGCATCTTCCTTGACCGAGGCGAGCTTGAGCAGATCATCTCCGCCGAAGAGCGCCACAACAGCCACGTTCCCGGTCCCGCCGGCCCCGTGGGCGGCCCCGCGCCGGTGCGTCCCTACCGCGACTCCCCCGCCCCCTACCACGGCGGCGGCCACCACGGCGGCGGTTTCGCCGGAGGCGGCTACCGCGACTCCCCCCGGCCCTACGGGTACGGCGACTCCCCCCGCCCCTACGGACAGAAGCGCCGCAAGAGCTTCCTGGAAGGGCTCTTCGACTGACGTGCGCGCCATGGCACCCGCCCGCCGGCGCGGCCGCGTGTGCGGGACGGTCGCGTGAACCCGCTGATCTGCGCGCGCTGCGGAGAGTTCACCGACCGGCCCGGCGTCGACGCCGCCGACCCGGCGGGCGCGGTGCTGTACTGCGCCGACTGCGGCCACCGCGAGCCCTTCCGGCGTCTGCCGCTGCTGTGCGTGACCGGCCCCAGCGGCACCGGCAAGTCCACCGTCGCGCGCCTGCTGCTGGATAGCCTCTCGCAGCGGTTCGTGGTGCTGGAGCAGGACCTGCTGTGGACCGGCGGACTGCGCGACTCCGACACCGAGCACCCCCTGTTCCGCACCACCTGGCTGCGCACTGCCGCGATGATCCAGCAGAACGGCCGCCCGGTCGTGCTGTGCGGCACCGTTGTACCGCCGGAGTTCGAGGATCTGCCCGAGCGCGCGCTGTTCTCCGACATCCGCTACCTGGCGCTGACGTGCGATCCCGAGGTGCTCGCCACGCGGCTGCGCGCGCGGCCGGCCTGGCGCCAGTGGGACGAGCCCCGCATCGCCGAGATGCTCGACTACGCCCGCTGGGTCGAGGAGTCCGCGCACGAGATGGAGCCGCCCGTCGAGCTGCTGGACACCACCGGGGTTCCGGCGGAGCGCACCGCCGACCAGGTGGCCCGCTGGGCCGTCCGCGCTGCGAGCGCGAACGACGCTCCGCCTGCTCCGGACCAGCGCTCAGGCGCCGCCGGGGTCTCCGCTCGCGACTCCACTCCTCCGCACTGACCCGCAGGATCCTCCTCCCCGGGCCGCTGCGCCGGTCACCGCGCCCGCTGAAGCGCCTTCCCAGGCCCTGAGCGTCGCGCCAGGCCATGCGATCCGCCTCCGCCTGCTTCGAGTGGTTGAAAACAAATACTCATTATGGTTTTATAGTTTCAACTTTCGCCACGGGAGCCTGACATGGACCTGCTGACCGACTTCCTCGCCTGGGCCTGGCCACGCCACCTCAACCCGCTGAGCTGGTACATCCGCCCTCTCTTCTTCCTGCCGATCGCCTACTTCTGCTGGACGCGCCGCCCCCTCGCCCTGACGGGGACCGTCCTCGCGATGCTCTCCAGCTTCTTCTGGTTCCCCGCTCCGCCCCCAAACGAGACCGACCCGCGGATGCAGGCGGTACTGGAGATGGAGAAGGACCTGTTCACCGATCCGACATGGGTCACCTGGCTGACACTGCCGCTGGCGCCCCTGCTGATCGCCGCACTGTGCGCGGCCTTCTGGCAGCGCTCGCTGGGCTGGGGGCTGGTGGTCATCGACGGCGGGCTGGCGGTGAAGATCGCCTGGACGCTCGCCAACTCCGGCGCGGACGGCCTGGCCACGGTGCTGCCGCTGGGCGCCGGCGGTCTGGCGATGACCGCCGTCATCGCCGCGGTGGCCCGGTGGCGCGGACTGCGCCTCTCCCTCGTGCGCAAGGGCGCGCCCGCGGCCGCCGACCGGCCGCGGGCCGCGTCTGAAACCATGTGACCGCAACGGACACACGAACGCGAAGGAACACGGGCGACGGAAGGAGGCCGCGATGCCTGCCGCGTTCTCCGCCGACGAGAAGGCCCGTATCAAGGGCCTGCTGATGGAGTCGGGGCGGCGGCTGTTCACGACCCGCGGGCTGCGCAAGACCTCATTGGAGGACCTGGTGGCGCCCGCCGCAATCGCCAAGAGCAGCTTCTACCAGTTCTTCGACTCCAAGGAGGCGCTGTACCTGGAGCTGATGACCGATCGCATGACCGAGGTCAGGCGCGCCACGGTCGACGACGCGCTGCTGTCAGCCCCCGGCACGCGCGAAGGGCTGCGCCGGTTCCTGCACGCCACGGTCGACGTTCTCACCACCGACCCGCTCTACAGCCGGCTGATGACCCACCCCGAGGAGATGGCGGCGGTGTCCCGCCGCCACGACCCGGAGTCGGTGACCGGCGTTCCCGGCAATCCGGTCACCGCCCTCTTCGACTTCGTCGCGGAGAAGCGCGGGGAGGGCGCCCTGGTGGCGGCCGACCCCGCGGTGATCGTCGGCGTACTGCAGGCGGTATTGCTGCTGCCGATGAACGCGGACCGCCTCGCCTCGCCCGAGCACTACCCGCAGGTGCTCGACCTGCTCGTCGACGTCGTGGCCGCCGGGCTGGCGCCCGAGCGCGTGTGACGGGCGAGGCGAGGCGCCCGCAGGTTCAGGCGGTCGGCGCCCCGCTCGGCGCGCCGGCGTCCAACCGCACCGGAAGCGCCGTCACACCGCCCGAGACGATCGACGGCAGTTCCTCCGGCTCGGCGCCCGCCAGGCTCATCCGAGGGAAGCGCTCGAACAGCTTCGGCAGCACGACGCCCAGTTCCAGCCGCGCCAGGTTGGCGCCCAGGCAGTAGTGCGGCCCGTGCGAGAACGACAGGTGGGCCTTGTCCTCGCGGGTGATGTCGAACAGGTGCGCCGTCGCGCCGTAGCGGTCCGGGTCGCGCCCGGCCGCACCGTAGCCGACGAGGATGGCCTCGCCCTCGCCGATGCGGCTGCCCTGGACCTCCAGATCCTCGGCGGCGTAGCGCAGCGGGATGTTGTGGATGGAGGTGTCCCAGCGCAGGGTCTCCTCGATCACGTCGTCCCAGGTGTACTCGCCGCCGCGGACCATGCGCAGCTGGTCGGGATGGGTCAGCAGCGCGCGCACCGCGTTGACGATGAGGTTCATCGTGGTCTCGAACCCGGCACCGATGATCAGGATCAGCGTCCATACCAGCTCCGGCTCGCTGAGCCGGTCCTCGTCCTCCGAGCGGGCGTCGATGAGCGCGCTGGTCAGGTCGTCGCCTGGCTCGCCGCGCTTACGGGCCACCAGGCCGGCCAGGTAGGCCTGCACCTCCAGGTGGGTTCGCCCGGCGACCTCGGGTGTGATGCTCTGGTCCAGAATGAGCCCGATCAGCCGCGCCAGCTCGGCGCGGTCCTCGGGGTCGGCCACCCCGAACAGGTCGGCGGTGATGCCCATCGGCACCGGACGGGCCAGCGCCTCCTTCAGTTCGACCTCGCCGCGGGAGCCGGCCATGTCGTCCAGCAGCGCGTCGGTCAGCGAGGCGACGCGCCCGCGCATCTCCTCGACCCGGCGCGGTGTGAACGCTTTGGAGACCAGCTTGCGCAGCCGGGTGTGGTCGGCATCGTCGCGGGCGAGCATGTTCTCGTTGGCCACCCACGAGATCAGCTGCCAGTCGGGCGGGATCTCGCCGTCGCGCCAGGCGCGCCAGTGCCGGGGGTCCTTCTTGACCGCGGGGTGGGCCAGCACCTCCGCTACCGCCGAGTGCCCGGTCACCGCCCACGCCGGAACATCGCCAGGAAGCCGGACAGGGACCACCGGGCCGGTATCGCGGAGTCGTCGGGACTGCTCATGGAGGTTTCCAGTGAGGAGGGGGACTGCTTCCACGGCGCCTCTTCCTGGGTGGGGTTCTGAGGGGTGAAGGTGACCGGAAGGCGGGTGAGCGAGCGGGAGAACGGGGAGCTGCGCCACTCCAGCTCGTCGGCGGTGACCGCCAGGCGCAGCCCGGGCAGCCGGCGCAGCAGCGTCGAGATGCCGGTCGTGGCGATCATGGTCGCGAGGTCCTGCGCGGGGCATCGGTGCGGGCCGACCCCGAATGACAGGTGGGCACGGTTCGCGGTGGCCCCGGCCTCCTCCTGGGTGGACGCACCCGCCATCGCGCGGTTGGCCGCCCCGTAGCCGAGGAGGACGGGCGAACCGGCGGGCAGCGTGCCGCCGTTGGGCAGCGAGACGTCGGTGACGGGATACATCACCGGATAGCCGATCAGCGGCGGGTCGCGCCAGAGCACGTGTTCGACGGCGTCCTCGACGCCCATGCGCCCGCCGGAGATCTCGTCGCGGAACGCGGGATCGGTGAGGATGATCCGCATGGCGTTGCCGATGAGGCTTGCGGTGGGCTCGGTGCCCGCACCCACGATCAGCACCAGGTGCTGCAGCACCTCCTCGTCGCTGAGCCCGGCGCGGTGGTCCATCAACCATGAGGTGACGTCCTCGCCCGGTTCCTTGCGCTTGCGGGCGATGACCGCGGAGACGACGCGCTCCAATTCGGCGTTGGCTCGCTCGGAGTCCTCGGCGTCCATCATGGCGGCCAGGGCGGTGATGAACCGCCGGCCGCTCTCCTCGTCGAACCCGAAGATGCGGTTCATGACCATCAGCGGCAGCACGCGGGCGTACTCGTCGAGGATGTCGGCTTCGCCCAGCTGGCAGAACCCGTCGACCAGCGACTCGGCGACCCGGGCGGTGTAGGAGGCGATCTCGGCGGAGTCGATGCGGCCGAAGCTGTCGGTGACGGCGCGGCGCAGGCGCCGGTGCTCGGCTCCGTCGGCGAAGAGCACATTGGGGCGGTGCTCCATCATGCCCAGCACCCCGGCGTCCTCGGACACGAGCCCCTCGCGCCAGTCGCTCCAGCGCCGGGCGTCGCGGCTGAACGTGGCGGTGTCGCGGCACCAGGCGATGATCGTGGCGTAGTCGACGACCAGCCAGCCGCGGACCCCGGGTTCGAGCATGGCCGGGACGACGGGCCCGTGGGAGTCGCGCATGCGCTGGTAGACGCGGTCCGGATCCCGGTGGAACTCAGGCTTGTACGGCTCGGCGTAGGGGCATGCGTCGGTCACTCGGTCCGTCCTCGGGCTCGCGGGTCGTGACGCGTGGCGGCGCGGCGGGGCCCCGGTCGGCCCACTGCACCCGACGCGCCGGAACTCCCCGGGGAAGGGGGGGTCGGCGACGCACCCTACGCCACCCGAGCTGCGGGGGGAAGCGCTGCGCGACCGGTTCGCGACGCAATGTCCGGAATGTTGGTTGATACACACCGTTGCAGGGCCGATCCGGACGTCCGGGCGGGTCCACCCCGGACCCCGCGCGCACGCGTAAGGGGGCGGCCGCCGCCCCCTTACGGCGTGCCCGCCGGTCGCCTCGCCGGCCGCCGCACGCGGATCAGCGCGCTGTCTCGGCCCGGTGCTCCCGCTCCACCGCCGGCTCGGCGCCCGCGGGGGTGGTCCCCTCGTCGCCGGATCGCGCCAGCGGGCGGAACGTCCGCAGCCGGAGACTGTTGCTCACGACGAAGACGCTGGACAGCGCCATGGCCGCGCCGGCGATCATCGGGTTGAGCAGCCCGGCGGCCGCCAGCGGCAGGGCGAGGACGTTGTAGCCGAACGCCCAGAACAGGTTGCCTCGGATCGTGCCCAGGGTGCGGCGGGACAGCCGGATGGCGTCGGCGGCCACCCGCAGGTCGCCCCGCACCAGGGTGAGGTCGCCGGCCTCGATCGCGACGTCCGTGCCCGTGCCCATGGCCAGGCCGAGGTCGGCCTGCGCCAGCGCGGCGGCATCGTTGATCCCGTCGCCGACCATCGCGACGGTGCGCCCCTCCTCCTGCAGCCGCCGCACCATGGCGACCTTGTCCTCCGGCATCACCTCGGCGACGACCTCGCCGATGCCGACCTCCGCCGCGACGGCCCCGGCCACCGCGGCCGCGTCGCCGGTCAGCAGCACCGGGCGCAGGCCGAGCGCGCGCAGCCGGGTGACCGCCTCCGCGCTGGTGGGCTTGACCGCGTCGGAGACGGCGAGCACTGCGCGGGCGGCGCCGTCCCAGCCCACCGCGACCACGGTGCGCCCCTGTCCGCGGTCGCGCTCCACGGCGCGCTCCAGCTCCTCGGGCAGTGCCATGCCGCGCTCGGCCAGCAGCGCGGGGCGGCCGACCAGCACCCGGCGACCCGCCGCTACGCCCTCGACCCCGCGGCCGCCAATGGCGGCGAAGCCGTCGACACCCGGCAGATCGCCGACACGCTGCACGGCACCCGCGGCGATCGCCCGGCCGACCGGGTGCTCGGACGCGTCCTCGACCGCGCCCGCCAGGCGCAGCGCCTCGGCCTCGTCGGTTCCTTCGGCGGCGGCCACACCCGCCAGCGCCATGCGCCCGGTGGTGACCGTGCCGGTCTTGTCCAGCACTACCGTGTCGATGCGGCGGGTGGTCTCCAGCACCTCGGGCCCCTTGATGAGGATGCCCAGCTGGGCGCCGCGGCCGGTGCCCACCAGCAGCGCCGTGGGGGTGGCCAGGCCCAGCGCGCACGGGCAGGCGATGATCAGCACGGCCACCGCCGCGGTGAACGCCTCGGCGGCGCCGCCGGTGCTCAGCCAGAACCCGAGGGTAGCCGCCGCGAGCGCGATCACCACGGGTACGAACACGCCAGAGACGCGATCGGCCAGGCGCTGGACCTCGGCCTTGCCGCTCTGCGCCTCCTCGACCAGGCGGGCCATCTGCGCGAGCTGGGTGTCGGAGCCCACGCGCGTGGCGCGCACGAGCAGCCGGCCGCCCACGTTGACGGTCGCTCCCGCAACCGCCGAGCCCGGGCCGACCTCCTCCGGCACCGACTCCCCGGTGAGCATGCTGCGGTCCGCAGCGGAGGTGCCCTCCTGCACCTCGCCGTCGGCGGCGAACTTCTCACCCGGGCGGACGGCGAACACGTCGCCGACCGCGAGCCGGTCCACGGGCACCCGCTCCTCGCGCCCCTCGCGCACGACGGCGACGTCCTTGGCCCCGAGTTCGAGCAGTGCACGCAGCGCGTCGCCCGCGCGGCGCTTGGACCTGGCCTCGAAGTAGCGGCCGAGCAGGATGAAGGAGGTGACGCCGGAGGCGACCTCCAGGTAGATGTCGCCCGCGCCGCCGCCCCGCTCGACCGTCAGCGAGAAGGCGTCCATCGTGCCCGGCTCGCCGGCGGTGCCGAGGAACAGTGCGTAGAGCGACCAGCCGAATGCGGCCAGCGTGCCCATCGACACCAGAGTGTCCATGGTCGCCTGGCCCAGCCGCAGGTTCTTGGCGGCGGCGGTGTGGAACGGCAGGGCGCCCCAGACCACGACCGGCGCGGCGAGGGCGAGCGAGGCCCACTGCCAGTAGGTGAACTGCAGAGCGGGGACCATGGCCATGGCGACGACCGGAACCGACAGCATCAGGCTGACGATCGTGCGGGTGCGCAGCGCGCGCAGCGGATCGTCCTGCCCGCCCTGGGCCGCGGTGGAGTCCGCGCCGCGTCCGGCCTCGGGCGCCGGAGGCGGGGTCGCGGTGTAGCCGGCCTTCTCGACCTGGGCGACGAGGTCGCCCGTGCCGACGCCGTCCGGGTAGGTGACCCGGGCCTTCTCGGTTGCGTAGTTGACCTCGGCGGTGACGCCGTCGAGCCTGTTGAGCTTCTTCTCGACACGGTTGGCGCACGAGGCGCAGGTCATGCCGCCGATCGCGAGCTCGATCCGGTGCTCGGACCTGGCCGGTACACGCTTCAGTTCGGCGCTCTCGCTGCTCATCGCGTTGTGGCCTCCTCCGCGGCCGATGCCGCACATCGCGAGGGTGCTGATCGGGAGCGTGCCGGACGGACCGCCGGGACCCGCCGTCGGGCCAAGCGTACGCCGGATACGGGTGAGGGGTATACGCCGAGGCGTGCACCCCCGTACGTGACCGCTCCGCCCGGCCGGGCACGGCTCCTCCGCACGACCGCTCCCTTCACCCGACTATGTAGGTACTCTACCCCCCTAGGGTATATCGAAAGCAAGACGTGTCCCGTGTTCCGCACACCACCGCCCCTCGGCGGCGCCTGGGGGGCGGGGCGCATCGGCTCGGTCCGCAGCGGGGCGCGGCGGGCCCCGGTCGCACTCGGAGCGGTGCCCGGGGAGGTTGCGGGGGGCGTCGCGGCTGCAGGACTCCTCGGCCCGACAGCCCGCGGGGGTCAGTCGTCCTTGAGGGTCAGCCTGGCGATGGGCCGCCCGCTGCCGGGGTGGGGCGAGCAGGCGAAGCCCGCCTTCTGGAACATGCGCACGGTCCCGGTGTAGACCTCGGCACTGGGCGCCCGCCCGCCGGCGGTGTCGACGGGGTAGGCCTCCAGGATGCGGCCGCCGTTCGCGCGGGCGTGCTCGACCGCGCCGTCCAGCAGCTGCGACCCCATCCCCCGGCGCCGCCGGCGCGGCGGCAGCCAGAAGCACACCAGCGACCAGACCCCGGGCTCGTCGGGGTCGGCCGGGCGCAGCGAGCGCGAACGCGCAAGCCGCACGAAGTCCTCCCGCGGCGCCACCGACACCCAGCCGCACGGCTCCGATCCGTCGTAGGCGATCAGCCCGGGGACCTTCCCGTCGAGCGTCACCCGCTCCAGCGCCTCGCGGTTGCTGCCGCCTCTCTGAGCGGGCGCGCACGACACGCTCGCGGTGAAGTCCTTGGCTCTGCGCCGGAAGTAGACGCACCAGCAGTGGCCGTAGGCCCCGGTAGGCCCGAACAGCCGTTCCAGGTCTGCCCACCGTTCCGGGGTGGCGGGCTCGATCGCGACGATGGTCATCTGGCCCCCTCGAACACGGGCGGTTGTGACCTAGAACACTAGCGACTCCCGCCCCGAGAAGGCACCCTCACAGCGCCCCACTTGTGACCTGCTTCATGCCGACACGCATCACCCCAGCACACGGGCTTTCACCTAGGGCCGGGCCTGCGCGGCGGAGAACCGCGCGCCGAAACCCGGAACGTCCGCAGAAGAGGATGCAGGAATGGGCGACGATCGAAACGAGAACACAGAGGAACTGCGGTGCCATCGGCAAGCCATCATCGACCTCGGTGAAGCCATGCCCGGGAGCGGGCCCGGAGCACTCGGCGAAGCGTTGCCCAAGAGCGACGCATGGCCGGAGGACCTGCGCGATACCCCGATGATCATCGACACGGATATCGGCGGCGACGCCGACGACGCGCTCGCGGTCGCACTCGCAGCACGCTGCGTTTCCCATCTGGCCCTCGTGACCACGGCGGACGAGACGGGCTCCGAACAGGGCCGGGGACAACGCGCCCGATTCGCCAGGTACCTCCTGGACTCCGTCGGCCGCACCGAGACCCCGGTGACGGCGGGCGCCGACCTGGGCGGGACCCGCTACTACTGTGTCGAGGGGCTCACTCCCGCCCAGGTACCCCCGCAGGAAGCGGACGTCGTCTCGGCGGTGCGCCGACTCGCGGCCGAACGCACCGGCCCGATCCGCTGGGTGGGGATGGGGCCCATGACCAACCTGGCCGACCTGCTTTCCCATGCCCCTGAAGTGGCATCACGGCTGCGCGTGACGCAGATGGGCGGCGCGCTGCGCTATCGCGACCCCGAGCGCGCCGAGCACAACTTCCGTCTGGACGCGGCGGCAGTGCACACCGTCTTCGGCGCCATCGCCGACGGCCTGCTGCCGGCTCCGGAGTTCGTCACATCAGAGGTCACCTACACCCCCGAGATCAGAGTCGATTCCAGCCATGCCCTCTATCGGAAGCTGCGCGCCTTCGACGCCCCGCCCTGGGCTGCGCTGCTGGGCACCCACCTCGACCGGTGGTTCTCGGGAGCCGACCTCCCCATCCCCGGCACGCTTCAGCACGACGCGCTGACGTTGAGCGCGGCGCTGAAGCTTCCCTTCGTGCAATCCGAGGACATGCCGCTGGCGGTCGACGACATCGGCCGCACGACAGTCAGCGTGGAGGGGACCGTGGTGCAGGTCAGCACAGCGGCGCATTACTCCGGATTCATGTCCTGGCTGCAGACCGGACTCGACCCGGCTATCGCCCCCGCACCCCGCCCTTAAGCGGTGCGAAGGCGGTCCCGAGGCTCGTGAAAGGGCCGATGACAGGCCCGCAGCGCCTTCCGTCGGCGCAGTCGGCCCGACCAGAAGGGCCGCTCGGGGACCGCCGCGCGGTCCACGCCCGGTGCCCGCGAGGGCTCCTCGCCTCGGGACGTTCCCCCGTTGCCGTCGGTCAGGCCGCCTCCCGTTCGCGGCGAAGGTCGGCCACCTCCCCTCGCAGGGCGCGGAGCTCGGTGAGGATCTCCTGCTGGGGGTCGTCGCGCTCCCCGGTAGGCGAAGATCCGCAGGGCCAGCTCGACGACGAAGACGCCCAGCACCAGCACGTCGATCCGGTGCAGCAGAGCGCCGTGCTCCTGAACGACCCGGGGGGAGGTCTCCAGACCCCGGCCGCTCCGCCGACGCCGAACCCCCGTTGATCTTGTAGCCATCGTCACTGGAAATCGTTTTCCTTCACGATAGCTACAAGATCAACGGGGGTCGGGGCTTCCGGGGGCGCACCGCCCTGCTCTCGGTCCGCACCGCCCCGCCGGATGCTGTGCCGACCGCCCGGAGCGTTTCGCGGGTGCGCCGGCGGCCTAGCGGTGGCCCGTGCCCGCCTCGTCGGCCGCGGGCTGATGCTCGGCGTCCCAGCACTGGACTCCGCGCAGTTGCGGGAACCGGTCGCGGGTGAACACCGGGTCGAGGCCCTGCTTGCGCTGCTCGATGTAGTCCTTGAGCACGATCCCCACCGCACCGGCGAGCGGGGCGAGCGCCAGCAGGTTGACCAGGGCCATGAAGCCCATCGCGGTGTCGGCCAGGCTCCACACGATCTGCACCGTGCCGATCGAGCCGAGGAAGGTCGCGATCAGGAAGACGACCTTGAACCCGGTCATGACCCCGCGGTTCTCGGTGAGGAAGGCGACGTTGGCCTGGCCGTAGTAGTAGTTGCCCAGGATCGAGCTGAAGGCCAGGAGCAGCAGCACCACCGTCAGCGCGTGCAGCGACCATGTGCCCAGCCCGGTCTCCAGGGCCTCCTGGGTCAGCATCGGGCCGCGCTCGGCGCCGAGTGTCGGGTTGGTGGTCAGGATCAGGAACGCGGTCATGGAGCAGATGATCAGGGTGTCGAAGTAGACGCCCAGGGTCTGCACGAGGCCCTGCTTGACCGGGTGGGTCACCGACGCGGTGGCGCCGGCGTTGGGCGCCGAACCCAGTCCGGCCTCGTTGGAGAACATGCCGCGCCGCACGCCCTGGATGATCACCGTGCCGATGGCCGCGCCGGCGACCTCGCGTAGGCCGAGCGCGCTCTGCACGATCTCGGAGAAGACGGCCGGGATCTGACCAGCGTTGAGCACGACCACAACCAGACCCATGAGCAGGTAGAACACCGCCATGAAGGGGACCAGCGTCTGCGTGACGTGGGCGATGCGGCGCACGCCGCCGAACACGACGAGCGCCGTCACGGCCACCAGCAGCAGCCCGACCCCGGCCGTCACCGCGCCGCCGAACTCGTAGCCCACGGCGCCGGCGGAGTTGGCCACTGCGTTGGCGATGGTGTTGCTCTGCACCGCGTTGAACACGAACCCGAAGGTCACCGTGATGGCGATGGCGAAGATGATCCCCATCCACCGGGCGTTGAGGCCGTACTGCATGTAGTAGGCGGGGCCGCCGCGGTAGCCGGTCCGGTCGCGCACCTTGTAGAGCTGACCGAGCGTGGACTCCACGAAGCTCGCGGCCCCGACGAAGAGGCCGGCGACCCACATCCACAGCACGGCGCCGGGACCGCCGACCGCGATCGCGCCGGCCACGCCGACGACGTTTCCGGTGCCGATGCGCGCGGCCGCCGAGATCGAGAAGGCCTGGAACGACGAGATCGCCCGCTTGCCGTCGGGGGCGGTCTCGGGCTTGCTGCGCAGCGTCCGGAACATCTCCGGGATCATGCGCAGCTGCACGCCCCCGAGCCTGACGGTGAAGTAGATGCTCAGGACCGCCAGCAGGGGGATGAGCAACCACGCCCAGAACGCATCTGTGAACGTGGTGACGAGGTCGTTCGCTAGTTGGTTGAGTTGATCCACGGCCCGTGGTGCTCCTTTGCTACGGGGGACGGCACCCGCCCTTGCGTACCCGATTCGGGCACTTGCTCACGAATCGGCACGACCCGTTACCTTATGCCTACCGATCCGTTACGCAACCCCGTGGCCGGGGACGACGCCGGGTCTCGGCTCCACCGGACCGTTGCAGCGGGCGCCTTCGGCCCGCAGGCGCGCGGGTGCCTTTCCTGCCTCCGCGCGCAGCGGGGCACGGGATACCCGGTCGCGCCGGTGCCGCGCCCCGCCGGGCGGCGGGACTCAGGAGCCCGCGCGGCGGTCGGGGACCATGCCGGAGCGCGCGGCGCCGAAGCGCACCGCGCCGGCGGCCTCCGATCCGCTCTCCGGTCCGCGGGCCTGCCGCGGAAGAGCGGCCACCGCCCCGTCGGGGCCGCCGACGTGCGCCCTCTCCGCCCGAGCGACGGGTGCGGTGCCCCGCCCCGCAGGCGGGAGTGTGGCCCGCACTGCGTCCAGCGCCCGCGCGTAGGGCGTACCGAGGTCGGCCGTCGCCCCGATCAACCGCTCCATCCCGGGGCGCAGCCGCCCGAGCAGCCGCTCTCCGCGGCCGGGGTCGCACCGGGCGGCGAACTCCAGGACCACTGCCAGGTGGTCGGGCTCCTCGGTGCCGGTCGTCCGCCAGCCGCGGTCCGCATAGAGCCCGGCGATACGCACGCGGACCCGGCGCCGGCGCCGAGCGTCGCTTTCGGCGTGGTCGAGCAGGTGCAGCGTGCGGAACCGCCGGGGGTCGAAGGTCCGGGCATGCTGTGCGCGCAGTTCGGCCTCGGGTACGGCGGCGGCGTGTTCGCAGAGGTCGGTGAGGGCCCGGCGGGCGGCGATGGCGGGGAGTTCCAGCAGCGCGCGGCGGATGAGCGGGAGGCGCTCGAAGAAGCGTCCGTCGGGCGGGCCGAGCAGCAGCGAGGCCGACCGGCGCACGACGGCCTCGGCGACCGCCTCCTCGTCCGCGGGCCGAGGCGTGCCGGTCGCCGCGCGATCCGGGCTCCCGTACACGCGCGCCCCGTTCGGCGTGGGCGGCGTGGGCGGCAGAGGTGTTTCGGCCGGGGACGGATTTCCGTGCCGCCGCGGATACGGCTCTCGGCCCGCGTTTTCCGGCGATCGACTCAGGTATCCGTCGACCCCGAGCAGGAGTTCCCCTGCACACGGATTCCGACCTGCAGTTTTACCGCGATTATCCACAGTCACCACTCGCTTTTTGCGTCGGCGTGGACCGGGCGGAGCGATGCCGCATCCGCCCGGTGAGTAAGCCGGACCCATCGAACGGAATACCCATTCAGGGCGCTTTCCCCCACACGATGCGCTTTCGGAATTTCCGGCTCCCGGAAATCGCGGACGGATCCGCCTGCTGTGCCCGGGCGGCGGGCGGCATTCGGCTGAGGCCGGGAACGCGCGGAGCCGGACCTCAGCGCGGCACGTCGCCGGCGCGCACCAGCGCGGCCGCGCGGTTGCCCACGCGGACCCGCTCCAGCGCGCGCACGCCCGCGGGCAGGGCGACCTTGCGGGTGCGCGCGGTCACCGCGAGCACGGCGCGCTCGGGCAGGACCGCTGCCAGCGCGCGCAGCAGCGCGGGAACGGGCTCCCCTCCGGACGGCGCGCCGACGAAGGAGGTGAGGCCTCCGTAGGGGACATCGGTGAGCACCAGGTCGACGGGGCGCTCCGGATCGGCCGGGGCGAAGACGTCCCCCTCGCCGACACGGTGCGCGAGGTCCCCGCCGCGTTCGCGCAACCGCGAGGCCAGCCGCGCGGCGGTGTCGGCCCGGTCCAGCAGGGCCGGCTTGCCGAACTCCGCGGCCTCGGCGCGCAGCACCCGCTCGCGTTCGGCCAGGCCCTGACCGGTGAGCAGGGCGAGGTTGCGTCGGGCGATGGAGAGCGCGGCGGCGTCGGTGTCGGTGGCCAGGAGCCAGGACAGCCGGTCGCGGTGCAGAGTCCCGACGGAGGCGGCGAGGTGCCCGCTGCCGCAGCAGGGGTCCCACATCGCGAGCGGCGCGGTGGGCAGGTGGGAGGCGGCGCGCTGGAACAGTTCGTCGGCCAGGCGGACGGGGAATCCCGGGTGGCCCGGCGCGGAGCGGAGCACGTTCCCGCAGGCCAGGTCGGAGTGGTCGCGGCGCTCGGTGGCGTAGCGGTAGGCCACGGGGTCCCTTCGCGACCGCAGGCAGCGGTGCCGGTGCGGAACGGGTGGTCGAGAGGACCGGGAAGCCGGTTGAGAGGAGGCGGTCCTGACGGGATTTGAACCCGCGGCCTCCACCTTGACAGGGTGGCGAGCACTCCTAGCTGCTCCACAGGACCTCGGTGCGGCCGAGCCGCCGGGGCGGCTGCGCACTCGTCCCACTCTAGCGCCCGTCGGGAGTGCTCCGCACCTCGTATTCGCCCGCCGCCGGGGCGGCGCGCACCCGCGCCGGCGGGCTACAGTGCGGGCAGAGGGGCCGCCCGCGGCAGGCGGCCCAGGTGAGACGCCGGCCGAGGACACAGCGCCGCCGCCGAGCGGGATCGCGACGGCTGCCGGAAGGATTGCAGGTGAACGACTCCGATCACGCCACCCCGCCCGCGCAGGAGAACGACTCCGCGGCACAGTCCGATCCCCGGATGCCGCAGGGGTATCCCAGCGGTCGCGTGGACCGCTGGGTCTGGGCGGTGCGGCTGGCCAAGACCCGCGCCGACGCCGCCCAGGCGTGCCGCGGGGGGCACGTGCGCGTCAACGACCGGCCCGCCAAGCCCGCGACGCCCGTCCGCGCGGGCGATGAGGTGCAGGTGCGCCTCAACGGCGTCACACGGGTCGTGGACGTCGCCCTCGTGATCGAGAAGCGGGTGGGCGCCCCGATCGCGCGCCGTTGCTACACCGACCGCAGCCCCGAGCCCGCGCCAGAGCAG
Source organism: Streptomonospora wellingtoniae (assembly GCF_031845375.1). Taxonomy (NCBI): domain Bacteria; kingdom Bacillati; phylum Actinomycetota; class Actinomycetes; order Streptosporangiales; family Nocardiopsidaceae; genus Streptomonospora; species Streptomonospora wellingtoniae. Next base: position 379,489 of record NZ_JAVREK010000001.1, read on the forward strand.
CCCGGCGCGGTCCTGCGCCGCGACCGCGGGGCGGGGCGCCCCACCAAGCGCGACCGCCGGCAGATCGAGGAGCTGCGCCGCCACGGACTCTGAGGCGGCGCGCCCCCGGGCCGGCAGGCGCGCGGGCGAGTGGGCCCGCAGGACCCCGCGAGGCGGTGCGCCCGGTTCGGCGGGCCCGGGCAGGTCAGGCGTGTGCGGGTGGAACGCATGCCCCACCGCTTCGGCGACGCCGCCGGGCGGCCACCAATGCGCGTGCAGGTCCGGCTGTCGGCGCCCTCCGGACCACGCAGGCGAGACGAGGGCCGCCGGCGGCTCACGCGGGCCGGACCGCCGCCTTCCCGCCGACCGGCGCCCGCCCATTCGTCCGGACCCACCACTCGATCAGCAGCACGTTGGGCACCCAGCACAGCCATGCGGCCGCCGTGTAGGCCACGCTGAAGAGGGCGTCGAACTCCCCGCTGTACACCGGTTCCAAGAGGGGCAGCTGCGCGAAGATGAGCAGCCCCAGCCAGGCCCGCAGCGTGACCGCGGCGAAGGTGGCGGCGAAGTTGCGGCGCATCCAGCGCTCGTGGGCGCGGAAGTCGCGGCGGCGCACTGCTGCGTACCCGCAACCGGCACTGACCAGCCAGAAGACGCTGAGCAGAGCGAACCCCGCCCCCGCCACCGGCCCCTCCCTGGTCAGAAGCGCGACGCCGAACCCGGCGATCCCGGACGGCACGACCCCGGCCAGCAGGTACACCCGGCCGATCAGCCGGTGGGCCCGCGGCGCCCGCCGCCGGATCGGACCGAAGAACTGAAGCGGACCGAGCAGCAGGGCCACGCTGCCGGTGAGGAGGTGCGTCATCAGCAATGGGAAGTGGAACGGCACGTCCTCCCGGAGGCGGGCCTTGGAGTCCTCGGGGTCGAAGCCCAGATAGGGCAGGACGATGGCGGCGAGGGTGCCGAGGCTGAGCACCGTGACGACTCCGAGCACGACACGCCGCCGCCTGCGGCGCCGGGCGCCGCCCTTCGGACCGGCGGGTGCCGCCTCTTCGCTGCTGCGTTCGATTGTCATGCCGATAATATAACTATCGATAGTACTACTATCAATAGTCAGGGCATCGGTCGTCGGCACGCGATTGGCGGCTCCACCGCAGCCTGGGGTAGAAAAGGCGCGTGCGTATCGGCGAGCTGAGCAGGAAGTCCGGCGTCCCGGTGCCGACGGTGAAGTACTACGTGCGCGAACGGCTGCTACCTGCGGGCGAACGCACCCACACCAACCAGGTGCACTACACGGACACCCACCTGAAGCGGCTGCGCCTGGTGCGCACGATGATCGACGTCGGCAAGCTGCCCGTCAGCACGGTCCGGGAGCTGATGGCCGAGGTCGACTCCCCCGACCGCGATCTCGACGGCCTGCTCGGCGTGCTGTCTCGGACCTTCGCCGAACGCGTCGGCTCCGGAACGGCCGACCCGGACGAGGAGACCCTGGACGAAGCGAGCGAGCTCCTGCGGCGGCACGGCTACGCGCACAGTCCCGAGATCCCCTACGTCCGCGACATCGCCGAGGTGATGGCCACCTTCCGCAAGCTGGGGCAGGGCGACCAGCTCGACCTGTTCCTCGACGTGTACGCGGCCGCCGCCATGCAGGTCGCCGAGGTCGACCTGGCCTCCCTCTCCGGGTTCACCGACCGCGAGAGCACGGCCGAGGCGATGATCGTGGGGACCCTCCTCGGCGAAGCCCTGTTCTCGGCCATGCGCCGCCTCGGTCAGTCCACCATCTCAACCAGGGCCGCCGCGCGGGACGCCGACACCGGAACGGGCACCGCCTCGAACCGCGACTGAACCCGCCGAACGCCTCCGGCCGGCCCCCGAAGAACGTCCGCACCCGGCCCCGCCGGCGAGCCGGCCCAACCCCCGCATAGCAGCGGCCGCCGAAGACCGTTGCTGTCATGGTGCCGCTAAAAAAGCCCGGCGCCTCTTCGGCTCCGGGCTTTCGCACTGCTCAGACTGTGTGGCCAGGGACGGGGTCGAACCGCCGACCTTCCGCTTTTCAGGCGGACGCTCGTACCAACTGAGCTACCTGGCCAGGCACACCAAGCGGTGTGCGAGGCGGTCCTGACGGGATTTGAACCCGCGGCCTCCACCTTGACAGGGTGGCGAGCACTCCTAGCTGCTCCACAGGACCTCGTGACGTGTTCTGTTGTCGCACGGTTCGAAGATGTCCGATTCATCGGGATCATCGCGTTCCGCTCTCCGCGTCTCATTCTGCCAGACCTTCGGCAGTGCTTTGACCGGAGCCGTACCCCCAACCGGATTCGAACCGGCGTTACCGCCTTGAAAGGGCGGCGTCCTAGGCCACTAGACGATGGGGGCCTCGACGACGAACGCGGCCGTCATTCCCACTTCGCCAGCCGTCGGGGACGGACCAAGCATAGGGGAGATTCCACCGCGGTGCCAAAGCGGTTCGCCGGGCGCCGTCCGGGGCCCTCCCGCGCCTCCCGCGGGCGACAGAGGGCCCAAGGGCTCGGGGGTCTCATCCCGGCGAGCCCTCCGGCTCGGGCTCCGACTCCTGCGGGCGGGCGGCCGGCGTCTGCGTGGGGCCCGTCTCGCCCGAGGCGGGTGTACCGGGCGACGACGGAGTGGGGGGCGTGGGCGCCTGGGGTGTGGAGGTGGGCGGGGTGATCTCGCGGTCCGGGTTCTCGGCGATGTGCCGCTCGATCTGCGCCGACGACAGGCCGAGTCCGCCGAGGGTGACGTCGTCCCAGGCCTGGAGGCGCTTGGACTCGGCGTCGAAGTACAGCACCGAGGCCTGGTAGGGCGTGGGTTCGTCGGAGTCGCCGTCCAGCGCGCGCAGCCCGGCGCCGCCGGTCGAGCCCTGCACGATGAAGCGCGTGCCCGTGCCCTGCTGCTCCGTCCAGCGGCTCTGGGCGTCTCCGGCCAGCACCAGCGGGACCCGGCCGCTGAAGGCCTGGCCCTGGCGCGGGTCGTGGAACACCGCGACGTCGACCGGCGGCTCGTGGTCCTCGACCGCCGGCATCTGCTCGGCGCCGATCGCGGCGAGCTCGCCGCCGGTCGGGTTGTCCAGCGCCTTGTCGGGGGTGAAACGGGGGTCGCCCGCACCGTAGAAGACGATCCCGCCGACCCGCTGGACTTCGTCGTCCAGGACGACGGCGTTGTCCTGTTCCTGCACCGCACGCTGGGTGCCCATCGAGTCGTGGTTGCCGCGCACCCATACGTAGGGGACGTCCAGGGTCCCGATGTCGTCGGCGAAGACGTCCTCGGCCGCGCTGCCGCGGTCGGTGATGTCGCCGGTGTCGACGACGAGGTCCACCTGGAACTGCCCGCTCAGGGACCGGACGACGTTCCATCCCGCCGGGTTGAGGTGCAGGTCGCTGACGTGCAGCACGCGGATGGTGTCGGCGTCGTCCTCATAGACCGGCAGCGCCGAGGTCGCCTCGTAGAGCTGGGAGACGTTGCCCACAAGGCTCGCGAGCTGCTCGCGGTAGCGCGAGAACCGGCTGACGACGCTTTCGGCGCTGCCCACCACCTGGGGCGCGCCCGCCAGCAAGCCGGTGTAGCGGGGCTCGGCGATGGCGGCAGGGTTGAACGTGGCGGCACTGAGCCCGCCCGCGCCGGCGAGCACGAGGAGCGCCGTCGCCGAGCTCATCCCGGCCCGCCGCCAGTCGCGGAGCAGGATCAGCGCGGTGACGCCCGCACCCGCGACCGCGGCCGCGACCGCCTGCACGAACAGCCGGATGACACCGCTGCGCAGCTCGTCGCCGATGCTGTCGGCCATGCGGTCGATGGCCGCGGGGTTCTGGAACATCTCCCGGGTCGCCGACAGCCGGATCTCGGAGATGGAGGCCCGGAAGCTCAGGGGGCCGGTGTGCGTGTCGAACTCGAGCTTGCCCAGCGGTGAGACGTCCACGACCGTCTTGCCGTCGAAGTCGGGGCTGACGCTGAACTCCACGTCGGCGGGACCGATGGGCGCCACGATCTGGCCTCCGAGGGTCAGCCCGAGCCAGCCGCCCAGAAGTGCGGCCGCCACCACGGCGCCGTAGCGCCAGGTGCGGCCCCGGCGCACGCGGGAGAACCGGGCGGGGGCGGCTCGCACGGCCTCTGCCAGACGGGATCTCACGCTCGACAACACCTCCCCATCATGCACGTGCGCGCGTGCCGCCGACGCCGGGCCCGCTGCCGCGCGGCGGCGCCTGCGGGCCGGGCCCGCGTCCGCCCGGCGCGGCGGCCGGTATCGGACTCGTCGCCCGCTGCCCGATGGCGCACAATGCGATGCGTGGTGGAACTGACGCGCGCACGGTTCGAGGAGCTTGTCGCAGACGCCCTCGACACCATTCCCGAGAACCTGACCGGCTACATGGACAACGTCGTGATCACGGTCGCCGAGGACCCGCCCGAGCCCGGTCTGCTCGGCTTGTACGAGGGCGTGCCGCTGACCGAGCGGGGCGACGCCTACTTCGGGGTCCTGCCCGATCGGATATCGATCTACTGGCGGGAGATCTGCACCGTGTGCTCGACGCCCGAGGAGGTCGTCGAGGAGGTCCGCATCACCGTCGTGCACGAGATCGCCCATCACTTCGGCATCGACGACGACCGCCTGCACGAGCTCGGCTGGGGGTGAAACCCCGTGCACTTCCCACCCGATTACGCTGCGCTTCCTCCCGACCGCCGACTTCACCCGGGCATTACCCGACGAAAACGGCACTTCCGGCACATGAATCCGCTGCGCGGACCTAAGGGCTACAACGAAACAGAAACGAATAGGCGCGAACGACTTGCGGAAAAGCGCACACATCAGGAACGGTAGGTCATCGACCAACGACTTAGAGTGACACCTTCGTTATCAGTAAGGGAGTCGCCGAGTGGGCGATCCGCACACGGACAACCGCGGAGCACGCGTCCCCCCTCAGACCCGCGGACAGGCGAACCCACCGCACCCTGAATCCGACTCCGGAGCCGGGGCCGAAACGGCCGCGCCCGCGCCTTCCGGAGATCCCGCCCCCGCTGCTGTCGCCGACCCCGACCCCTCCGGGGCCGCCGCGCCCGCAGGTCCCTCGGCCCCCGGGACGCCCGACTCCCCCGGACCCCCCGGAGGCGCCTCCGAGTCCGGAGGCGACGACGCACCCGAGCCCCTCTCGGACTGGCGGCACGGGTACCGCGAGGTCCTCAAGGTGCCCGAGTACAGGGCCCTGTGGTCGGCCCACGCGCTGGCGACCACCGGCAACTTCCTGCTCAACGTCGCCATAACCGTGCTCGTCTACCAGAAGACGTCCTCGGCCCTGGCCGCCGGCATAACCCTCGCACTCACCTACATCCCGCAGGTCATCGGCGGTCCCCTGCTGTCAGGCCTGGCGGACCTGTTCCCGCGCCGCCGCGTCCTCGTGGTCTGCGACGTGATCCGCGCGGTGATGGTGGCCGCGATGGGCATCCCGGGACTGCCGATCTGGGCGATCTGGACGCTGCTGTTCCTGTCCACCATGCCGCTGGTGCCCTTCGGGGCGGCACGCGCAGCGCTGATGACCGAGATCGTTCAGGGCGAGCGCTACGTCGCGGGCTCGGCCATCTTCCAGCTGACCTCCCAGGCCGGAACGCTGGTGGGGTTGGCAGCCGGCGGCTGGGTCGTCGCTGTCGTCGGCGCCGACTCCGCCGTGATGTACAACGGGCTGACGTTCCTGGTGTCGGCCGCCATCGTCTGCGCCGGAGTGCGCCGCCGGCCCGCCCCGCATCGGAACCCCGACGCCCGGCCCTCGCTCTGGCAGGTCACCCGCGACGGCACGCGGCTCGTCTTCGGCGACTCCCGACTGCGCACGCTGGGCTTGTTCGCGTGGCTCGCCGGGCTCTACATGATGCCCTACGGGCTGGCCAACCCCCTGGCCGACGAAGCGGGCGGCGGTGCCACGGCGGCCGGGTTCATCATGGCCGCGCCGTCGTTCGGGGCCGTGATCGGCGGCTTCGTGCTGACGCGGCTGATCAACCCGACGACCCGCATGCATCTGCTCGGCCCGCTGTCCGTGACGGCGTCGGCACCGCTGCTGCTCTGGCTGGCCGATCCACCGCTGTGGGGGATGATCGCGCTGATGGTGCTCTCGGGTGCGGCGGCGTCCTACCAGATCGTCGCCAACGCGGCGTTCGTACTGTGCGTCCCCGGCGAGGGGCGCGGACTGGCGTTCGGCCTGGTGGCGGCCGGCCTGCAAGCGGCCCAGGGCATCGGTATCGCGCTCGCGAGCCTGCTGGTGGAGATCGCCGGCACGCAGGTGGTCATCATCTCCGCCGGCGCGGTCGGCATGCTGACCGCGCTGTGGCTTGCCGTCCACTGGTCCCGGATCTCGCGCAGCGCGATCGAACTCATGAACACGCCGGAACCGGCGGTCGGCTGACGGCGGCGCGGCAGCGCGCCGCCGTCAGGCGGGAGCGCCGTCCGCCGAGCTCTCGGGCGCCCCCGCTGCCGCGGCCCGCTCCGGCCCGCGGCGGGCGGTCGGCTCCGGTCGCGGCCCGGTCGGTTCCCCCTCGCCCTGGTCGAGGGCTCGGGGGAGCCTCGCGACGAAGTCCGGTCGTGCGCGCAGCGACCACATCACAGGTCGGACTTCTTGCCCTGGAAGTTGCGGATGATGTGTTCGAGCATCGAGTCCTCGCCGTCCTCCTCGGGCATCACGAGCCAGGCGGCGATGTAGAGCAGGACCGCGGTCCCGGCACCGAAGATCGTGAGGGCCACGAAGACCACGCGGACGATGTTGGGGTCGACGCCGACGAACTCGCCGATGCCGCCGCTCACGCCCGTGAGGATCCGCTGATGGCGGCTGCGGCGCAGTTTCTTGCTTCCGGTGTTGTCGTTCATGCTTCCAGCGTGCCCCTTCACCGCGCGATTTCCCATCGGGAACGCCCCTGGCACTCCCCTGACCGCGACCCTGAACCGGTCGACGCCGAGCGCTCCGCCGCGGGGTGCGGCCGCCCGGCATCCGCCCGACGTGCGCTTCCGCCTCCCCTGCCTCGTCGGGCCTCGGGTGCGGCGCCTCCACCTGGGCAGAGCCCTGAACCGATCGCGGTACAGGCTTCGTGCGCGCCGTGCGAAGGCCCGCGGGACGGGCCGGCGGCTCCGGCCGCACCGCGAAGGGTTGTTGACCGGGTGCCCTCATGGAATTATTATGACTGACCAGTCAGTCAAAAATAGGAGGGCTGTTGCGATGGACACCGAGGCGGACAGCACGGGAACGACCGCACGGAACGAGCCGCCCAGCCCGGTCGCCGGGCGCGCGGCTCCAGGGAGCGCCTCGGGCGGGGGCGGCGGCAGGCGTGCGATGCGCCGGATCGCCGACGCGATGGTGGCTCCGCAGGCCGGTGCGGGCGAGATCGCGCTGACCTTCGCCGCCGCCGGCACCGGCGCCGCAGCGGTGCTCGCAGCGGGCGCAGCGGCCGGCTGGACGGGGCTCGCCGTCGCCGTCGCCGCCCTCGTGGCCTTCGACTACTTCGGCGGCGCGGTCGCCAACGCCACAGCCTCCGCCAAGCGCCGCTTCCACGGTCCGGGCCGGGGCGCACGCCACCGGCTCGGCTTCGTCGCGATGCACCTCCAGCCGGCTGCGGTCGCCTGGGCCGTTCCGGGCTTCGGTTGGGCCGACGCGGCGGCGGTCTACGCGCTCACCCTCGCCGCAGCCGTCGTCGTGGAACTGACCGGCCCGGACCTGCGCCGCCCGGCCGCCTTCGCCGCGGCGACGCTGGGCATCGCCGCGGCGCTCGCACTGCTTTCCGTGCCGCCGCAGGTCGCCTGGCTGGCGCCGGTGGGCCTGATCAAGCTGCTCCTGGGCCACCTGGTGCCCGGGGAGGGCCCAGCCGTACCGGCCGCGACGCCCGGCGGGCGTTTCGCCGACGACACGCCCTGACCGGTACCCGCCGAGGGGCGCCCGGATCCCCGGGGCGATCATCGAGTTCGGTACCGCCACTATGGGGAAGGGGCCTGATGGCGCCGAAACGGGTCGACCGCGCCGCCCGCCGCGAGGACATCCTGGACGCCGCCGTGCGCGTCTTCGCGCGCCGCGGCTACGCCGCCACACGGATCGAGGACGTCGCCGCCGAGGCCGGCATCGCCAAGGGCAGCGTCTATCTCTACTTCGAGGGGCGCGAGGCGCTGCTGGCGGCCGGCTTCGAGCGGATCGCGCAGCGCTCCGCGCAGGTCCTCGCCGACGCGCGGAGCGGCGACCGGCCCGCCGACGAAGCGCTCGCCGCACTGGTGGAGGGTGCGGTCGCCATGCTCGCGGCCGAGCCCGACCTCACCGCCGTGATGCTGGACCTGTGGAGCGCAGGGGGCGCCGCGCGCCGCACCGGCGAGGCCGGCCCGCCCCCGCCGGCGTTCGACATCGCCGCCGTCTACCGCGAGTACCGCACGCTGGTGGCCGAACTGCTGCGGCGCGGCGGCAGCGAGGGCGCCCTGCGGCCGGGGCTGGGCGAGCCGGAGGCCGCCGTCGTCGTCGCCGCAATCGAGGGGTGCCTGCTGCAATGGCTCGTCGACCCCTCGGTGGATCTGGCCCGCCTGGCCGGCCCGATCACCGCGACCTGCCTCGACGGGCTGCGGGCGCGCCCGGTGGGCTGACCCTCCGGGGTGCGCTGTAGCTAACGCCGGCTGCAGCCGGATACGGGTTGCGGCGCTCGCAAGCGGCAGACACGGCGCCCGGAGGCGACCGCTCGGGACTCGGCGCCGCGCGCTCGCCGGTCACTCGGCGGAGGGGTCGAGGGCGACCACCGTCTTGATATCGCCCGACTGCGGCGTGTACGCCTCCGCCGCACGCGCCACGGGGACCCGGCGGGTGATGAGGCGCTCCAACCACGACTCGTCGGCGGCGGCCAGGGCATCGGCCGCCTGGCGGTAATGGCGCAGGTTGGCGTTGACCGAGCCGATCACCGCGTCGTTCTCCAGCACGATGTCGCGGTTGAGGCTGCCCGCGTCGACGGTGATCCGGCGGCCGGCCGGCGAGACGCCGGTGAGGCAGACGATGCCGTAGGAGGCGGTGCCCGCCATCGCCTCGAAGACGAGGCGGGCGGCGCCGGTCGCCTCGACGACGACGTCGGGGGCGATCTTGTCCATCACCTGCTCGATGTCCTCGGAGTGGTACTCCGCACCCAGGTCGCGCGCCAGCAGAGGCTTGGGGCCCTCGGTGACGCGGTCGAGCACGTGCACGTCCAGGCCCCGCTGCCGACCGAGCAGCGCCGCCAGCATGCCGATGGGCCCGGCCCCGGTGACCAGGACGCGGCGGGGCTCGAACCAGGAGCGCTCGCCCACCCGCTCGATCTGCTCCCAGGCCTTGGCGACCACGGTGGTGGGCTCCATGAGCACCCCCACGCGCTCCAGGCGGGAGTCGAGCTTGACCGCGTAATCGGGGTCCACCGACCATGCCTGAGCGCCGTACCCGTCGATCCCCTTGATGCCCCGCTCGGTGTAGCGGCCGTTGCGGCACATGTCGAACTCGCCGCGCGCGCACGCCCCGCACGGCACCGGGTCGGGGCGGCGCACCACACCCACCGCCACGTCGCCCTCGGCGAACCCGCTGCCCTCGGGGGCCCGGCGGACCCGGCCGAGCGACTCGTGGCCCAGCACGAGCCACTCGCGGCCCTCCGGCAGGGCGCCGTGGCCTCCCGAGAGGATCTCCCGGTCGGTCCCGCACACCCCTACGGCGAGGCCCTGCACCAGCATCTCCCCCGGCCCCGGCTCGGGGTCGGGCAGCTCGCGCACCTTCAAGGGGTCCTCGCGACCGGGGGTGACGGTGACTGCGCGCATGGCTGCCCTCCACTGGTCTACTGCGCCGCTGTCCAACCCATGCCTAGCCATCGAGCCGCAGCGCAAACCCTCCGGAGCGCCGACCCCGGATCGCAGGTGCGGCGGGTCTCCTGACGAATGTGTTCACTCGAGTCCCGGCAGCCCTCGGATACCCCGGGCTGTCGTCGATCGCGCCCGGCACGCCTTTGCTCCCGACCGACCGACCGGGGTGGAGGGACACGAGGACGGGGAGAGGATGCGCCCGCGAAGGCTCTCGCCGAGCACACCGCGGGCGTGTGTTGCGGTCCTGCTCCTCACGGCGTCGATCCGACGTACTACGCCTCGGTCGAGTCGCGCTGCCACTTGGGGCTGTCGGCCAGCTTGAGCCAGATGACGCCGCCGATGATGACCGCCAGCCAGAAGGCGCGGATCGGGGTCAGGACCTCGTCGAAGAAGACCGGCCCCAAGAGTGCGGCACCGACCGCTCCGATGCCGGCCCACACGGCGTAGCCGATGCCGACGTCGATGGCCTTGAGGGCCACGCTGAGGCAGAACAGGGTCAGCAGAAAGAAGACGACGGCGGAGACGGACCAGCCCAGGGTGGTGAACCCGGAACTGCCGGCCACGCTCAGCGCATAGCCGACCTCGAAGGCCCCGGCCAGCAGCAGGACCAGCCAGGCAAACGTCTTCGTCTTGGCATCCGTGTTCTGGGTGGTGGTAGAGGTCATCGCAATGGTCCTTTCAGTTTGGGATTCGGGTATTCGGGTTATGCGGCTCCGCTGAGCTGGAGCCCGATAACCCCTCCGATGACGATCGCGATTCCGAGGCCTTTCCTCCAGGTCAGTTGCTGGTTGAGGAAGAGCGCTCCTACGATGACGATTCCGACGCCGGCGACGCTGGTCCAGATGGCGTAGCCGACGCCCACGTCGAAGGTCAGCAGCGCAAGGCTGAGGAAGAACGTGGCTATCGCGCCACTGGCAAGGGTTCCGATCGTCCACCACAGCTTCGTGAAGCCTTGTGCCTTGCTCGCGGCGATGCCGACGGCGGCCTCGAAGACGACGGCGACGCCCAGATAAAGCCAACTCATGGTGTTCCTTTCGATGAATGCGTGATTGTGCCCGAACGGTTTGCGTTTCCCCGCAGGTACCGCGCGAAGGGTTCCGTGCCCCGCGCGACGGGGACTCTGTGCACCAGGCCGTCGAGTTTGCCGTCGGAGATCCCCGAGGGCCGATAGCTCGCGCGGTAGTCGACTCCCCATTCAGCGGCCGCTTCGCGGTCGACCGCGCAATAGGCGGCGTCGACTTCCCGCTCGACGGCGAAGCGGTAACAGAGTCCGCAGGGTTCGCCCGTAGCCAGAAGCGAGGTTCCGACCAGGTTCTTCAACCCGTGGGAAGCCATCGCCGTGAGCGAGCCGACCGTCGACTCTGAAGGCGGGGACCGCGGAGACCCCGACGGTGGCTACGGCGTACTCCTGGTCCGCACGCCGGCGCCGGTCTTCATCGGTGAATGCGGCGATGACGTCACCACGATCCAGCCCCACGGACTCGGCGACGTCGATGACGACCGCGTCTTCGCCGATGTTCCGGTCCTGCTGGAAGAAGGCGCGGAACATCGCGTCGGAGTACGCGTCGCCCACGCCGCGTTCCGCCCCAACTGCAGGATCAGGAACGCCTTGTCGCTGCGCGGCTGCGGGGAGACCGTCGGCAGTGAAACGTCCACCCATCCGCCGCGCCATCGGATAGACGGACGCGTTCCACACCCCGGGCAGGTAGCCGTCCTCGGTCCTGAGCGTGGGCAACGGATCCGGCCTCAACTCGAAGGGCCGCATGTCGACCTCCACGTCGCGTCGTCGCCGGAGTTCCCGACGGCGTCCCCGATGAGGAAGCAGAACGGGCATACGTAGTCCACGAAGACGTCGACTCTGGTTGTCATCCCTCTCCTTCGCCCCTGTGAATATTTATATGTACATGCAACTATCTGACGACAAAGCTATCCGCGTATCGACGCGCCGAACCGGCCCGTTCAGCGGATGAGTGAACCGATGACCTCGAAAGCGCGGCCCAGGTCGCCGTGACCGAGTTCCGGATAATCCTCGGTCGCGTTCTGCAACAGCTCGCGAACCTTGCCCTCGTAGGGGTCGCGGATCGCGTCGACGGCGCCCATGCCTTGATCGGTCATCACCGCATAGACACCCCGACCGTCATCCGGGCAGGTGTCGCGGAAGATCAGCTCCTTGCGCTCCAGTCGCTCCACCAGCCGGGTCACGGAACTCTGGTTCAGGCCGACCTTGCGAGCGAGGTCGTTGAGCCGCAACTCTCGGTCCGAAGCCCTGCTCAAATGAAGCAGCGCCCGATAATCGGCAAGGCCCACACCGTACGTCTCCATCAGCCATTTACTCAGCGCTGCGTCCATTGCGGTGACGGTCGCCGTCACCTGGGACCAAGCCGCGCTCACACTGTTGACCACCGACGCCCCTTCCCCGGAATGTTCCATGTACATGCAAGGAACAGTAGCACGTTCCACCTCACCGGTCACCTGGCGCGCTCTTCCTCGCTGTCGTTGGGCCGGGCGTAGAGGACCTCCTCGGCCACGATCCGCTGGTAGCGCTCGACCTCGCCGTTGTTCCGGGGCGGGAACGACTTCGTCCGGCGATGCTTCGGGAGGCGACCACGCACGAAAAGGCGGCCGAGCGCTAGCAGGCCCCGTTGTCGGTGACCACGCGGTGGATGTGGGCGATGCCGTGCACGGCGAAGAAGACTCTGGCGCGGGCCAGGAAGGCGGGCGCGGTGGCGCCCTTCTCATCGGCCAAGTGCTCGGTGCCGGCCAGGCGGGAAGGACAGCGGTGCATTACTGTGTGGCACGCATCCGCTCCGAGCCCGTCGCCATCGATCCTGAGCTCGGCACTCCGCAGCGAGGCGTCGTGTGGCAGTTCTTTCGGGGGCGCTCGCGCGGCGGTCTCGGCGCACGGTTTTAACAAGCCTCGACGAGGGCCGGTACCAGCGACGCCGGCCGCCTCAAGCGTCGTCAGCGGTTGTGGCCCGTGTCGGGCAGGTAGAGGTCCAGCGTCACCATGACCGTGCGAAGGAGCTCTTTGAGCTGGTGCTCCTGTGCGGGTGTCAGTGCGGACATGGCGCGGTCCTCCACGCTTTTGGCGGCTACCTGGGCGCGGTCGAGCAGGTCCCTGCCATCGCCGGTGATGGTGACGTCGAGGACGCGGCCGTGGTTCGGGTTCGCTTGGCGGGCGACCAGCCCGCGGTCCTGGAGGTCGCTGACGGCGTTGGACATGGCTTGGGGTGTAACGCCTGCGCGATGGGCCAGCCGGGTGCCGGTGAGCGGTTCGGGGTGTGCGAGACCAAGCTGTGCCAGCGCGGCAAGCTGGGCGTGGGTCAGCGAGAAGTGGCGCAGCGCCTGTTCGAGCTGTTGCCCGAGCGTGTTGCCGATCATGCGTGCCATGTATGGCAGACGCTGACTGAAGTCCTGGGCCACCGAGCTTCCCCTGTCGTCTCCGCGTGATCTAGTCTGCGAACACTATATCAAATGGTTGACAACCACTTGATTTTGTCATTGGATTCGACCACGTCGGGATGTGAGGGCGTGGCGAAGGGAGAACGTGATGATGGCGAGCACCGCGGATGGGGCGGTCCCCCCGGACGATCCGGCGCGGCAGATGGTGGTAGCGGGGCGAGCGGCCGGTGACGTCCGGCATATCGCGCTGGCCGGGAACGTCTACTCGATCCTGATCAGCGGTGAGCAAACCAGCGGGCGGTACTGCCTCATCGACATGCGGATTCCACCCGGCGGAGGGCCGCCGCCGCACCGACACGACTTCGAGGAGATGTTCACGCTGCTCGAGGGGGAACTGGAGTTCATCTTCCGGGGCGAAAGCGTACGCGTGGGGGCCGGTGAGACCGTCAACATCCCCGCGAACGCGCCGCACTTCTTCCGCAACGTCTCTGAGGCCCCGGCGCGAATGCTGTGCATGTGCACCCCTGCCGGGCAGGAGGAGTACTTTCTGCAGGTCGCCGATCGGGTGGAAAGCACGGATTCCGTACCGCCGAATCTCACCGAGGACGAACAGAGGGCGCGGCGGGACAAAGCCGCCGACCTCGCCGCCCGGTACCGCACCGAGATTCTGTAGCCCCGGCGTTCGCCGACCCGACCGATCGGGCCAGCGGGACCTCGCCGAGGTCACCCCGGACGCGCACGCCAAACGGATCCGCCGCCAGGAGCGCTCAACGCCATGCACGACCCGGCGTTCGCCGACGCCGTCGCGGCCACCGGCCGCCGCAACCTCATCCTGGCCGGCGTCACCAACGACGTCCGCACCGTCTTTCCCGCCCTCACTGCGCTGGAGCAGGGCTACCGGGTTCAGGTCATCGCCGACGCCGGCGGCTCCATGACCACGGACGCCGACGACATCGCTCTGGGCAGGATGGAACGAGCCGGCGTCGACATCAGCTCCACCAACCAGATCCTCCCCGAGCTCGCCGGAAGCTGGGCCTCAGAACGGGCAACGCCTGCTGCCCATCGTCGGCGCGCTCATCATCCGATGACCGCGAGCACGGACACCCCGACATCCGGTTTCGGCTCCGACGTGGTCTGCCCCGGTGACCCATCATCAGGTGGCGCCAGCGGGATAGTGGCAGCCCAAGCCGAGACACGGAGCCCCGGGGTGGTCGCCTGGACTACCCGTGTCCCCCTCACTTCCGTGCCGCGACAACCTCAGACCGGAGCGGCAGCGAGGAGGTCGTCAATCGGAGACCCCGGGGGCCGCACCGACAGCGCGATGGAGAGCTGTAACGGTCATGGACCGAAGCGTAGAGACAGCGTGGGACATTCGCAGGCGAGGGCGAAGAACGACTCCGCTGGTGGATGAGGGGAGGGGGGTCAGCGCGTGACTGATGCGCGGGAGACCCACCCGGGCGGGGCGCCCTGGCTATTGATTGCGGGACGTTTCTGCCGGAACGTGCCGGGTGCTCCGCATGGCTCCAGCGGGACCGGAGAAGTCATGGATTCTCGGGCAGCCAACAGGTGCCCGGAAGGCCGCTGACCTGCGCATTCGACACGTTCGCGCGATAAGAGCACCGACGGAGCAACCTGGCCGTCGACACTCGCCAAGCCGGGGAGCCATTAGGCATCTGACCTGGAAAAACGGGTAGGCCGCCCGGGGCTCGAACCCGGAACCTACTGATTAAAAGTACGCTGCGCGGGGGCCGTGAAATGCCGGGGAGTGCCGTGAACTGGTGTTTTCTAGCCCCGAATTGGTGTCGCTGTACCGGTTGATGCCACCGTGTGCCGGGCCCGTCCCCAACATCCGAGCACCGACGGAGCATCGATCGCCTCGTCGTCGGACCCGTACCGTAGAGCCTTGCAAGGAGTCGGCCTCCCCGTCGACCTATTCGCCGAAGTGAAAAACTGCGGCCGGGGCGTCGTGGAGCGTATACCGAATCAGCGCTGGCTCACCCCCGCTTGCGCGGGGCGCACCAGGGCGCGCGAGACGGTGGCCCGCGAGACCCCGGATCACCCCCGCTTGCGCGGGGCGCACGAGATCTTCAGCAGCTCGCGCAGTTCGCCGGACGGCTCACCCCCGCTTGCGCGGGGCGCACCCCCGGACTCGGTGCGCGGCTACACGGCCAGTCGGCTCACCCCCGCTTGCGCGGGGCGCACGAAGGGTCTTCTGCCGGTTCTTCGCGTGGCTGCGGCTCACCCCCGCTTGCGCGGGGCGCACGCCGGTGACAACCGGTCCACTCCGCGGCCCGACGGCTCACCCCCGGTTGCGCGGGGCGCACGAGACGTCCCATTCCAGGTGACCGGCGCCCTCCGGCTCACCCCCGCTTGCGCGGGGCGCACTCCAAGACACAGAGCAGAGAAGAGGCAGAGCACGGCTCACCCCCGCTTGCGCGGGGCGCACGCGTCCATGACATCGGATGGCGAACGTCGAGGCGGCTCACCCCCGCTTGCGCGGGGCGCACTGCCCGTACAGCGGCGGATCATCCCACCACAGCGGCTCACCCCCGCTTGCGCGGGGCGCACGGCGCCCCCGTCCCGACCGGACCCCGCGGCGGCGGCTCACCCCCGCTTGCGCGGGGCGCACCCCGCGCTGTTGTAGGCGCGCAGCCCGTCGCTGGGCTCACCCCCGCTTGCGCGGGGCGCACGAGAAGACGGTGATCACGCCCGAGCGCACCACCGGCTCACCCCCGATTGCGCGGGGCGCACCCATGAACGGAACGACCCCGGAGCAGCCGTATCGGCTCACCCCCGCTTGCGCGGGGCGCACGTCCCGATTCATCACACCTAGGCACTATGAGTGGGCTCACCCCCGCTTGCGCGGGGCGCACTACACGGATTCGATGACGAACCGGACCGGCGCCGGCTCACCCCCGCTTGCGCGGGGCGCACGGAGACGGTGAGGTGATCAAGGCTGTTGAGAACGGCTCACCCCCGCTTGCGCGGGGCGCACTCCAGCAGCCGCGCGTTCACGTACTTCGGGGACGGCTCACCCCCGCTTGCGCGGGGCGCACCAGCACAAGGGCTGCCCCTGACCGGTCGGCGCCGGCTCACCCCCGCTTGCGCGGGGCGCACTGCTGCTCTGTCCCGACGGCCAGCGCCTCCTGCTGGCTCACCCCCGCTTGCGCGGGGCGCACGAGTGGTCGCAGAACCAGCCGTGGTGCGCGACCGGCTCACCCCCGCTTGCGCGGGGCGCACGTGCTCGCCGAGCAGGCGGACCTGGCTGACGACGGCTCACCCCCGCTTGCGCGGGGCGCACCCGGTGTCGGCCAGCGTGGACTGGCGCCGGTACGGCTCACCCCCGCTTGCGCGGGGCGCACGATGCAGCGCGAGGGCACCGCCCAAACCCGCAGCGGCTCACCCCCGCTTGCGCGGGGCGCACGCCTTTCCGGCCTTAGCCTGGTCGAAACACCACGGCTCACCCCCGCTTGCGCGGGGCGCACGGTGAAACGCGCGCAGCGGTTTCCGATGTTGCCGGCTCACCCCCGCTTGCGCGGGGCGCACTCCGCCGACGGCATCCTGTCCGCCCACGACTACGGCTCACCCCCGCTTGCGCGGGGCGCACACTTCGCGACCTGCGGGCCTATAAGTCCGATGCCGTTTTGTTATCAGAACCAGTTGTGCTGGCGCAGGGGATATGGGTGCGCATGTCCCTTTCCTTTCCAGGAGTGCTGCGTTCTTCTGAAAGTAAGTCTCGCGCATGCGACCCGGATTGTCCGAGGCCGGTGATACCCCTTGCGTCATGAGCGACGACGACATGCCCGGCCCTTGCATGTTCGCGCCGGAGCAGCCCCCCATCGATACGCGCCTGTGGGGAAAAGAGCGCGGCCTCCCCGGCCCCTACCCGCTGATCTGCCACCTCCTGGACACCGCTGCCATCGCCGGCGCCCTATGGGACACCGTACTGAGCGCACGAGCCCGTCAGCGCATCGCCGCCCGCATGGGGGTAAACGTCTCTGCCGCACGGACATTGGTGATTTTCTGGGCCGGACTGCACGACCTCGGGAAAATCACGCCGCCTTTCCAGGCCCAATTGCCCAACGAGTACGCGCGCCTGCAGAGTGACGTGCGGTATTCAGGCGCCGAGGGGGCCCACGGCGAACCGCTGACCCATTCGGCGGCCACCCAGTGGACGCTGAGTGCCGTGCTGCCCGACCTCGGCTACCCCGCGACACGGCCACTCGCGCGATCGCTGTCCCACCAGATCGCCCAGATGCTCGGCGGACACCACGGATGCTTTCCCGTCGCCCTACACCCCCGCCGACTCGCCGCGGCCACCAGCTGGCAGCCGGGACTCGGGCAGAGCGGATGGGACGAGCAGCGCCGCGCCCACACCCGAGTCCTCGCCGACCTGACCGAAGCGCACGACATTCCCACGGGGGCGCTGTCGGGCGAGGTCGCCACCGTGCTCGCCGGGCTCACCGTCGTGGCCGACTGGCTGGCCAGCCAAGCACACACGATCCGCGCGCGCTTTCCCGCCTCCGGTTGGTCGGGCAGCCGTGCGCAGCTGCGCGCCCACTGGAAGCAGATCGTCGCCGATGCCCCCGGCGTGGTGTCCCAGGCCCGTCTGGGCCGCGCACGCCCGTCCCCGGCCCCCTTCGGCAAACAGTTCCCGCGCATCAGGGAGCCCAACGAGCTCCAGGCCAGCCTGGACCGGGAACTGCCCGACCTGGTGAGCGACGACCCGGGCCTGCTCATGATCACCGCTCCCACCGGCGACGGCAAGACCGAAGCGGCACTGTTCGCCGCCTCGGTGCTGGCGCGCCGCTCCGGCGCCGGGGGCCTGTACTTCGCCCTGCCGACCATGGCCACCGCCACCGCCATGCGCCAACGCGTGCGCACCTATGTGGAGGCCAACATCGGCGGCAATGCGGCGATGACCCTGCTGCACAGCATGGCGTGGTTGGAAACCGCCCCTGCCCCTGAGGGCCACGAACCCGACGACACCATCAGCGACGACGCCGCCACCCGCACCGCAGCAGGGGAATGGCTGCGCACGGGCAAACGCGGCATCCTCGCGCCCCTGGCGGTGGGCACCATCGACCAGGCGCTGAGTGGCGTACTGCCGGTGCGGTTCAACGTGCTGCGCCTGCTGGGGCTGTCCACCAAGGTCTTCATCGTCGACGAGGCCCACGCCTACGGGCCCTGGATGCACAGCCTGCTCGTGCGGCTTCTGGAGTGGCTGGGCGCCTTGGGCGCCCCGGTGGTGCTGCTCTCCGCCACCCTGACCGGGCGCTCGGCCTCCTCCCTGGTCGAGGCCTACCGCCGCGGCCGCGGGCTCACCGCCCCGCTCCCGGTGCGACCGCGCTATCCGGGATGGATCTATGTCGACGGCGCCGCCCAAACGGCCCCCGCGGAACGGCAGGTCGCCAGCAGCCGCCCGCGGCTGCTGGAGGTCTCCACCCGTCCTGTGGCCTGGGACACCCACCAGATCACCGCCCCGGTCGCGGCCGGCTCGCGGCGCCGCGCCCTGGCAGAGCTACTGGAACCGGACGTGCGCGCGGGCGGCTGCACCCTCGTGTGCTGCACCACCGTGGAAGAAGCCCAGAACACCCACCGCTACCTGCAGACCGTGCTTGCCGACCTCAACCAGCGCGGCGATCTCCTCCTGCTGCACTCGCGGTATCCGGCCTGGCGGCGCGACGAGATCACCGCCCGGGTCGAACACGCCTTCGGCAAACCCACCGAGGACGACGCGCCCGGCCGCCGCCCCTGCGGCGCGGTGCTGGTGGCCACGTCCATCGTCGAGCAGTCCCTCGACCTCGACTTCGACCACGTCATCACCGACCTGGCCGCACTCGCCCAACTCTTGCAGCGCGCCGGCCGGTGCATGCGCCACACCCGCGCCGACCGCGCCGCGGCCATGGGATTGCGCCCGCGCCTGAGCGTGCTCGAGCCCGCCGACCGCCACGACCGGCTCAGCATCCCCCGTGCCTGGGGAGCGATCCACGACCCCGGGCTGCTGGCACGCACCCGCCGCCTGCTCCACGAGCGCGAAGGCCGCCCCGTCCGGGTGCCCGAGGACGTCCAATCCCTGGTCGACGCCGTCTACTCCGACGACTTCGCCGACCGACTCGACGACGCCGCCCAGCGCCAGCAGCAGCGCATGCTCGACGCCCAACGTGACGCCGGGGTGCTGGCCGAACAGCAACTTGCGCAGGTGACCGCGATCCCCGCCCCTGCCGACGTCGGCGATCTGGCCAAGCTGAGCAACGACGGCGCCACCGTCGACGACACCTTGGTCACCACCCGCCTGGGCGCCGACTCCCAGCGCGTGGTGTGCGCCTACACCCAGCCCGATGGGACTCTCACACTGGACCCGGCCGGCGACCGACGCCTTCCCCGCGGCGACCTCACCACCGCCGCGACCGCCGAGATCATCGCCCACAGCATGCCGGTGCCCGGCACCTGGCTGACCGGCCACGGCGACGACTGCGAACCGCCCGCGTCCTGGAGCCGGCGTCCGAGCGCCGCCGCACTCGCGCTGCTGCGCCTGCACCCGGGAGCCGAGGACGACCGGTGGCAGTGCCGAATCGGCCAACGGGTCCTGACGATGTCCGATATCGGATTGCACCGCGAATAATCCCGTTTTCAAGACTTACAGCAGAGCCACTCGCTACCGTGGTCGCACCGTTCCCCCGCAGGGGGAACGGGCTCACCCCCGCTCGCGCGGGGCGTAGGGGCCGAAGTGGCGGCCTTTTGCAGCACAGCCACGGCTCACCCCCGCTGACCTGCGGGGACCCATTCGCACGACTCTAGTGGATAACTGGGAGGCGTAATGGCGCTGGATCCCCTCTTCGACCTGCGCACGCAGCCGTGGGTGCCGGTGCGCTGGCTGGCGAGCGTGCCGACCGGCCAGCGCCCCGCCCGGGTGGGCCTGCGCGAGTTGCTGGCACGCGCCCACGAAATCGCCGGCCTGGCCGTCACCGTCCCGCCCGCCGAGGCCGGCCTGCTGCGAGTGGCCTACGCGCTCACCGCCCGCACCACCCGCCTCGACCGTGCCCAGGGCTGGAGCGACCGCCGTTTCGCCGTCCTGGACGCGGGCCGTTTCGACCCTGCGGCGATCGACGCCTACTTCGACGCCCACGCCGACCGGTTCTGGCTCTACCACCCGCAATGGCCCTTCCTGCAGGATCCGCGCCTGAAAAAGGAGTGCCCGAAGACCTCGAGTGTGGACAAGCTCGTCGCCACCCGCCCCTCCGGCGGCAACCACGCCTGGTTCACCCGAACCGACTCCCACCGGCCGGTGCCCCTCGACTCCGGCCAAGCGCTGCTGCACCTGCTGGTGTGGCGCTACTACGGCGCCTCGGGCACCTGCTCCACCCGCGCCGTGGACGGCACCCGCGCCGGCAATACCACCGCGGGTCCGCTGCGCAGCACCCTGTCCTACCACCCCGAGGGAGCCAGTCTGTTCGAGACCCTGCTGGCCGGCATTCCCGAACCCGGCGGTGCGGTCGATCCCGCCACGGACCGGTGCCCCTGGGAGTGGGAATCGCTGCCCGACCCGCTGGAGGCTCCGCCCGAGATCACCGGCCCGTGCTCGGGACTGACCGCCCGCGCCCAGCACGCCCTGCTGCTGGTGCCCGACACCCGTGGAGCCCACACCGCCGACGCTTACGTCACCTGGGCCTACCGCGCCAAGATCGCCCGCGACGACCCCTTCTGCATCTGGCAGTCCAGCAAGGAGGGCAACCGCTATCCCCGCCCGGCCGATGCCGACCGGGACCTTTGGCGCGACCTGGACGCTCTGGTCCTCAACGATCCGCCCGGGGCCTCCCGCCCCCAGCGCCCGGCGATCCTGACCACGGCGACCGAGCTGCTGGCCGAGACCGACACCGCCACCCTGCGCATCCGCGCGCTGGGCTTCGACCAGGACGGCCAGGCCAAGGACCGCCAGTTCGTCGCCGCCTCCACCCCGCCCCTACTCGACCTCATGGAGCGCCGCGACCAGGACATCGACGCGGCCCGCCAGGTCGGGCGCCTGCGCCTGATCGCCGAACGCGCGGGATACCGCCTGGAGACGGCCACACGCCGCGCCTGGGCTCTCTACGCCGGCAAGACCAAGCTCGGCGACTGCGCCTGGGCTCATCAGGCCGCCGCCCGCTACTGGAGCGCGGCCGAGACCGCGTTCTGGACCCACCTGCGCCAGCGCTCCTGGCACGAGGCGGCCCCGACGTTCCACCGCCTGGCCTCCGAGGCCTACGACGCCGTCACCGACACGGCCGCCGCCGGCGTGCGCGGGGCCCGGGCCCGCGAGGCCGCCCGCATCGAGCTGCACGGCGGCCGGCCCAAGAAGACGAAGGAGAAGAAGACATCGTGACCCGCACCGCACCACCCCCCGACTCCGCGCCGGGAAACGCCCGCCGCGAGCCCTCGGCGCGGATGCGCGCCGCCCGCACCTTCGTCCACCGCATAGGCCAGCGTTGCGCCGAGGACCGCGGGACCCGCGCGGCGCTGCGCAGCGGGCTGGGCAAACCCATGGACCGCCTCGAGCGCATGCACCGCATCGTCGCGCCCCTGCTCGACGACCGCATCCTGAGCGATGTCGAAGAGCAGCGGGCCTACTACGCCGTGGCCGCCATGGTCGCCCTCACCCACGACAGCGACCGCCCCGCCGGCCCCCCCGCCCCCGACCACCACGCCCACCTCGCACCGAAAACCGCGCGCTACGGCACCAGCCTGGGACGCGCCTTCGCCGACGCGGTAGCCGCCGGCACCTCCCGCGGCATACGCGAAAGCGCCGCCGAGACCCGCCTCAACCTGCTCACCCGCCAGAGCGCCACCGGGCTGCACCGCCACCTTCCCTCGGCCGTGCGCCAACTGCACACCGCCGGTGTAGCCGTCGACTTCGCCCGCCTACTCAGCGACATCCGCTCCTGGCGGCGCTACCGGGGCGACGTCAGCCGCCGCTGGCTGCAGGACTTCTACTCCACCCGCAACCGCGACGAACTGCAACGCGCCCGCGCCGCCGACCCCGATCGCGACCCCGGCTCCGATACAGCCGACTGACCGAGCCCGTACCGCACAGGAGAAGAAGACGATGACCTCTACCGCCCCCGGCCGCTTCATCGACATCCACGTCCTGCAGACCATCCCCTATGCCAACCTGAACCGCGACGAGACAAACTCGGTCAAAACGGTCGAATACGGCGGAACCCGGCGCACCCGGGTGAGCAGCCAGAGCTGGAAGCGCGCCACCCGCACCGACTTCCAGGACCGCATCGGCGAAGCGGCCGTGCGCACCCGCCGCATCGGCGAAGCCGTCGAACGCTTCCTGCGCACCGACCGCGACTGGCCCGCCGACCTAGCCCGGCGCGCCGGCCAGCACACCGCCGCCGGCTCCAGCATCAAGGCCGACCCGCCCTCCCCCGACGAGCCCGCCTGGTCGACCAACGCCATGGTCTATGTCCCCGAGACCGCCATCGCCCGCCTCGCCGACCTCGCCGAGCAGCACCGCGCCGAACTGGAGAGCGCCCACGACATGAAGAAGGGCGCCAAGAGCGTACTGCCCAAGGACGACATCGACGCCGTCCTGCGCTCTACCAACGGCGTCATCAACCTGTTCGGCCGCATGCTGCGCGAGGTCGACTCCGCCGGGGTGGACGGGGCCGTGCAGGCCGCCCACGCCTTCACCACCCACGCCACCGACGTCGAACTCGACTACTTCGCCGCCGTCGACGACCTCACCGATGTGTGGAACGAGGACGCCGGCAGCGCCCACATGGGCGACCAGGAGTACAGCGCCGGCCTGTTCTACCGCTACGCCACCGTCGACGTGGGCGACCTGCTGACCAACATCGGCGGCGACCTCGGCGCCGCCCGCACCCTCGTCCCGGCCTTCCTCGAGGCGTTCCTGCTGTCGGTGCCGCGCGCCAAGAAGACCGCCACCGCCCCCCACACCATCCCGGACCTGGCCCACATCGCCGTGCGCACCGACCGGCCCGTCTCCTACGCCGCGGCCTTCGAAAAACCCGTCATCTCCGCGCGCGAGGGCGGCTACACCGCCCCCTCTTGCCAGGCGCTGGCCGACTACGCCGCCACCGCTACCCGGCTGCTGGGCACGCAGGGCCTGCGCGCCGGCGCCTGGGCCGGCGGCGACCTGCCCGAGCCCGCCCGGCTGGGCCAGCGGTGCGACTCCTTCCCCCAGCTCGTCGCCGCCGCCACCACCGCGGCGCTGGGCGAAGGGTCCCGACAGTGACCACACCCGAGCACACCCCCGCCCTCCTCCTGTCGCTCTCGGGGCCCCTGCAGTCCTGGGGCGAACGCAGCCACTTCAACCGCCGCGACACCGCCCGCCAGCCCACTCGCTCAGGGCTTCTCGGACTGCTCTCCGCGGCCCTGGGCCGACCCCGCACCGACGGCATCGACGACCTGGCGCGGCTCTCGGTGACCGTGCGCACCGACCGCCCCGGCACACTCCTACGCGACCTGCACACCGTCGGCGGCGGACTACCCAAAGCCGAAACCGTCACCACCGCCAAAGGCGACAAACGCGACGACCCGGCTGCCACCCTGCTCAGCGAGCGCTACTACCTGGCCGACGCCGCCTTCACCGCCGCCCTGAGCGCCGAGGCCGACGACGCCGACCTCATCGACTCCTGCGCCCGCGCACTGCGCGCACCCGTGTGGCCGCCCTACCTCGGGCGGCGCGCCTGCCCGCCCAGCGGCCCCCTGCTGCTGGGGCGCACGCACGCTCCCTGGCACCACCTCATCCACCTGCCGCTGGCCCGCCAAGGTCCGAGCGGTGAGCACAACGGCGGCACCGGGCCCGACACCCGGGTCACCCTCCACAGCGACCGGCCGCTGGACCACCTGCCACCCGCCGACGAGAACCCCGCTGAGTCCGGGGGCGATGCCATCGGCGAAGCCAACGACGACCCGATCAGCTTCCACCCCCAACAGCGCCGCTACCGGGCCCGCCCCCTGTACAGCCGCACCCTCGACCGGCCCGGGCAGCAGTGCGCCGGCCTGGGCACCGACTACCTCACCGCGCTGGAGACCTACCTCGGCGACCACGCCGCCCCCCTGGGAGGACTCACCCCATGACCGTCTGGCTCACCCGCATCCGCCCCGACCTGCGCCGACGCGAAGCCCGCCGCGACCTGGCCAGCGCCGTGGGCATGCACCACCGCCTCATGAGCCTGTTCCCCGACGACACCGACGACGCACGACGCAGCTTCGGCGTCCTCTTCCGCGTCGAGGACACCGAAACCGCCCCCCAGATCCTGCTGCAAAGCACCACCGCCCCCCAGTTGGAGCGCCTGCCCGCCGACTACGCCACCACCCAGATCCGCGAGATCACCCCACTCCTGCAGGCCCTGGCCCACGGGCGCCGCGTCCACTACCGCATCGCCGCCAACCCCATCCGCCGCCCCGGTCGCACCACCCGCCAAGAGCACGGTGCCCCCGCGGTCGTCCCCCTGAGCGGAAAGGCGGCCGAGCAGTGGTGGCTGACCCAGTCCGAAGCGGCCGGCATCAAAGTCGAGACCCTGCACGCCCGCCCACTGGATGCCGCCCGCGGTGAACGCGCCCAAGACAAGCGCCGTATCCGCCACGCCCGCACCCTGTTCGAGGGCACCGCCCATATCGACGACGCCGACCTGTTGCGCCAGCGCACCGTCGAGGGAATCGGGCGCGGCAAGGCCTACGGCTGCGGCCTGCTGAGCCTGGCCCCGGCCCGAGGGTCGGCATGAGCACCCCGGCCCGCCGCAAACTCGCCGCGCCCACCGTGGCCATGCTCCCCCGCGTGGCCGACTCCCTGTCCTTCCTCTACCTCGACGTCGTGCGCGTCTACCAGGACGACACCGGCATCTGCGCCCACGTGGCCACCGAGAAGCGCGGCAGCGAATACGTCTACCTGCCCACGGCCGCGCTCAGCAGCCTGCTTCTGGGCCCGGGAACCTCCATCACGGCGCGAGCCCTGACCACGCTCGCCCGCCACGGCACCACCGTCGTGGCCACCGGTGCAGGCGGTGTGCGCTGCTACTCCGCCATGGTCGCCCATTCCCTGAGCACCGACTGGCTCGAACACCAGGCACGAGCCTGGGCCGACCCCCACCAGCGCTTGGCGGTCGCGCGGCGGATGTATGCCCAGCGGTTCGGCGACGCCGCTGTGGCGCCTGAAGCCTCCCTGGCCCAGATGCGCGGTATGGAGGGCCAGCGCATCAAGGCCATGTATCGCCTGTTGGCCCAGCAGTACAAGCTCGGCCGGTTTCGCCGCTCGTATGACCCCGAGGACTGGGACGACCAGGACCCGGTGAATCTCGCCTTGTCCTCGGCCAACACCTGTCTGTACGGCATCGTTCACGCCGCCGTGGTGGCTCTGGGGTGCTCGCCGGCCCTGGGATTCATCCACAGCGGCAACCAGCAGGCCTTCGTCTACGACATCGCCGATCTCTACAAAGCCGAACTCACCATTCCGCTGGCCTTCTCGCTGAACCGCGCTACGCACCCCGAGCAGCAGGCCCGCCGCCACTTCCGCGACCAGCTGCGGCTGTTTCAGTTGCTACCGCGCATCGTCACCGATATCCAGCGCCTGCTGGCACCCGACGTCGCCATCGCGACCCCAGACCTTGAAGAACAGGTCGTCGACCTGTGGGATCCCGTTTCGGGTGTGGTGCCCGGTGCCGTCAACCATGCAGGTGAAGCCGAATGACCGGCGCCCCCGGCGGCCCGGAGCCGTTATGGGAAAGTGAGGGCTGATGGCTTCGATGATCACCATCGCCGCTACCGCGGTGCCCGACCACCTGCGCGGTGCGTTGACCCGGTGGCTCCTGGAGGTCACCCCCGAATTGTATGTGGGCACTGTCTCCGCTCGCGTTCGAGATGAGCTTTGGGAGGCGACGTGCGGGTGTGTAGGGGAGGGCACGGCAGTTCTGGTGTATCCCGCCAGCAATGAGCAAGGCTTCGAACTCCGTACGTCCGGAGGGCGGCGGCGCTATCCCACGGATTTCGATGGGATGACGCTCGTCGCCTTCCGGCAACGTCCGCCGACGCTCGCGGAGGGCGACAACAAAACGGTAACGCCCTTCTGAAGCTGCAGGTCGGTGAGTGTGCGCCCCGCGCGAGCGGGGGTGAGCCGCGTCGGCCTCACCTGCACCGACGCCGGGACTGGTGCGCCCCGCGCGAGCGGGGGTGAGCCGTAGTGGTAGAGCATCGTCTCAGCGCGCCGCTGGTGCGCCCCGCGCGAGCGGGGGTGAGCCGTTCGGCGTTGTGCAGCCGGTGGGCACGCGCCTGTGCGCCCCGCGCGAGCGGGGGTGAGCCGAGTGCGCGCCCTCGCTCTGTAAATGCTGTGTAGTGCGCCCCGCGCGAGCGGGGGTGAGCCGCCCGCCGACACCACTGCGGCAACCCCCGCGTCGTGCGCCCCGCGCGAGCGGGGGTGAGCCGCCGATGTGAGTGCTCAGGAACGCAACTACTCCGTGCGCCCCGCGCGAGCGGGGGTGAGCCGTCCGGCTCCGCCACGGTGATTCCTACAGGGCCGTGCGCCCCGCGCGAGCGGGGGTGAGCCGGTACGCACTGCCTCCAGGCGGGCGGTGATGCGGTGCGCCCCGCGCGAGCGGGGGTGAGCCGGCGACCGCGACCGCGATCATCGACTCTGCATAGTGCGCCCCGCGCGAGCGGGGGTGAGCCGTGGCCGACGTCGACGGCCACCGTCACCCAGGCGTGCGCCCCGCGCGAGCGGGGGTGAGCCGGCGTTGACCAACCTCACGGGCGCGATCGAGGCGTGCGCCCCGCGCGAGCGGGGGTGAGCCGGTCGTGATCAACATGTGCGGCTACAACTACGGGTGCGCCCCGCGCGAGCGGGGGTGAGCCGGCGCTGTCGGGGGAGGTCGACAAGCTCACCGCGTGCGCCCCGCGCGAGCGGGGGTGAGCCGTACGAGGGGTACTCGGTGTGGCGGGCGATGCGGTGCGCCCCGCGCGAGCGGGGGTGAGCCGCGGGTCACCGCCGCGGCGTCGCCGTCGGCGGCCAGGCGCAGCCGTGCGCCCCGCGCGAGCGGGGGTGAGCCGGTGTCCCGCCCCGGCGTCGATATGCACCGGGCGTGCGCCCCGCGCGAGCGGGGGTGAGCCGGTGCTTCAGCTCCTCCCAGACGGGGCGGGTCCGTGCGCCCCGCGCGAGCGGGGGTGAGCCGCTTGGTCAGCAGCGCGACTTCGACCGTGTCCTGTGCGCCCCGCGCGAGCGGGGGTGAGCCGCGTCCGCTGGGGCGCCTCGACATCGGTGCCGAGTGCGCCCCGCGCGAGCGGGGGTGAGCCGATGCGCTGCTGTGGCCCGAGCAGATCACGGCGGTGCGCCCCGCGCGAGCGGGGGTGAGCCGTTCGCCCCGATCCCGCTGCCGCGCACGTGCCGGTGCGCCCCGCGCGAGCGGGGGTGAGCCGCCCTCGTGGCCGTCGAGCTCCTCGTGCACGTAGTGCGCCCCGCGCGAGCGGGGGTGAGCCGGGGGCGACGATGACAGACGACACCCGCGCCCCGTGCGCCCCGCGCGAGCGGGGGTGAGCCAGCTCCGTCGACCTGGAGATCCCGGGGGAGGACGTGCGCCCCGCGCGAGCGGGGGTGAGCCTGCACGGCGGCCTCCTCGCGGTGGGCTGGTCTGTGCGCCCCGCGCGAGCGGGGGTGAGCCGGTCCTGGCTAAACACCCGCTCGTCGAGCTCGGGTGCGCCCCGCGCGAGCGGGGGTGAGCCTCCGGATGAGCGCCACCGTGGCACGGCGGTCAGCGCCTCTTGCTGCCGGGCATGAGGAGCAGGAAGTCCTCGAAGCTGGTGCGGATGAGTTGGTCCATCTGCTCCAGCGAGGGCCCACCGGGCTCGCCGTAGGGGCCGATCACGGCGGTGTAGCGCGGGATCCAGGTGAACCCTTGGTCGAGACGGTCGTTGACGTGGCGGTGAACAGTCGGGCCAGCGCCTCCACGATCCTCTCGGAGGGGAGGCGGCGATGGTCGCGCGGAGGTTGGCGAGCAGGATGTCCTTGCTGAGCAGGGGGTGGCTGAGGTGGACGCTGCGGGACGGGGCAGCCATGGCGCAGTCTCCCTTCGGTGGTGAGAAGCGCTGACGTATCGGGCAGGTGTCCGCGGCCGCGCTCGGAGAGCGGGCTCTCGACGGCCGTCGGTCCGGCGCCTGCGGCGCCGCTGGCACCGGACCGACGGGCGGCGGGCTCACCCGTGGTCGGCTGATGTCTTGCCGGAGATGAGGTTGGCGGTGGCCTCGGCGGCCTGGCGGGCGACCTGGGGGAACACGCTCTGGTAGGTGTCCTGGGTGAACCCGGTGGTGGCGTGGCCCAGTTCGGCGGAGACGACCTTGATGTCGACCCCGGCGGCCAGGCTCATCGAGGCCGCGCCGTGGCGCAGGTCGTGCAGCCGCACCGGCGGCAACTGGGCCTCCTGGGCCAATTGCTGGAACAGCAGGGTGACCTGGGCAGGGTGCAGGGCGGAGCCGTCGGGGTGGGTGAACACCAGCCCGGACTCCTGCCAGTGGGGGCCGGCGGCCAGGCGTTCGCGTTTCTGGCAGCGGCGCCACTCGCGCAGCACCCGGACGGTTTCGGCGTCGAGGGTGATGGTGCGCTCGCCAGCGTCGCTCTTGGGGGTGGTGGTGACGGTGCCCCAGCCCAGCTGCACGATCTGGGTGCGGATGTCAACGGCGTGCTCGTCCAGGCGGGTGTTGGACCAGGGCAGCCCGACCGCTTCGCCGCGGCGGGGGCCTTTGAACGCGATCAAGTGGAACAGGGCATAGAGCCGGTCGCGTTTGGCGCGGTCGAGGAAGGTGCGGGTCTGTTCGGGGGTCCAGACCATCACCGCCGAAGGGACCTCGCCGGTGCGGCGCCACTGCTTGACGCGTTCGGCGGTCCAGACCATGGGGCGGGGCCGCCGGCTGCTGGGCAGGGCCAGGTGGGCGGCGGGGTTGGTGGTGATGGGCAGGTCGGGTCGGGAGATGGCGACGTTGAGGGCGCGGCGCAGCGTGGCCTTGAAGCGGTGCTTGGAGGCGGTTCCGGCCACCCGCATCCCGCGCACGCTCGTCCGCACCTGGAGGTCCTTCGAGGCACGGGCGGCGCGGATGTAGTCGTTGCGTTCCTCGATGGCGTCGAAGCAGGCTTGGATGTGGCCCAGTCGGAGTTTGTCCAGGGGGATGGGGCCGAGGTGGGCTTCGAAGTGGTTGCGGATGTGGCCGCGGTAGTTGCTGCGGGTGGTTTCGGCGATGTCGGCGTTGGCGACCCAGATGTGCAGCCACTGGCCGGTGGTGGGGACTTCGGTGGTGACTTCTCCGCCGGTCAGGCGTGCGCGGATCTGGTCGAGGGTGAGCTTCCCCCGCTTGCACGGACACCGTCGGTGAGGTCAGCCGCGGGTGTCTGAGGGCAGGTTGAGCCCTTCGAACGCGGTGGGACTGCGCATCCCGATACTGGAGTGGCGCCTATGAGGATTAT